>NZ_JCAXEU010000006.1:0-200059 GCF_059758705.1 Bhargavaea sp. GQ12
ACATAATGAACTCCTTAAGATTTTAATTAGGCTTGGTAGCTCAGTCGGTAGAGCAAAGGACTGAAAATCCTTGTGTCGGCGGTTCGATTCCGTCCCAAGCCACCATTTGCGGATGTAGTTTAGTGGTAAAACCTCAGCTTCCCAAGCTGAAGTCGAGGGTTCAATTCCCTTCATCCGCTCCAGCGAAACCGGGCCTATAGCTCAGCTGGTTAGAGCGCACGCCTGATAAGCGTGAGGTCGGTGGTTCGAGTCCACTTAGGCCCACCATGTATTCCGCAGTAGCTCAGTGGTAGAGCAATCGGCTGTTAACCGATCGGTCGTAAGTTCGAGTCTTACCTGCGGAGCCATTTGGAGAAGTACTCAAGAGGCCGAAGAGGCGCCCCTGCTAAGGGCGTAGGTCGGGTAACCGGCGCGAGGGTTCAAATCCCTCCTTCTCCGCCACTTATTGGCCCCTTGGTCAAGCGGTTAAGACACCGCCCTTTCACGGCGGTAACACGGGTTCGAATCCCGTAGGGGTCATTATAAAAGAGCAGCCAACCTTTACAGGGTGGCTGCTCTTTTTTGTTTCTTCAATTTTTATTCCTCATCAATCCGCTTGCCGGTGTAGCTGTCAATCGCTTTGTCGGGGATATCGCCGAGTGGGGACTCGATTCCCGCATCGTCCAGGTCTTCCTGGTAGTCCTCCAATGTATCAGAACGCATAAAGCCTTTTACAGTCCCTGTTTCATCAGTGCTTGCAAATTCCTCATAGGTTTCTGCCGTGCCCTCTTCCATCGGATCTGTATAAAGGTCATTGTAGTTGCCGTGGTCACCGCTCATATCGGAGGGGGTCTCAGAAGTGCCGTAGCGTGCCGCTTCCTGAAAGCTGTCTTGATAGTCTTCGATGTCTTCTTTTTTTCCGACTTCAAATGAGTCAGGCTGAACGGGTTCCGTTACTTCTTCCAGTACGTCTTCCTCTACCGGACGGTCCTCCGGAATCTCGGTGTCCGCATGCTCAATGCAGCGATTTGTGTAGGGGATGGCTTCCAGTCGCTCGAAGGGAATGTCTTTTTCGCATACTTCACAGATGCCGTAATTGCCATCGCGCAACGCATGAAGCGCTGCTTCGACTTTTCCGAGCTCATCTTCCGCATGGTTTTCAAGCGCCTGGTCCCGTTCGCGGTCAAACAGTTCGGTGCCCGCGTCAGCAGGGTGATTGTCCACAAATGAAAGTTCTCCTGTTTCATCACGCATACTATCATCACGGTCCCGTTCTTCCGCTGTTTCCCGGTATTGCTGCTGCATTCCGATTAGTTCCCGCTTAAGGATTGTCTTTTGCTGTTCTGTCAACATGGCTGTCACTTCCTTCTGTTATTCAATGATGGATGATCTGCTTGAATGAGTTCGTCCCATTGTCCCTCATCTTTTCCTTTTTGCCCTGAGCGGTAAACCTTGGACACCAATCAAAAACCGCCTGCAAGGTTGCAGACGGTTGACAATTATTTGATTCAATTTATCCAATATCCGAGAAGGATGCCGCAGCAGAGCAGAAAACCGAAGATCGTGTTGGTCTGGGCCGTCGCTTTCATGGCGGGCATGACTTTAAGCGGAACATGCTCGTTTCTGAAGACGCGGATGGCGCCGATCGGCTTTCCTATGCTGAGGAAGACGAGGAGTGCCCACGGTGTCAGGGAGCCCATCAGGACCATGCCGAGGATCCACAGATAAGATACTGCGAAAAACAGGAGTAGGATCGTAATGGCCTTTTTTCTGCCTGCCAGGATGGCAAGTGTTTTGCGGCCACCCTTTTTGTCGCCTTCCAAGTCACGGATGTTGTTGGACATCATGATCGCTCCGACCAGGATCATGCTCGGTACGGAAAGGGCAATTGCCCATCCGCTGACATAACCGGTCTGAATGAAGTAGGAGATGAGTACGATCGCCATACCCATCGTGACTCCGGAAAACAGTTCTCCGAGCGGCGTGTAGGCGATGGGAAGCGGTCCACCCGTATAAAGGTAGCCAATAGCCATGGCGATGCCTCCAATCGCGAGAAGCCACCAGGAAGTGCTTCCTGCGATATAGAGTCCCATCAATGCGGCGGCACCGTAGAGTGCCAGTGCGATGCCGAGAACTGTAGAGGGTTTGACACCGTTGCGGACAATCGTCCCGCCGATGCCGACGGACTGTTCATTGTCGAGTCCGCGTTTGTAATCATAATATTCGTTGAACATATTGGTTGCAGCCTGCAGGAACAGGGTGGCAAGCATCATGAGGATAAAAAGTAAGACGTTGGGACGGGTTTCGGCGAGCGCGATGATGGTCCCGAGAAGAACGGGCACAAAAGACGCAGTAAGCGTATGCGGGCGCGTCAGCTGCCACCAGATGCGCCATCCTTCATCAGCCTTGAGTGTTTGCTGCATATGGTTCTCTCCCTAATTTTCTTTTCCGCTCATCATTATAACGGAGAATAAAGGGAAAGGACAGGGAAGGAGCACGGAATCGCCCGGATGTTGGCGGATCGTGCAATGTGGTAAAATAAATGGGTAAGGAAAGACTGTAGCGAATAAGTTGGAGGGGTCTTGGATGAAACGGAAAACGACTCCGCATTCAATGGCGGAGACAGGCCGAATGATGGACGGGCTCCGGTTTTACACGGAAACTGTCGAATCGGACAGGCTGTCACCGCAGGCGTTTTTTGAAGCCGGCGAGATGGAGTTTGCCGGCAGGCGTTTTTATTGGGAGAACCGGGACAAGACGCGGAAGATGGCAGGAATTGGACATGCCGCCCGACTGACCAGCAAGGATGGAGATGCCCGGTTCGAAGATATCCGGACACAGTGGCAGCGCCTCTGTTCGGTGATCGTCAAGGAAGAGGGAGACCAGTCACCCGTTTTGTTCGGCGGATTTTCTTTTGATCCTGAAAATCGGCGGGAATCCGAATGGACAGGCTTCCCGGCCGCACTGTTTGTCGTTCCGCAGATCCAACTGGTGGAAAAGGACGGCCGTGCATTTGTGTCAATCAACCTGGTTTCGGATGATGGCTCGGCGGCAGGAGATTTTGAAAAGCTCCGGCTGATCCGGGATCGGCTGATCCACGAAGCCCAGGTAAAAGAACGGACACCTGCGTTAAAGCCGGATGTCCTTCGGCTCCATGAATATGCCAAGGCAGATTATGTGCGTGCTGTGGAAGGTGTCCGGGACGGAATCCTTGAAGGCGGGCCGGAAAAGGTTGTCATCGCCCGTTCCGTCGGACTTGAATTTGCGGCGCCGGTCCGTCATTCGGAAGTACTGGAACATTTGTCGGCCGAACAGCAGGAAAGTTATCTGTTTGGGCTGGAGAACGGAGACGGTTTCTTTTTCGGAGCCACGCCCGAGCGGCTCGTGAAGATGGAGGACGGCAAAGGCCTGACTGCTTGCGTGGCCGGTTCCATCCGCCGGGGCAAAACAGTGGAAGAAGACCGACTGCTCGGCGAAAGTCTTCTGAAGGATCCTAAAAACCGCGAGGAACACCAATTTGTGGTGCAGATGATCGGGGATGTCTTCCGCAGTTTGTGCAGTGACGTCAGGATCCCTGCAGGACCCCGGCTGTTGAAAGTGCGCGATATCCAGCATCTGTTCACTCCAGTGGAAGCAACACCGAATGTTGGCACTGATCTGCTCGATCTGGTTCAGGCACTTCATCCGACTCCGGCACTCGGCGGCACTCCGCGCGACGAAGCGCTTCGAATGATCCGTAAAAATGAAAAGATGGATAGGGGCTACTACGGTGCACCGATCGGCTGGATCGATGCGGAGGGTGACGGAGAGTTTGCCGTGGCGATCCGTTCCGGTCTGCTGAAAGGCGACCGGGCGCATCTGTATGCAGGCGGCGGCATTGTCGCCGGATCGGTACCGGAAGAAGAATATGAGGAGACATGGGTGAAGTTCCGTCCGATGATGCGGGCACTCGGGGGTGCGCTGCATGGATGAACGTAAGGTGCTGACCTCCTATGTCCTGAGAATCCGGGAATCACTGGTTCGCGCTGGTGTCCGCCAAGCGGTTGTGAGTCCCGGCTCCCGGTCGACTCCTCTGGCATATGCATTTGCCGACTCTGACAAGGTCAGGGTGCATCTGCAGACCGATGAACGCTCTGCTGCGTTCTGCGGGCTGGGCATGGCGAAGGCAACAGGAGAGCCTGTCGCCGTCCTCTGCACGTCCGGCACGGCCGCTTCCAACTATATGCCGGCAATCACTGAGGCGAAGTATGCACGGGTACCCCTGATCATCCTGACGGCAGACCGACCGCATGAATTGCGCGAGGTTGGAGCCCCGCAGGCGATCGACCAGCCGGGAATGTACGGCAGAATGGTAAAATACAGCGCCGACTTCCCCGTCCCGGAAGATCGGGTGGAATCCCTTGAATATATCGGCCGGCACGTTCAGCGCGCCGTCTCGGTCGCGACCGATGCACCGGCCGGTCCGGTCCATCTGAATGTTCCTTTCAGGGAGCCTCTGCTGATCGATTTCGGAGCGGAAGACCCCGGGCTTTCTTTCCGCAGTGTGCGAAGGGGAACGATGATTCCGGATCCTGAAATGGTGCGCTGGTTCACAGAGACAGCCTCTGCCGCGAAGCGGGGGCTTATCATCGCCGGTGAACTTCCTCCGGATTTCGACAAAGAGGCGTTCTGGAAATTTGCCCGTTCACTCGGTTGGCCGGTGCTGGCTGATCCGCTTTCCGGACTTCGAAGCGGCCAATTCGCTGAAGCGGAAGACCTCTGCATCGACCAGTACGATGCCGTTTTGAAAAATGAAAGGTTCAAGCAGGAGATGACGCCGGATACAGTGATCCGTTTTGGTCCCCAGCCGGTTTCAAAGCCGCTGACACTGTTCCTCAATGCAAACCGCCCGGACGTCTATATCGTAGTGGATGAAAGCCCGGCCTTCCGTGATCCTCATCATCTGGCTACGGATCATCTCCAATGTGCGCCTGACATGCTTCTCGGCATCAGAGCGGAAAATCCTCCGTCCAACTATGCCACGCTCTGGACGGAAGCCAACCGTATTGCAGCGGAGGAAACGAGGCGTGCGGTCATGGAAGGGACAGATGAAGGCGCGATGGCAGGTGTTTTGTTCGCAGACATCCCGGATGGCAGTGACCTGTTCGCAAGTTCCAGCATGCCGATCCGTGACGTCGACACCTACTTCCTGAATACTGGGCGCGATATTGGTATTTTCGCCAATCGCGGGGTGAATGGAATAGATGGTGTCGTGTCGACCGCATTCGGCGTACAGGCGGCAAGAAAGCGCCCGGCTTACCTGCTGATCGGAGACTTGGCGATGCTCCATGATATGAACGGGCTGATTTCAAGCCGTTTCGGGGAGACGGACCTCACTATCCTCGTCATGAACAATGACGGAGGCGGTATTTTCTCTTATTTGCCTCAGGCCGGGGCAGGCCGCTATTTCGAGGAACTGTTTGGCACGCCAACCGGGCTGAAATTCAAGAGCCTGGCGGAGATGTATGGCTGCCAGTATGATGCTGTAGATTCAGCTGACGGGCTCAGGCAGTCCCTCCTTCAGCCGAAACAAACCAGTGTCAGGATCATCGAAGCCTTTAGCGACCGCCAGGTGAATCTGAATGAGCACCGCAAGCTCTGGCAGGCAGTCGGGGAAAGGCTGGATGCCGAATGGAACCGCTGAAGGCGATGATCCGGGGAATCCGGATCGGCTACCGGGAGGCAGGGGACCCATACGGTGAACCGCTTGTCCTGCTGCACGGCTTCACGGGAAGTTCAGCATCATGGATCGAGTTTGCCGATGAGTTCGCGTCCTGCCGGCTCATCATGCCTGATCTGACCGGTCATGGCCATTCAGCCGCACCCGATGTTTCTGGGCGCTATGCGATGGAGGAACAGGTGGCGGACATGGATGCGCTTTTCACCCGGCTTGGGCTGGATCGCTTCAGTCTTCTCGGCTATTCGATGGGCGGGCGGATTGCAATCGGCTATGCTGCAAAACATCCTGAAAAAATTAGCCGACTGATCCTTGAAAGCACATCACCAGGTCTTGAGACAGAGGACGAGCGGCGGTCTCGCCGGGAATCCGACGAAAAGCTTGCCGCTTTCATTGAACGGGAAGGCATACGTGCCTTTACCGCCCGATGGGAGAACATTCCGCTTTTTGCTTCGCAGACACGGTTGCCGAAAGATGTCCGGGAACATGTCCGGAGCGGTCGCCTGGAGAATGATCCTGCGGGCCTCGCCGCAAGTCTCAGGGGCATCGGCACAGGGAGCCAGCCTTCATACTGGGATAACCTGGAGGAATTCAGAATGCCGGTGACGTTGATTACCGGAGCGCTGGACGAAAAGTATGTAAACATTGCAGAAGACATGGCGCGGCAGTTGCCGGATTCAAGTCATGTGACCGTTCCGGGTGCCGGACATACGGTGCACGTGGAAAATCCGGCGCGCTTTGCTACAATAGTAAAGGAAGCTTTAAAGCCATAGACAGGGGAGGAACCACATGACACGCCAATGGGAAACGATCCGTACATATGACGAGATCAAATATGAGAAATACAACGGCATCGCCAAAGTGACGATCAACCGTCCGCAAGTCCGCAATGCCTTCACACCGAAAACTGTAGAAGAAATGATCGATGCTTTCTCCCGCGCACGCGATGACGACAGCATCGGCGTCATCGTCCTGACGGGCGAAGGCGACATGGCCTTCTGCTCCGGCGGGGACCAGAAAGTACGAGGACACGGCGGCTACGTCGGCGAGGACCAGATTCCACGCCTGAACGTACTGGATCTGCAGCGCCTAATCCGCGTCATCCCGAAACCGGTTGTCGCCATGGTGGCTGGTTATGCCATCGGCGGCGGACACGTTCTGCACGTGGTCTGCGATCTGACCATCGCAGCGGACAATGCAATCTTCGGGCAGACCGGCCCGAAAGTCGGCTCGTTTGATGCGGGATACGGCTCCGGCTATTTGGCTCGCATCGTTGGGCACAAAAAAGCCCGTGAAATCTGGTACTTGTGCCGCCAGTACAATGCACAGGAAGCACTGGACATGGGACTGGTCAACACGGTCGTTCCGCTTGATCAGCTTGAAGACGAAACTGTCCAGTGGTGCGAGGAAATGCTCGAGAAGAGCCCGACTGCACTGCGTTTCCTGAAGGCAGCGATGAATGCCGATACAGACGGACTGGCAGGCCTTCAGCAGATGGCAGGCGACGCGACACTCCTTTACTACACGACGGAAGAGGCAAAAGAAGGCCGTGACGCATTCAAGGAAAAGCGCAAGCCGGACTTTGGCCAGTTCCCTCGTTTCCCTTGATGTTTGAAATTTTGAATGAGCCGCCTTATGGGGCGGCTTTTTATGATGGGAAGGTGATAGCATGATGACACCAAACTGGATTTTGCAGCGGGCGAATCTGACGCCGGACCGGATCGCCATCAGCTGGGAAAAGCAGCAGTGGACGTTCCGGGAAATGGCGGAACGGTCGATGGACATCGCAAGGAAGATGAGGGGCACCGGCCTGCAGGAAGGCGACCGTGTGGCACTTCTTACAACAGGAGGTCCGGAGACCGTCTTCCTGATCCACGGAGGACTGCTCGCCGGCTTTGAACTGGTCATGCTGAACAGCCGCCTGACAGCAGCGGAGCTCTCTTACCAAATCGAAGACTCGGAAGCCGTGTCTGTGTTTACCGATGATTCCCTGTTGGATCGCGTACCGGACAGCACATCTGTGAGCCGTCTCCTGTCCGGTAAGGCGGTAGACTTTAAGCCGGCCGAGCTCTGGCATGAAGATCGTACGCTGACGATCATGTATACATCAGGGACGACGGGCTTTCCGAAAGGGGTCCGTCAGACGGCCGGCAACCATTTGTCGAGCGCTTCGGCATCCGCCTTTAACATGGGCCTCCATGACGGAGATGTCTGGTTATGTGCGATGCCTCTTTTCCATATCAGTGGATTCTCAATTCTGAGCCGGTCGCTCATCTACGGAATGACGGTGCGCCTGCAGTCGAAATTCGATGCGGAAGCATCAGCCAGAGAAATTGCGGAAGGAAGCGTCACGACGATGTCTGCGGTTTCAGCCCAGCTTGTCAGGGTGCTGGATATCCTGGAGGGCCGGAAACAGCGGGCTGACGGGCGTTTCAGGCAGATCCTGGCTGGAGGAGGTCCCGTTCCTTCTCCGTACATCAGGAGGGCAGAGGCACTTGGCATTCAGATTCTCCAGACCTATGGTATGACCGAAACGTCCTCGCAGACAGCTACACTGGCAGCGGACGATGCCCTCAGGAAAACCGGATCTTCAGGCAAGCCGCTGTTCTTTAATCGTATCCGCATCGAAGGAGCGGAAAAGCCGGGGGATGAGGGGGAGATTCTCATCAGCGGCCCCCATGTGACTCCGGGCTATGTCGGTCGCTTCAGCGACAGCCCGGCCCAGGTGGATGGCTGGCTCCATACAGGCGATATCGGCAAGCTCGATGATGAGGGATTTCTTTATGTGCTCGACCGCAGGTCAGACCTGATCATCTCGGGAGGGGAGAACATCTATCCTGCGGAGATTGAACAAGTGCTGGTCGGCCATCCTGATGTGTCGGAAGCGGGAGTGGCCGGGGTGGAGGACAAACACTGGGGTCATGTCCCGGCAGCCTTCGTCGTGGTGAGGAAAACGATTGCCGCGG
This sequence comes from Bhargavaea sp. GQ12, assembly GCF_059758705.1. Classification (NCBI taxonomy): domain Bacteria; kingdom Bacillati; phylum Bacillota; class Bacilli; order Caryophanales; family Caryophanaceae; genus Bhargavaea; species Bhargavaea sp. GQ12. The sequence goes on from NZ_JCAXEU010000006.1 coordinate 8,662, forward strand.
AGGAGCTTGAAGCGTTCTGTCGGGAGCGCCTGGCCCCTTATAAGGTTCCGAAGTACTATCGTTTCGTTGAAGAACTTCCGAGAAATGCCTCCAACAAGCTTCTTCGGCGAGAACTTAGGGCTGCGTTTGAAATTGAGAAATGACAAAAGCCATCCGGGTTGCCGGATGGCTTTTGCTATGGGCTTAATGGGTCAATGCATTTCCGAGCCGTTCGATGTTCTGTCTCATGAGGGAAAAATAATCTTCATCGTTTTCGATATCCTCTTCTGAGAGGACACTCAGATTATGGAGTGTATCGGATTCTGCTCCGATCTCATTCACAATCACCTGTGTGAGCTTTGATGTGATGTTCTGCTCAAAAAAGATGGTTTTGGCCTGCTTTTCACGGGCAAGATCCACGATACGGGCGAGCTCTTTTTGTGATGGTTCGCTTTGAGGATTCAGCCCTGCGATGGATACCTGTTCCAATCCATATTCATCAGCGATGTATCCGAATGCAGCGTGGGAAACAAAGAAAGTTTTCGTTTCGGCGCCTTGTGCCATCGCATGGAATTCTTCATCCAGCAGCTTAAGTTCATCCGAAAGTTCTTCGTAGCGCTCATTAAACTCCGCTTCCTTGTCAGGGAGTTCTTCTGAAAGGGCTTCTTTCACAGCAAGTGCCAACCGGTCGGCCAAGACAGGGGAGAGCCAGACATGCGGGTCCGCTCCCGAATGGTCATGGCCTTCATGGCCGGCTTCTTCCTCTTCATGTCCGTGTTCGTCTTCCTCCTCCTCATGGCTGTGGCCATGAAGAAGCTGATCATCAGAAATGTGCGCTGTTGCCGCGACAATCTGTACATCCTGGTCTGAAAGCGTCTGCTCGGCTTTGCTGACAAAGCCCTCCAGTCCGAGTCCGGTATGGATGAACAGATCACTTTCCGCCAGGCTGATCATATCTTTTTGTGTCGGTTCGAATGTATGGCTGTCTGCACCGGGAGGATAGATCGAGGAGACGCTGACGGAGTCTCCGCCGATTCTCTCTGTGAAATAGGCAAGCGGGTAGACGGTAGTCTTGATCGTGATTACGTTATCCGCTGAACCATCGCTTTCTTTTTTCTCGTTATTACTGCTGCCGCACCCGGCCAGAAAAAGCAGGGATGCAGACAGGATAATGATCAATCGTTTCATAATCCACCTCTAAATCGTAATGAGTACGATTTATAATACCCCAATAATAGATGGCTTGGCAACCCGTAATTCAATGATCTGCTTTTTTTCTTCCCGGCCACTTGTCAGGAACCGGGTCGAATCCGCCTTCGTGAAACGGATGGCATTTGGATATCCGGATAATTGTCATCAGGAAACCTTTGATGGCACCATGCTTTTCAAAAGCTTCGAGACCATATGAGGAACAGGTTGGATGAAAACGGCAGCTTGGGGGCGTGAATGGGGAAATGGCCTTTCTGTAGAATCGGATGATCCATATAAAAAGATGTTTCATTAATAAACACTCCAATCGCAACGCATGTTTATTGTAGCGCGGGGTGGGGAAGATGAACAGAAGAACGATTGATTAAGAAATGGAGTGTTGATGGATGTCTAAAGAACTGCTTAAAGAATTGAATGTCCAGGTGGCGACCTGGTCGGTATTTTACACGAAGCTTCACAATTATCACTGGTATGTGAAAGGGCCTCAGTTCTTCACTCTTCACGAAAAGTTCGAGGAACTCTATAATGAAGCGACCCTACATATGGATGAGATCGCGGAGCGTATGCTGACGCTTGGCGGCCAGCCGCTCGCGACACTGAAGGAACACCTCGAGAATTCCGTTGTTGACGAAGCAAGCGGAAAGGAATCCGCCAATGCGATGGTCAAGCAGGTGACGGAGGACTTCGACAAAATCATGGAATCACTCAAAAAAGGCATGGACCTTGCAGCAAAAGACGAGGACGACATGACTGAGGACCTCCTGAATTCGACCTATCAGAGCATCGAGAAACACCAATGGATGCTCAACGCCTTCCTCGGTGAAGAAAACAACTGAAGCAAATCAGAAAAAGCCGGTATATCCGGCTTTTTCAATTGGCTAAAGTTTTCCGGTTGCCGGCAGATTAGTCTTTTGCGCATGGAAAAGTTGGAGGACGCCATCCTAAGGAAAATCTTTTAGCCAGGAGGATGGCCATGAAAAACAAATTGTACGTATCAATTCTCCACAGACAGGTGTACCCGGCACCGAGCGCAGCGCCGTGGGAGTTCGCCATTGAGGCGGACAGCCGGGTGGAGGAAGCGTTCAGCAAACTGTTCAGCCAGATCAGCGATGTGGAATTTAACAACTTTGTCAGATCACATCTGCCATTTGTTCCATATCATTTGGACAAGGAAAACCATCAGATAGACCTACGCACCATGAAGCTGTATGCACTCGTCCACGAATTCGGGGATGAGGAGTCCAAGAAGTTCGTTGAGAGTCTCCCATATTTCCGTTGAAGGGCCGGTACCCTGTCCGCTACACTTGGTGGAGGAGGGGTGCCGATGTATACATATAAAGACAAGGCGGGACAGCGGGTCGATCTGTTCTGGGAAAAGGACAGGGCAGGGATGAAGCCGACCCATGTCATCGTCGCCTCTTTTGATAACAGTCAGTGGCTGATGACCATCCATCCGGAGAGGGGACTCGAGTGGCCGGGCGGAAAAGCAGAGCCGGGTGAGACGATTGAACAGGCGGCCGTCAGGGAAGTGTATGAAGAGACCGGGGCCAGCGCCGGCAATCTTGCGTTTATTGCCGATTATGTCGTCCATGCGGACCCGCCCTTCTGCAAAAGGGTTTTTGCAGCAGACATTATATCCGTTGATGAAGACATTCAGCTTCATGAAACAAAAGGCGCGGCTTATCTTTCTGAATCAGAATGGGAGAGCTCAAAAGAAAATTTGAGCCGCCACATGTCGGACGAGGGTATGGACAGGATCCGGAAGAAGGTGATGGATTATGAAAGACAACGGAACAATTGAATACACAAGACCCTATCCTTCACCCAACCCCAATGTTCGGATGAGCGAAGTCACCTATTGGTCCACGGGATACCGGGTGAAGGGGATGCTTGCGGAGCCGGCGGCAGAAGGAATCTATGATGGCATCGTTTACTTGCGGGGCGGCATCCAGCATGTAGGGATGGTCCGGCCTTCCCGGATCGCCCAGTTTGCACAGCAGGGATTTACCGTCTTTGCCCCATACTATCGGGGAAACCGCGGCGGCGAGGGTTTTGACGAATTTGGCGGCGAGGACCGGTTTGATGCTGTTCATGCGGTTGATGTGCTGAAACAGCACCAGAAAACCGACAGCGCGAGGATCCATCTGTTTTCCTTTTCCAGGGGCGGCATCATGGCTCTCTGGACGGCGATCATACGGAATGACATCACTTCCGTTGTGAACTGGGCCGGTGTGTCGGATGTTGTCTTCACCTATAAAGAAAGGAAAGAACTCCGCCGGATGATGAAACGGGTGATTGGCGGGTCACCGAACAGCGCACCTGATGAATACCGCAACCGGATGGCTCTTTTCCATGTGGATGAAATTGATGCCCCGTTCTTGCTTGTCCATGGCCGGCAGGATGTGAATGTATCCATTGAGCAGGCAATTATGCTTGAAGATGCGCTTAATGAAGCGGGGAAACCGGTCGAGACCTGGTATTTTTCCGATTACACTCATTTCTTTCCCCCGGCAGAATCCGCAAGAGTCACGCGTGATCTGTGCAATTGGATGAAAGGAAAGGGGAACTGAGGTCTGCTTGCACAAAAAAACACCATCGCATGAGTCGACATGCGATGGTGTTTTATGATAAGCCGATCAGATGACCGGGCCGCCTTTTTCAGCGATTTCTTTTGAGACAGAGCCGAATTTCTTGAAGTTTTCACGGAAAGCTGCCGTGAGCTCCTTGGCTTTTGCATCGTAAGCTTCCTTGTCCGCCCATGCATTGCGGGGATTGAGGACTTCGGAAGGGACGCCTTCGATTTCAACCGGCATGTTCAGGCCGAATACCTTGCCCTGTTCCATTTCAGCGTTGTCGAGTTTGCCCTCGATTGCTGCGCGGACCATGGCACGAGTATAGCTGAGTTTCATGCGCTGGCCGACGCCGTACTCTCCGCCGGTCCAGCCGGTGTTGACGAGGAAGACGTTGACATCGTGCTCGTCGATCTTCTTGCCGAGCATTTCCGCATAAACGGTTGCATGGAGCGGCAGGAACGGTGAGCCGAAGCAAGTAGAGAATGTCATCTGAGGCGAAGTGATGCCGCGCTCAGTTCCTGCAAGCTTCGATGTGAAGCCGCTCAGGAAGTGGTACATTGCCTGTTCTTTCGTCAGTTTCGAGATTGGAGGCAACACGCCGAAAGCATCAGCCGTAAGGAAGACGATCGTCTTCGGATGGCCCGCGACCGAAGGGATGACACTGCCTTCGATATACTCAAGCGGGTAAGCCGCGCGAGTGTTTTCAGTCAGGGAGCCGTCGTCGTAGTCAGGAATGCCTTCCTCGCCGACGACGACGTTCTCGAGAACAGAGCCTTCGCGGATGGCGCCATAGATCTGCGGCTCTTTTTCTTCGGAAAGATTGATGGTCTTCGCGTAGCATCCGCCTTCGATGTTGAAGACGCCGTCTTGCGACCAGCCGTGCTCATCGTCACCGATCAGGCGGCGGTGAGGGTCTGCGGACAGTGTCGTCTTTCCGGTGCCGGAAAGGCCGAAGAACAGGGCGACATCGCCTTCTTCTCCGACGTTTGCCGAGCAGTGCATCGACAGGATGTCCTGTTTCGGAAGCAGATAGTTCATGACGGAGAAAATGGATTTCTTCATTTCGCCGGCATATTCAGTGCCGCCGATCAGGACGATGCCGCGCTCAAGCGAGATCATGACAAACGCTTCAGAATTTGTTCCATCGACTTCAGGGTCGGCTTTGAAGGTCGGAGCGGAAACGATCGTGAATTGTGCTTCATGCTTTTTCAGCTCTTCTTCGGAAGGGCGGATGAACAGCTGCTGGCAGAACAGGTTGTGCCATGCAAACTCGTTGACCGACCGGATGTGCAGGCGGGATGCCGGGTCGGCACCTGCGAAACCGTCAAACACGTACAGCTCATTTTTTGCGCCGAGATGATCCAGCACTTTGTTGTACAGTTTTTCGAATACTTCAGGCTGGACCGGCTTGTTCACGCTTCCCCAATCGATGTCTTCCTTGGAAGGGGCCTCTTCCACGATGAAGCGGTCTTTGGGAGAGCGGCCTGTATACTTCCCGGTCGTGGCGCGGACTGCGCCTTTGTCCGTCAGCACGGCCTCACCGCGTTCAACGGCGATTTGTGTCAGCTCCTCGACGGAAAGCTGTGTGCGGATCGAACCTCCTGCCAGAAGATCATTCAGTTTATCGCTCAGTTTAGAAGACATCATCATCTGTACCACCCTTGTCTTGTAATCCCGCCCGAAAGCGGTTTGGATATGATGTGAATTAGTATAACACATTCTGCCCATTAGTCTATACTAATTAAAAGTTTGGCCGCAAACGTCCAGAAACCGTCATAATCCCTCGTTATTCTACATATAGTATTTGACATAAAGTGAGCAATTCATTACTATGAAGAATTGTACGGATACTCTTATCCCGAGCTGGTGGAGGGACAGGCCCTATGAAACCCGGCAACCTGCCGTTCTCCTTTTGGAGGCCGAGAAGGTGCCAACCTGAAGCAAGGCGTCTGCCTTGGACGATAAGAGTGAAAGGTGTCAGCGAATCCGGGCCTTTCCTCATGAATGTGAGCGGAAGGCCCTTTTTAAATGGATTGACCAAAACCTCAGTAAGCCCAAAACGGCTTGGAGTTCAACCCCGCGGGGAACGGACTTGACAGGGGAACGAGTACCGTAACACTTTCCGGTGATTTGCCGGAGCGGAGGAGGAATACCAATGACTAATCGTCGCCTGTTCACATCCGAGTCGGTCACTGAAGGCCACCCGGATAAAATCTGCGACCAGATATCAGATGCGATCCTGGATGCCATCATCAAGGATGATCCGAATGCCCGCGTGGCATGCGAAACGACCGTTACGACCGGCCTTGTGCTCGTCGCCGGCGAAATCACAACTACCACTTATGTGGATATTCCGAAGGTCGTCCGTGATACGATCAAGGAAATCGGCTATACCCGTGCAAAGTATGGTTTTGACAGCGAGACCACAGCCGTCCTTACGGCGATCGATGAACAGTCCCCGGACATTGCCGCGGGAGTCAATGAAGCCCTGGAATCCCGTGAAGGGACGATGACCGATGATGAGCTGGAAGCGATCGGAGCGGGGGACCAGGGGCTGATGTTCGGCTTTGCCTGTGATGAAACGCCGGAACTCATGCCGTTGCCGATCAGCCTGGCCCACCGGCTGGCGCGCCGCCTGACCGAAGTGCGCAAGGAAGAAGTTCTTCCGTATCTCCGTCCTGACGGCAAGACGCAGGTCACTGTCGAGTACGATGAAAACAACCAGCCTGTCCGTGTGGATACGATCGTTATTTCCACTCAGCATCATCAGGAAATTACGCTTCAGCAGATTCAGAAGGACATTCGTGAGCAGGTGATCGATGCCGTCGTTCCTGCAGAACTGATTGATGAAGAAACCAAGTTCTTCATCAATCCTACGGGCCGCTTTGTTATCGGAGGCCCTCAGGGGGACGCGGGACTCACCGGCCGCAAGATCATCGTCGACACCTACGGCGGATACGCGCGTCACGGCGGGGGAGCGTTCTCGGGCAAAGATCCGACGAAAGTCGACCGTTCGGCAGCATATGCGGCCCGCTACGTGGCGAAGAACATCGTCGCAGCGGGACTTGCATCCAAATGCGAAGTCCAGCTCGCCTATGCAATCGGAGTCGCGCAGCCGGTCTCGATCGCCATCGACACATTCGGCACCGGGAAGGCGGAAGAGTCCGCACTTGTTGAATGGGTGCGGGAGTTGTTCGACCTGCGTCCTGCCGGCATCAATAAGATGCTGGACCTGCGCCGCCCGATTTACCAGCAGACAGCAGCATACGGCCATTTCGGCCGCACCGATGTCGATCTCCCTTGGGAGCGTACCGACCGGGCTGACCAGCTAAAGGCCAAAGCGGCACAATAATCGGGATCAATATAGAAGGGAATCCGCGTTTGAATGCGGATTCCCTTCTTTGCAAATTGCCTCTGATTCACTTCTGCAGGCTCTTGTAATACTGGCCTTTCTCGGCATACTCCCGTACGATGCGTTCCATATCCCGGATATCCTCATCATTCAGCTCACGGACCACTTTTGCCGGAGAGCCGAACGCCAGGGTACGCGGCGGGATTTTCTTGCCCTGCGCGACGAGCGAACCGGCGCCGACAAAGGCACCTTCGCCGATTTCGGCACCATCAAGGATGATCGACCCCATCCCGATAAGTGCGTTTTTCCTGATGGTGCAACTGTGCAGGATGACATTGTGCCCGACAGTCACCTCATCTTCGATCAGAAGCGGAAAAGAGGGACTCTGGTGAAGCATGCACAGATCCTGGATATTCACTTTCCGGCCGATCCTTGTAGCGTTAACATCACCCCGGATCACTGTATTAAACCAGACAGACGAGTCCTTTCCGATCTCAACATCTCCGGTTACCGTCACATGGTCTGCAAGGAAAACGGACGGATCGATTTTCGGCTCCACGCCATTGAACGGGTAAATCATCGAAAAAACCTCTCTTCCATCGAAACTTGTAGTATCATAATCGTACTATATATCCCGTTTCCGGTGTTCGGGAAGCGGGAAAAAGATTGGCACGTCATGGAACCGGAAAGGGGGCACCGACATGTGGAAATGGGAAGCAGACGGGCAGGCGACGGCCACAGTAGTCCTGCTGCACAATGCATACGAACATCATGGACGGCATGCCTGGCTGATTGAACGCTTCAGGACCGCCGGCATGCATGTCATTGCCGGGGATCTGCCGGGCCATGGAAAAAATGGAACGGAAGTCCATGATGAGGGATTCCATGAATATCGGAGATATGCAAAGGAACTGATCCGCACGGGTATGGCGGAGAACCTTCCGCTTTTCGTTCTCGGTCACGGTCTGGGCGGAGTGCTGGCAGCGGATATGGCGAGAAATGACAGTCTGGCCTGTGCGGGGCTGATCCTCACTTCTCCTTGGTTCCGCCTGAAACATCTTCCTCCAAGGATGAAAGGTCCGCTTTCGGGGCTTGGGAAAATCGCGGGCGGCATCAAGTTCAACCACCAGATCGGCGAGGAACTGCTGACACGGAATCCGGATCCGGTGATGGCCGATTCAGAAAATCTCTATCATCCGGTGGCCACTGCAGCATGGTTCCGTGAATTGAATGCCTACGTCAAGGAGATCAGTGAGTCTGTTCCGAAGCCGGGAACGCCTCCAGTCCTCCTGCATGCAGCCGGAAGGGATGAGCTCGCAGATCTTGATGCGATGCACGCCTGGGTGACGATGAAGGGCAGGGACGAGTTTCAATATAAGGAATGGAAAAATGCCGGCCATGATATTTTCCGTGAGCAGGAGCAGGAAGAGGTCTTCCTCTATACAGAATCTTTCATCAGGGGCGTACTCCGCTCCCTCGGGTATATTGCCTGACTGCATGAGGGGATAGTGAAATGTCTTCCGGTTGGGAAGGGAACCTTGCGGGTATAGTAAGGGCAGACCCAATCAACTTTGAAGGAGGGACTCCCATGAGTGAACACAACAGCCGAACTCCCGAGCAGATGGCCAAGTCCTCAGCAGAATCGATGAACAAAAGCCGGGAACAGCAGGAATTCATCTCCAGGAAATCCGGCGGCACGACGGCCGGACAGCCCGGCAGCGCCTACTCCGACAAAGCACGAAAGACTGACCAGGTGGCCGCTACGGAATATTCGGATGGGGACGGCGGATTCGATCCCCGTGACAAACTTGAAACAGGTGAATGAAAGAAGGGCCGCAGCATTGCGCGGCCCTTCTTTTTTTGATTAGAATGAATGGATGCGAACAATGGAAGGAATGGATGCAATGGACTTTTTCGAGCGCAAGCATATGGAGACGGGTGTATTGCTGAATGACGTGCAGAAGCAGGTCGTCCTGAAGACGGACGGCCCGCTCCTCGTACTGGCATGCCCGGGCTCGGGAAAGACGACAACGATGATCATGCGGATCGGATTTATGATCGCGGAAAAGGGGATCGCCCCGGCGCGCATCAAGCCGATCACCTTCAGCAAGGCTGCAGCGGACGATATGCGCGGCCGTTTTACAAAACTTTTTCCGGGGCTTCAGCCGCCGGCTTTTTCGACGATCCACAGCCTGGCGCTGGATATCGTCCGACGCCATCTCGATCATATGGGGGTCGAGTGGGCACTGATCGAAGGAAAGACAGATCAGGTTCCGCCGAAACCGGTTCTTCTGAAGCGCAGTTTCCGCGAGGTTACAGGAGAAGACCCGACTGAAGACGAACTGAAGTCGGTCGGGACTTTCGCGAGCTTCGTGAAGAACCGCCTCATCCCCCAGTCGGAGTGGCCGGGGGTCAAAGGGCCTGTCGAGAGGGCCGGGGAAATTCTTCAGAAATATGAGTCGCATAAACGGAGCCGCCGGAGGCTGCAGCTCCTGGATTTCGATGACATGCTGACGATTGCGGAGGAAGCGCTCCGGACGGATCCTGACCTTTGTAAGAGGATGCAGGACCGGTTCGACTATGTGATCACTGATGAGAGCCAGGATACATCTCTCGCCCAGCACCGGATCGTTGAACACTTGGTCCGGCGCCATGGCAATCTCTGTGCTGTGGCGGATGATGACCAGTCCATTTATACATGGCGGGGGGCGGACCCGGAATACCTGCTGGATTTCCGGAGCCACTACCCGCAGGCCGAAATCCTCATGATGGAGACGAATTACCGCTCATCCGAGGAAATCACGGAGACTGCCGCCGGATTCATCAAGCGGAATAAAGAGCGCTATGAAAAGGGCATGAAGCCGGTGAACGGCAGTGCGGGCCCTGTCTCGCTAAAGAGATTCCATGACCGGGACGAGCAGGTCAGGTATGTGATCTACGAACTGCTGGCGATGGAAAACCCGGAAGAGGCGGCAGTCCTATTCCGCAACAACTCGTCATCAACGGCTTTTGTGTCCGAGCTGCACCGCCGGGGCATCCCGTTTTATATGAAGGATGCCGATGATCGGTTTTTCGATCACTGGGTCGTGGAGGACATCCTGAATTTCATGAGACTGGCTTACCTGCCGGAGAGGAAGGACCTGTTTGCACGTGTCGCCCTGAAGATGGATCTGTACATCAGCCGCGCCGCAGTGGAGGCCTTTGTCAGGAACGGTCCGGAAGGGAATGTTTTTGAGGTGTTCGCCCGGTCGGGAACACCACTTTCCGATGACCAGAAGCGCAAGCTGGCCTCCGCCGGGACGATCTATGAAGGCCTGAAAGAACGGCGTCCTGCGGATATCATCCGGACCATCCGGACGGATCTTGGCTACGAGGCTTCTCTGAAAAGCCGATCGGAAAAGTTCGGCTACCGCATTGACACCCTGACCGGCATGCTGGACACGCTCGCCGTGATCGCGGCGCCTCTTCGGACGATGACCGCTTTCGCGGAAAAACTGGCGGAACTGAAAGAGGCGGTCTCTGAGGCCAAGCGGAAACCCCGTGAAGGTGCTGTCACGCTGTCCACTCTTCACAGCGCGAAAGGCCTCGAGTTCAAACAGGTGTTTATGGTCGATCTGAATGAGGGCACGATTCCCGCGGCGGAAGATGTGAAGGATCCGGACATGATGGAAGAGGCACGGAGACTGTTTTATGTCGGCATGACCCGTGCCAAAGAGCGGCTGGAACTTATCAATTACTCGACTGACAGCGGAAAGGACCTCACGGAATCGCGTTTCATAAGCGAAGTTAGGGGTCTTCAGGCCATCGGCCGTCCAGTGGGGCAAAGGCGGGAGCCGGGAAGACAGCCGAAGCGGAGGCGGTCTGCGGCAGACCATAATCCTGATGCCATCTCAGACCGCGGGGCCTTTGTCCCCGGGCTGAGGGTCCGGCACAAAGTGTTCGGAAATGGGCAGGTGGAGGAAATCAGGGGAGACAGGATCCTTGTCAAATTTGCAAAACAGGAAAAAGAACTGGACATTGGCATGTGCATCAGCAGGGGGCTGCTTGAGGAAAGGGGTTAAATCTCATGAAGGAATGGATAGCGGTCGGACTGGCTGGAATGGCGGGTGCGGTTTCCAGGACAGCCGTCTCGCAGCTAATCGGGCATACAGAAAACTTCCCCTATGCGACATTGTTCGTGAACCTGGCTGGTTCATTCATCCTCTGCGCTCTCATTGCGGCGGCTCCGCTGCGACAGCCATGGAAAACCGCAGTACATACAGGGTTTCTTGGTTCGTTCACGACGTTTTCGGCGCTTAGTGCGGAACTTTCATCGATGCTGTTGAGCGGCCAGTGGGGCGTTGCATTCCTTTATACTGTTCTGTCGGTTGGAGGCGGACTGCTTTCCGGACTGGCCGGACTGAGGTTCGGATCACGGAGCGTGAAGTCATGACAGCCCTCGGTTGGCTGTGTGTAGCCGCAGGGGGGATGCTCGGTGCTGTGATCCGCTACTGGATCACTTCAAAGCTGAACCGCAAAGGAGGCTTCCCTGCCGGTACCTTCGCCGTCAATATGGCCGGCGCTTTTCTGGCCGGCATATTCTCCGGCCTGGCCGCAGGCAGTCCGGCACACGCATTTATCGTCTATGGCATTTTGGGTGCACTGACCACTTTCTCCACATGGAATTCTGAAATCCTGATTTTGTGGCGGGATGGGCGGCGTGCAGCTGCCGTCTTTTATGCGTTGTCGACACTCGTCCTGGGCATTGTCTTTTATATGGTTTCGTTTATATATGTAAGTTCCTGAATTGGCAAAATCCATCCAGTTTAGCGGTTTTCTCCAAGGGAAAGAGTGAAGCACAGCACTCTTCAGAAGGAGGATCACGATGGATAAAAGGCAACAGGGTAAACGTACGAGCAAGGATCTTCAACTGGATCAGTTCAGGACAAGCGACCGGAACAGGAAACTCACGACCAACCAGGGCCTGAAGATGGCGGAAGATGAACACTCCCTGACAGTGGGTGAACGCGGTCCTACGCTTATGGAAGACTTCCATTTCCGTGAGAAGATGACCCACTTCGACCATGAACGGATTCCGGAACGGGTAGTACATGCGAGAGGGTTCGCTGCGCACGGGGAGTTTGAGGCCTACCAGTCGATGGAAAAATACACGAAAGCGGACTTCCTGTCCGAAAAGGGCAAGAAAACCCCGGTGTTCGTACGGTTTTCGACCGTTGTCGGCCAGAAGGGATCCACGGATATACCGCGTGACGTCCGCGGGTTTGCGACGAAGTTTTATACCGAAGAAGGAAACTATGATCTGGTAAGCAACAATATGCCGATCTTCTTTATCCAGGATGGCATCAAGTTCCCGGATCTCGTGCACTCGATCAAGCCGGAACCGCATAATGAGATTCCCCAGGCAACCGGGGCCCATGATACATTCTGGGATTTCGTTGTCAACAACCAGGAGACGGCCAACCAGGTCATGTGGCTTATGAGCCCGAGGGCACTGCCGAGAAGTTTCCGGATGATGGAAGGTTTCAGTATCAACACGTTCCGCTTCGTCAATGCGGAAGGCAAATCCCGATTTGTCCGATTCAAATGGAAGCCAGTACTCGGCCTCCACTCTTTTGAATGGGATGAAGCTCAGAAGATTTCGGGGAATGATCCCGACTATAACCGCCGTGATCTTTGGATGAATATCGAGATGGGCAATTATCCCGAGTTTGAGCTCGGTGTCCAGGTGATTGAGGAAAAGGATGAGTTCAAGTTCGACTTCGACATCCTTGATGCCACGAAATTCTGGCCGGAAGAGGAGATTCCGGTCAAAGTCATCGGGAAAATGACATTGAACCGGAATGTGGACAATTACTTCTCGGAAACTGAGCAGGTCGCGTTCCATCCTGGACATGTCGTACCGGGGATCGATTTCTCCAATGACCCGCTCCTGCAGGGTCGGCTCTTCTCCTACACGGATACCCAGCTGATCCGTCTGGGCGGCCCGAACTTCCACGAAATTCCGATCAACCGACCGGTTTGCCCGTTCCACAACAATCAGCGGGATGGCTATCACCGGCAGACCATCAATGTCGGCAAAGTGGCCTACAATAAGAATTCACTGGCGGACGGCACGCCTGCACCGGCATCCGAGGAGGAAGGCGGCTATGTCCACTATCAGGAGAAAGTGGAAGGCCGCAAAGTGCGTGCACGAAGCGAATCGTTCAAAGACTTCTTCTCCCAGGCCCGGATGTTCTGGAATAGCCTGGCCGACTTTGAGAAGAACCACATCATCGAAGCTTTCAGCTTTGAAGTCGGGAAAGTCCAAAACCAGGATATCCGCCAGCAGGTGATTGAAATGTTCGCCAAAGTCGACAAGGATCTGATGACCCAGGTAGCCAAAAAGATCGGGGCGACCCCTCCGACGGAAAGCCATGTTAAAAACAACAAGAAATCCCCTGCGGTCAGCATGGCGAACACCGTCAGGAAGCCTCAGACACGCAGAGCGGGCATCATCGTCGGGGAAGGCTTTGACGGAAGCAGTCTCGGGGACATTCTGGACAAGCTGAAGGAAGCAGGCATTACAGCTGATTTCATCAGTGAGCGGCAAGGTACCATCAAAGGCCAGAACGGTTATAAAGCCGAGGCGAACCACACCTTCACGACGACCCATGCGGTGCTGTATGACGGCATCATCATCGCCGGCGGGTCAGGTGAGGACCAGTCGAAGTTCAAGATGGATGCTTCGGAGTTCATCAACGATACTTTCAAACACTACAAGACAATCGGCGTGACCGAAAGCGGCAACGATCTCTTTGCCCAATCGATGGCGAAAGAAGGTCCGGGCATCGTCATGGCCGGGGGCCGGGGCGACTTTGCAAATTCGCTTGTTGACGCTTTTGCCCAATACAAACATTACGACAGGCAATTCTGAAACGGCAATTGAGAAAACGCGGCGCTCACAGGAGTGCCGCGTTGCTCGTTGTCGGAGGTGGAGCCACCCGGTACAATAAAGGCCGGAAGGAGAGTTAAACGATGGCAAAGAGAAAAAAGACCACCATGTGGAAAAGTCCCGCGGGCGCCGTTGCAGTCATTCTTCTGATTGCCATTATTTATATTCTTGCCGAGCAGCCAGAAAATGACAGTCCTGGCAGTTCAACGGAGACAGGCGAACAGGTTCCTGCAGATGCCCCCGCAAAGGAGCTGATCCCCGTTGAACTTGTCCGCACAATAGACGGGGACACAATCAAAATCAGGTACGGAGGCAAAGAGCAGAATGTCAGATACCTGCTTATCGATACACCTGAGACGAACCACCCCCAGCTCGGAAAGCAGCCGTTCGGCGAACAGGCCAAGGAAAGGAACAGAGAACTTCTCGCCGACGGAGAAGTCGCCATCGAGTTTGATATCGGACAGCGCACCGACAAGTACGGGCGCCTACTTGCATACGTCTATGTAAACGGGGAAAGCGTTCAGGAAAACCTGCTTGAAGAGGGGCTTGCCCGGGTCGGATACGTCTATCCGCCGAGCACCCGTCATCTCGAACGTTTTGAACTGGCGGAAAAACGGGCAAAGGATAAGGGATTCGGGATCTGGTCGATTGAAGACTACGCGACCGAAAGCGGCTTTGATGCAGAAAAAGCGGAACAGTCAGGCGAAATCAGTGAAACCATTAACCGAAAAGGGACAGAAGGACCGTTCGCCAATTGCACGGAGCTGCGAGCTGTCCATCCGAAGGGCGTGAAAAAAGGACATCATGCCTACTCGGAACGGCTGGACGGGGACCGGGACGGAATGGCCTGTGAAGCGTCATAGGAGGAGGGACGGAAATGGAATTCGAGGATGTCTGGAAAGGCACTGTGGAGTCGGACGTCGATAAAAGCAGGTTTAAATATCATCAGGCGGTGACCGGGACGGATTCCGCGGATAAAGCGGATATTGCCATTATCGGCTTTTGTTGTGATGAAGGCGTGCGCAGAAACAACGGACGCCCGGGTGCCTTCAAGGCGCCGGATGCAATCCGGCAGGCACTGGCCCCGATGCCCTGGCATGGGGAAGATACGGTACTGTGCGATTATGGCAATGTATCGTGCCTGGACACCCAACTGGAAGAGGCTCAGGACGAACTCGCAGAAAAGGTGGCCGCCGCCTATGGACGCGGTTCAAAGGCGATCATCCTCGGGGGCGGACATGAGACCTTGTACGGGCATTATCTCGGACTGAGACTGCATCTGGGGCCGGAAGCAGGCATCGGCATCATTAATATCGATGCACATTTCGACCTTCGGCCGCATGACGGTGAATCTTCATCCGGCACTATGTTTCGTCAGATTCTGGAAGAAGATCAGAATACGGGATATTTCGTCCTCGGAATCCAGCGTTTCGGCAATTCACGTTCGCTCTTTGAAGCGGCAGGCGAATTTGATGTGGAATACATGCCGGAAGAAAAGGTTCGTCAATCGGATTCCGCTCAGTTGTCCAAGAGGATTCAGTCCTTTATCGGCCGCTATGATGCGGTCATCGTGACCCTCTGCATGGATGTGCTGGACATGGCAGCGGCGCCAGGGGTCAGTGCGCCTTCACCGTTCGGCCTCGATCCGCTGTCGGTCAGGACCATCATCCGTGCCGCCTGCAGCCATCCGGCTGTCCGGTCGTTTGACATATCGGAAGTGAATCCGGATGTCGATGAAGGCGGACGCACAGTACGGCTGGGAGCGGCGCTGACCAATGAGGCGATTCTGTCTCTGGTCGGAAAAAGTTCATAAATAAACGGTCCGGAAGCCTCATCGCTTTCCGGACCGTTTTATTTATGTTCTCGAGTTTCCGAGGCCGAACCGTTCACTGTAGTCTGTCGCTTCCCGGAGCGCGCGCTCTTCCGCCGGAATGCGGACTGATAGCATCCATGCATTCAGGACCATGAAAACCGCTGCTGTCAGATAGGCCTGGAAGATAAGCGGCAGAACAAGCAGTTCGGTCGTGACAATCACGTAGTTTGGGTGCTTCAGCCATTTATACGGCCCCCGCCTCACGACATTGGCCCCCGGCAGGATGATGATTTTGGTATTCCAGAACTCGCCTAGGGACGACAGGCACCAGAACCGCATTACCTGCATGGCAAGGAACACAGCGAGCAGCACCGGCCATATAGGAGAGAGGGGCCGGTCCGTGAGAAGCACCTCTGCCATAAGAGAAATGAAAAAGGCCGTATGCATCGCAACCATATACGGATAGTGGGAGGCGCCTGCCTCGAATGCCCCGCGCGCTTTTAGTTTTTGTTCATTGCGCTTCGCTACGCGGAGTTCGACAAGGCGCTGGATGACGACAAGTCCGATCAGAATCCAGAACAGCATGTTCATTCCTCCTTACTGCCATTCCAGGAGCAGAAGTTCCCCCGAGAAGCCCGGACCGAGTGCCGCCATCAGTCCCATTTCACCGGTTTCCGGGCGGGATCTCATGAATTGCTCCAGTACGAACAGCACAGTCGGGGAAGACATATTTCCATATTTTCTGAGTACATGCCTGGAGATGTCGGTCATGCCGGGGTCAAAACCAAGCGCTTCCTCATATGCGAGCAATACTTTCTTACCGCCGGGATGTGCCACGAAGTGTCGGATATCCGACTGTGTGAGCCCCTGATTCCCGAGAAATTCATGTACAAATGGACCGAGCCATTCCGTGATGACAGAAGGAATGCTTTTTGAAAAGATGACGTGAAGACCTGTGTCGTCCACGTCCCAGCCCATGACGTCTTCAGAGTCCGGCATCAGTTTTGAAAGCGTGGAGCGAATCGCCGGTACGGTGCCCGAAGACCGGAGGTAGACTTCGTCTCCGGCCACGACCGCGCAGGCGACTCCGTCTGCGAAAAGGGAGGCGCCGACAAGGTTGCTTTTCGTATAATCTTCCGCTTGGAATGTCAGGCTGCACAGCTCCACGCAGAGGACCAGCACACGGTGGTCCGGATGGGCGAGACAGTAATCGAATGCCCGGCTCATGCCCGAGACGCCTCCGGCACATCCCAGTCCCCAGATAGGGATCCGTTTGACATCATCCCTGAAGGGAAGGAGATTCATGATCCTGGCTTCGATGCTGGGGGTAGAGATGCCGCTGCTTGATATGTAAAAAATCGCATCGATCTCTTCGTAGCCGATATCCTCCCCAAGCATGCCAGGGTTTTGCAGGCAGCCTGTGATCGCCTCGGAGCCCAGGCGGACAGCATGTTCGATATACAGGTTGTTGCGCTCTCCGAACGGATGATTCTCCCCGTACCATTCAAGAGGCATGGCAATGTAGCGGGTGTCGATATCGCCGTTGTCGAAGACCCTGAGCAGCCGCTCCGTATCTCTGAACTTTCCGCTGAAAAGCTGTTTTGTCAGCCCGGCAGCATCTTTCTGACTGATTTCGTGGTCCGGGGTTAGCGTATAGATCGATTCAATGGCAGGCATTCCGTCTCCTCCTCGGTTTATCTTTTACCTTTATACCCTTGTCCTTCCAGGATATGCGGACGGGAGGCTACCTATCAGTCCAACAGTTCCGGTTTACTGAATTCTTTTTTCTTCTCGAATGTGACGAGAAAAGGCGGATGTCCTTTCTGGTTGATCAGTTCATAACGTGCCACGTCGACATCGGATTCCCGGAGACGGAGGGCATATGCGAGGAGAGCATCCCTTTCCAGGTCACCGCCTTCATGACCGTCATAAACACAAACTGTGATCAGCCCGCCTTTTTTTAGGAGGCCGAGAAGTGCATGCACAGCCCTGACGGTCGTTTCCGGCTTGGTCACGACAGTACGATCGCCTGTGTTCGGGAGGAATCCGAGGTTGAACATCGCACCGCCAACAACTCCTTCCGCATAGTCCGCCACATGGTCATGGCTGTCCAGGATCAGTTCAGCGCGTTCCGCCAGCTTTCCGAGGCGTGCCCTCGTCGCATTCAGCGCGGCCTGCTGGATGTCGAATGCCAGGACATGTCCCTCCGGACCGGTGAGTTCCGCCAGAAACAGGGTGTCATGCCCGTTGCCGGCAGTTGCATCCACGACTGTCTCCCCTGGCCGGACGGTCCGCTCCATCAATTTTCTCGCCTGCGCGAGTGCACGGCCGAGTTCCATGATGATCACTCCTTTAAAAGCCTATGTTTTCTCTATCCTATCATCCTGTCCGGCGCCGCTCCATTGAACAATGGATTGACAATGTTCCAACATCAGGCATCCGTATTGAAATACATGCGCAACGGGCATACAATCATTGAGTTGTAAATGAAAAACAGGGGGTGGGGACATGCCAAGAAGCGTCTGGCTCCTCGTCATCGGAATGTTTGTCAATACTGTCGGGAACTCGTTTATCTGGCCGCTCAATACCATCTATCTGCACGACCATCTCGGGAAGTCGCTGTCTGTCGCGGGGCTTGTCCTCATGGCCAACTCCGCTGCGGGGATCGTAGGAAATATGCTGGGCGGGTTTCTTTTTGACAGGATAGGAGGCTACCGGTCAGTCCTGGCCGGCATCCTGATCTCGCTTGTGGCACTTGTCGGGCTCGTGTTTTATCACGACTGGCCCCATTACGTCTGGCTTCTGGCGCTGCTCGGGTTCGGAGGCGGCATCGTATTTCCAAGCATGTACGCCATGGTCGGCACAGCCTGGCCTGAAGGCGGACGGAAAGCCTTTAATTCAATCTACCTTGCAAACAACGCAGGAGTCGCCATCGGACCGGCTCTGGCCGGACTTGTCGCTTCCTATAACATTGAATACATTTTCGTGGCCAACACCGTGATGTATGTTCTTTTCCTTCTGATCGCGGCTGTTGCCTACAGAGGCTTCAAAATCGATCCTGCGACACACACATCGGTCATTAAAGAAAAACGGACGATACGCGAAAAAGCGCCGCTCTACTCTCTGACGATCATGCTGTCCGGGTTCTTCCTGACATGGCTGGTATATTCGCAGTGGACAACCACCCTGTCGACCCATGCCATCGACATCGGTATCTCGCTGGGTGAGTACAGCCTGCTTTGGACGATCAATGGGGCACTCATCGTTCTTGGGCAGCCCCTGATCCGCCCGATCATCAAACGCTTCGAGGACCGGCTCAAGGTCCAGATGCTGATCGGCATCATCATTTTTACGGCTTCGTTTGTCGTCGTCGGCTTTGCAGAGTCGTTTGCGATGTTCGTGACGTCCATGGTCATCCTGACATTCGGTGAGATGTTTGTCTGGCCGGTCATCCCGACCATTGCCAACTCACTGGCACCGCCGGGAAGGGAAGGCTTTTATCAAGGCATCGTCAACAGTGTCTCGACTGGCGGCCGCATGGTCGGTCCGGTGATCGGCGGGGTCCTGGTCGACCTTTACGGGACCCATATTATGCTGATCATCCTGACCGCCATCCTCAGCTTCGCGATCCTGACAAGCCTTTTCTATGATGTCCCCCTTAAAAGGGAGGCGGCGAGGCAGTCGGTTGCCCACCGCCCTTAAAATAGGATTCTGACCGGCAGCATTCCGCTGCCGGTTTATTTATATCCTGGGCTTCCGGGGTTCGGCCTGAATTGTTCCGATTGCATTGCAACATTTGCAGTGTTCTGATTAAATGAAGTTAGAAACGCTTTCATTTAAGAGGACCGGAGGGGGATTTTATGAAACAGATCTATGACCAGGCGGCTGAAGCTGTCGCGGATATCAAGGACGGCGCCACGCTGATGGTCGGCGGCTTCGGCCTTGTCGGTATTCCGGAACAGCTGATCCTTGCGCTTGCGGACAGCGGGGTCAAGGACCTGACTGTCATTTCCAATAACTGTGGAATCGATGACTGGGGACTCGGGCTGCTGCTTAATAACCGCCAGATCAAAAAGATGATCGGCTCCTATGTCGGAGAAAACAAGGAATTCGAGCGCCAGGTGCTGAGCGGCGAGCTGGAAGTCGAGCTGACGCCTCAAGGGACGCTTGCGGAAAAGATCCGTGCCGGCGGAGCGGGCATTCCTGCTTTCTTCACACCTGCGGGGGTCGGTACGCCGATCGCGGAAGGCAAAGAGACACGGACCTTCAACGGGAAAGAATATGTTCTCGAAGAAGCGCTGACAGCCGATTTTTCACTTGTCAGGGCTGCAAAAGCGGACAAACTTGGCAACCTGGTCTACAACAAGACCGCCCAGAACTTTAACCCGATGATGGCTGCTGCCGGCGCAGTGACAATCGCCGAAGCCGAAGAAATCGTGGATGCCGGTGAGCTGGATCCTGCAACGGTCCACACGCCAAGCATCTATGTTCAGCGACTGATCCAGGCAGAACAGGAAAAACGCATCGAGCGGCTTACGACGCGCTGACGGAAAGGGGAGAGAACGAGAATGGATAAAGCACAGATGAGGGAACGCATCGCACGGCGTGCGGAGAAAGAGATCCATGACGGGGACTATGTCAACCTCGGCATCGGGATGCCTACGCTCGTGGCTAACTATATTTCGGATGACAAAACGGTCATCCTCCAATCGGAAAACGGTCTCCTCGGTATCGGGCCGTATCCGGAAAAGGACAAAGTTGATCCGGATCTCATCAACGCCGGCAAGGAAACTGTAACGGCGATCAGCGGAGCGGCTTATTTTGACAGCGCAGAGTCATTCGCGATGATCCGCGGAGGGCACGTGGATGTCGCCATCCTCGGCGGCATGGAGGTTTCTGAAAGCGGGGACCTGGCCAACTGGATGATTCCCGGAAAGATGATCAAAGGGATGGGCGGCGCGATGGACCTGGTTCACGGAGCCAAGAAAATCATCGTCATCATGGAGCACGCCGCCAAGGACGGTTCCGCGAAGATCAAGAAAGAATGCTCACTTCCGCTTACCGGAAAAGGGGTTGTCGACATGATCATCACCGAGCGCTGCGTGATCGAGGTGACAACGGAGGGACTCAAGCTGAAGGAAGTGTTTGAAGGCTTCACGGTTGACGACATCCTTGGCTCCACCGAAGCGGAACTCGACATCAGCGAAGTAAACCAAAAAGCATAAAAAAGAGCCGGAAAAGGAGACTTTTCCGGCTTTTGTCTGCGAAAGGGGTGGAAAACACGTGCATGACAACAAGTTATTGGAAGGCGGATGTGATGCTGACCGCACTAGGGGCAGGGAGACATGTGTTGCTTGAAGATGTGCCGGGCACAGGAAAAACACTACTCATCAAGACAAAGGCGGCGGTCAGTGATGCTGAATTCAGCCGGATCCAGTTCACGCCGGATGTCCTTCCGGGTGATGTCACCGGCATCCGGTTCTTTAATATGAAAACGCGAGTTCGAACATCGGAATGGGCCCGTCATGAGAAACGCATTATAGAAGCAATGCCCCGTGGTGGCGGGGCATTGCTCGTTCAAGGCAGTTCAGGGGAAACCGGAACGGTTTTTTCATCTCGGCCTGCTTTCAGACCGGCCAGGCAGAGGAGGACGATTGTCACAATGAACATCCAGAGGGATGCTGTCCAGTTTCCGTACAAGTCATGAAAAGCGCCAAAAAGAACCGGACCGGCCGACGCAAGCAGATAGCCGAACGATTGCCCCATGCCGGAAAGAGCAGCGGATTCGGAGGGTGTATTTGTCCGAAGCGCAAAGAACATCATCGCCAGTCCGAACGCAGCTCCGCCTGAAATGCCCATCAGGATCATCCAAAGAGGTGTAAGCGACAGGTTTTCCGAAAGCAGCCCGCCATACCCTGCCAGATAACCAGCGGTAATGAGGATGACAAGAATCCGTTGGTCTTTTATCCGGCCGGCAATGATCGGAATCATGAAAGTGAACGGGATTTGGGAAAACTGGACCAATGAAAACATCCAACCGGCCCGTTCCGCATCCATGCCCCGGCCTGTCAGAACTTCCGGGACCCAGGCTGCTGTCGTAAAGAACATGACGGACTGCAGGCCCATGAAGAGGGTGACACCCCAGGCGAGGGGGGATTTCCAAAGTGGTCTCGGTGCTGGCCCTTCCGCTGAACCTGAAGCGTTAAGGACCGGTTGTTTGATCACCTGTGGAAGCCAGATGATGGCCGCGACAACCGCAAGCACCACCCAAATGCCGAGGGACATCCTCCAGCCCAGTGGCGTGGCAGAGGCAAGAGGCGCGCTGACCCCGGCCGCCAGTCCTGCCGAGAGGTTCATGGATACGGTATAGATTCCGGTCATCAGGCCTACCTGCATCGGGAAGTTCATTTTGACAAGGCCCGGCAGCAGCACGTTGCCGAATGCGATGGCAACACCAAGAAGGATTGTTCCGGCAATCAGAAATTCCGTGCCGCCTGATGAACGCAGCATGATCCCGGTAGCCAGAATGAGGAGAGCGATGAACAGGCTACGCGCCATTCCGATCCGGTCCGCGATCTTGGGTACGGCAGGAGACACGGCGGCAAATGCCAGCAGCGGAATCGTGGTCAGGAATCCGGCTGTCGTGCCGGAAATCGAGAGGTCTTCCATGATTCTGGAGATGACGGGTCCGACGGATGTCAGCGGGGAGCGGAGCGTGAAGGCGATAAAGACCACACCGAAAAGCAGAAGAACTGTGGCCGGCTTTAAGTCGATCTTTTTCGAGCGGAATGAAGGGGTGTTACCGTCCAAGAAGAACGCCTCCCGACTGATTTGTGCAAATTTTGGGAAATAGATCAAACATCCTTAATCGTAACACCGGACATCCATATAGTAAACGTCCCGCAGACACTTGCGGCACACTCTCTGTTTCGGGTACAATGATGGCAATACTTGAGGGCGTCGAAGGGGAATAGTAGGCAGCCCGATCCTTCCAGAGAGCCGGCGGTTGCTGAGAGCCGGCAGGATCGGCATGCCGAACTCACCCCCGAGTCTGCATCACCGGCACGCAACTGCCGGGCGGTGCCGTTTTCCGCGTTAAGGATGAGCTGGACGGCTTGCCGTCAATGTGGGTGGCACCGCGGGAGGATCGACTCTCGTCCCTGACTTTTTTGGGGACGGGAGTTTTTTCATTTTAGGAGGGAGAAAAAAAGCATGAGCTACAAACACCAAGAGATCGACCGCAAATGGCGGACGTACTGGGAAGAAAACAAAACATTCAAGACGGTCGATGAGCCTGAGAAGCCGAAATTCTATGCACTGGATATGTTTCCGTATCCATCCGGCGCAGGACTCCATGTCGGGCACCCGCTCGGTTACATCGCTACCGATATCCTGAGCGGATTCAAGCGGATGCAGGGATATAATGTACTCCACCCGATGGGCTGGGATGCATTCGGCCTTCCGGCTGAACAGTACGCGCTAGATACGGGGAACGACCCGGCTGAATTCACCGCGAAAAATATCGCAACATTCAAGCGCCAGATGCAGGAGCTCGGCTTTTCGTATGACTGGGACCGGGAGATCAATACGACCGACCCGGACTACTATAAGTGGACGCAGTGGATCTTTATCCAGCTTTATAAAAAGGGTCTTGCCTACGTTGATGAAGTCCCGGTCAACTGGTGCCCGGCACTCGGTACGGTGCTCGCGAATGAGGAAGTCATCGATGGAGTTTCCGAGCGCGGCGGCCACCCGGTTGAACGCCGTCCGATGCGCCAATGGGTGCTGAAGATCACCGAATACGCCGACCGTCTGCTGGAAGACCTCGACGACCTCGACTGGCCGGACAGCCTGAAAGAGATGCAGCGGAACTGGATCGGCCGCTCGGAAGGCGCACAGGTCAAGTTCGGGATTGACGGAACCGCTCTGTCGTTTGAAGCGTTCACGACACGGCCTGACACACTTTTCGGTGCGACTTATGCCGTTCTTGCCCCTGAGCACAAGCTTGTGGACCAGATTACAACCGACGAACAGCGTAGCGCGGTCGAAGCCTACATCGATAAAGTGAAGACGAAGAGCGACCTTGAACGTACGGATCTTGCCAAAGAAAAGACCGGCGTCTTCACGGGAGCTTATGCGATCAACCCGGTAAGCGGCGAAAAGATGCCGATCTGGGTTGCGGACTATGTTCTCGCATCGTACGGGACGGGTGCCATCATGGCTGTTCCTGCGCATGACGAGCGCGACTACGAGTTTGCCAAAGAATTCGACCTCCCGATCGTCGAAGTCGTGGCCGGCGGAAACGTCGAGGAAGAAGCCTACATCGGCGACGGAGAACATGTGAACTCCGGCTTCCTGAACGGCCTCGGCAAGGAAGAGGGCATCACGAAGGCGATTGAATGGCTTGAAGAAAACGGCAAGGGCGAGAAGAAAATCACATATCGGCTGCGCGATTGGCTGTTCTCCCGCCAGCGCTATTGGGGCGAGCCGATCCCGGTCATTCACTGGGAAGACGGTTCTATGACGACCGTTCCGGAAGAAGAGCTTCCGCTCATGCTTCCGAAAACGGACAATATCCGCCCGAGCGGCACCGGTGAATCTCCGCTTGCCAACATTGAAGAATGGGTGAACGTCATTGATCCGAAGACCGGCATGAAGGGCCGCCGCGAAACAAACACGATGCCGCAGTGGGCCGGCAGCTGCTGGTACTACATCCGCTATATCGATCCTAATAACTCCGAACAGATCGTCGATCCTGAACTGGCCGAGCGCTGGCTGCCGGTCGACATTTATGTCGGCGGCGCTGAACACGCGGTGCTCCATCTGTTGTATGCCCGGTTCTGGCACAAGGTGCTTTACGATATCGGCGTCGTCAAGACAAAGGAGCCGTTCCAGAAGCTCTTTAACCAAGGTATGATCCTTGGCGAAGGCAACGAGAAGATGTCGAAGTCGAAGGGCAATGTCGTCAATCCGGACGATATCGTTGAAAGCCACGGCGCGGATGCGCTCCGCTTGTACGAAATGTTCATGGGTCCGCTGGATGCGTCGAAGGCCTGGTCGACAAACGGCCTCGACGGCTCCCGCAAGTTCCTCGACCGGGTATGGCGCCTGTTTACAGAAGCGGACGGCACGCTCGCATCGAAGATCACCGAAGAAAACGACGGCACACTTGATAAGGTCTACAACCAGACCGTCAAGAAAGTGACCGAGGATCTTGAGAACATGCACAACAATACCGCGATCTCGCAGATGATGGTATTCATCAACGAAGCGTACAAGGCCGACAAGCTTCCGAAGGAATATGCGGAAGGCTTCGTCAAGCTGCTGTCGCCGATCTGCCCGTTCATCACGGAAGAACTGTGGCACATCCTCGGGCACAGCGACACGATCAAGTACGAAGCTTGGCCGACATACGATGAGTCGAAATTGGTCGATGACGAAGTGGAAATCGCTGTCCAGATCAACGGCAAGGTCCGTTCGAAAGTCGTCGTGCCAGCAGATGTCACGAAGGAAGACCTCGAAGCGGCTGCACTTGCGGAACCGCGCGTCAAGGAGCTTACGGAAGGCAAAGACATTAAGAAAGTCATCGCCATCCCGGGCCGCCTTGTAAATATTGTTGCTAAATAAAAACTGAACACTGCAGACCCGGAGCCGTTATGCTCCGGGTCTTTTTAAAGCGTGAGCGCACATAGGGTTAGCCGCAAGCGCACATAGAACCTGCACGAGCGCACATAGAATGGTGCAGCGCACACAAAACCGCCCGCTGACAGTCAGCGGGCGGTTATTATTCTTCTTCTTTCCCTATAGCCAATTTGCCGGCACTCATGCCGGCAATTCGGCCGGTGACGAGGGCGGATGTGATGTTGTAGCCGCCGGTGTAGCCATGGATATCAAGCACTTCACCGCAGAAGAAGAGGCCTTCCTTTTTCTTCGAAGCCATCGTCTTTGGCCCGATTTCTTTGACCGACACGCCGCCGCCCGTGACAAATGCCTTCTCGATCGGCTGTGTGCCGTTCACGGTCATTTCAAAAGCATGAAGGGATTGCGCAAGTTTTCTCAGTTTGTCGTGGGCGATCTGGCCGGCAGGGGCAGCCGGATCGATGTCGGCGCGGTCCATGAGGAATAGCAGCCAGCGTTCCGGGACGAGACCTTTCCACAGATTTTTCGCAGCTTTCTTCGGCTCTTCCTTGCCGGTGCGGACAAGCTGCTGGAACGTTTCTTCCGCGTTTTGGTCAGGCATCGCGTCAATCCGCATCGCGACCGGCTTGCCGCCGTTTTTCTTTCGTTCCTTCACGACGAACTGGCTGCATCGGAGGATCGCAGGTCCGCTCAGACCAAAGTGGGTGAACAGCATGTCCATCCGGTGGGTGACGAGTGTCTTGCCTTTTTTGTTCAGGACGGAAACGGCCGTATCACGCAATGCCAGCCCCTGAAGTTCCCTTGAGCGGATAAACGGCTCATCGGAGAGGAGGGGAACTTCCGTCGGATACAGTTCCGTAACGGTATGGCCCGCGCGCTCTGCCCATGGATAGCCATCACCGGTCGATCCTGTCTGAGGGACGGCTTTGCCGCCGGTCGCGACAATGACCGCTCTGGAACGGATCTCCTCGCCATCTTCCAGACGGACGCCGAGAATATGCTCGTCGTCCATGAGAAGTTTGGCCACGCGTGCCCCAAACCGGACCTTTACCCCGAGTTTGTTCAGTTCACCCGTCAGGGCGTTCACGACATCCATCGCCTGGTCAGACACCGGGAACATCCGGCCGTGGTCTTCTTCCTTCAAGGGCACGCCGAGGCCCTCGAAAAAGCGGATAATATCCCGGTTATCGAAAACGGAAAACGGACTGTAAAGGAACCGCCCGTTGCCGGGGATATGCCGGATGATTTCGTCGTATTCGAGGTTGTTCGTCACATTGCAGCGGCCGCCGCCGCTGATGGCGAGCTTTTTGCCCAGTTTATTTCCTTTTTCAATCAGCAGCACGCGGGCGCCTTCCGCACCGGCTGCCGCTGCGGCCATCAGGCCGGACGGCCCGCCGCCGATCACAATTACATCTTGCATATGAAAATGCTCCTTTCGGATGCTGCGTACTTTATTGGTTGTCTTTACCCGCTCTGGCCCTTGGCCCGGCCACCATTATACACCGTTTCCCCCAAAAGAATTTGAGATATTGGCCCGGGCGGAGTAAACTGGTCTTTAGCTTATAAGAATGGAAGGGTCACATGTCATCGAATCTAGTCAAAGGAACGGCGATTTTGTCGATCGGCCTGTTCCTGTCCAAGGCACTCGGTCTTTTGTATGTCATTCCGCTCTATGCAATGGTCGGAGAGGAGAACCTTGGCCTCTACCAGTATGCCTACATACCCTATAACATCATGCTTTCATTTGCGATTTCGGGCATGCCGATCGCCGTTTCAAGATATGTATCGAAATACAATGCGCTCGGCGATTACCAGGCGGGCAGGAAACTGCTCAAATCCAGTCGTCGAATTATGCTTGGGTCCGGTATCGTCTCGTTCCTCCTGTTGTTCTTCCTGGCAGAACCGATCGCCCAGATTGTCCGGGCCAGTGATGAACAGGTATTCACAGTTGATGAAATCGCGGGAGTCATCCGCCTCGTCAGCTTTGCGCTGATTATCGTGCCGTTCATGAGCCTGACGCGCGGTTTCTTCCAGGGGTACCAGCAATTCACCCCTACTGCGGTCTCCCAGCTGATCGAACAGATTGTGAGGATCCTATTTGTCCTTGCCGGCGTGTATATTGTCCTCAATTTCACGGAAGGCTCTGAGAAGACCGCGATATCATATGCGGTATTTGCAGCGTTTGTCGGGGCTGTCGCCGGCCTTGCCGTGCTTTATTTCTACTGGAGGCGGGAAAAGCCGCAGATGGACAATCTGCTTGCGGAAAGCACCGGTAATGCGGACATCCGGCTCAAGGATATGTACCGTGAACTGATCGTCTACATCTTCCCGATCGTCCTGGTCGGTCTGGCAAACCCGCTGTTCCAGCTCGTGGATATGCTTACGTTCAACCAGGCGATGCAATCAATCGGGCTTGCATCGGTTTCCGACGGGCAGCTCGGGATGCTGAACTTCTCCACACATAAGATCGTTATGATTCCGGTTATGGTAGGGACGGCGTTCTCCATGGCGATCATCCCGATTGTGACCGGCTATTACACGAAAGGCGACCGGCTCGGCATGACCCGATCGCTCGACCAGGTATTCCAGATTGTCGCGTTCCTGACACTGCCGATGATCACTGGCCTGATGATTCTTTCTGACGAGCTTTATCATCTGCTGTTCGAGCAAAGCCGCGTGGGGGCAGATATCCTGAGGACATACGCGCCGGCGTCTCTGCTGTTTGCGCTCTACTCGGTGTCGGGTGCGATTCTCCAGTCGATCGACCGCCACAAATGGATCATCCTGAACCTGATGATCGGGCTTTTCCTGAAGCTCGTCCTGAACATCCCGCTGATTCGCATGTTCGAGGCGGAAGGCGCGATCTACGCCACGGTAATCGGCTACGGCGCTGCCGTGGCACTGAACATCGGCGTGGCGATCTACACGCTCCGATACCGGTCCCGAATGGTCATCCGCAGGCTGATGCTGATTCTCCTGTTCAACGCCATTATGGGACTGGCTGCCTGGTCAGTGCTGAAAGGGCTCTATCTTTTCGGACCGGCAGACGGAAAAGGGGATGCATTCCTCTATACACTGATCACAGCTGTGATCGGTGCCGTGGTATATGCAATCCTTGCTTTCCGTTCGGGACTTGCGCAGAAGTTGTTCGGTGACCGCCTGAAGCGGATCACCAAAAAGTTTGGAATGTGAGGTGCCGGAATGAGAATCGATAAGTTGCTGTCAAATTCAGGATTCGGTTCGCGAAAGGACGTCAAGGCTCTGCTCAAGCAAGGGGCGGTG
Source organism: Bhargavaea sp. GQ12 (assembly GCF_059758705.1). NCBI lineage: Bacteria > Bacillati > Bacillota > Bacilli > Caryophanales > Caryophanaceae > Bhargavaea > Bhargavaea sp. GQ12. Next base: position 37,440 of record NZ_JCAXEU010000006.1, read on the forward strand.
TCCGTCGATGGTGTTCCCGTTAAGGATCCGGCGCTCCATGTCGACCCGGACAGCGGGGAAGTGACGGTGTATGGCGACCCCGTTGATTACAGGGAATTCATCTATGTAATGATGCATAAGCCTCCCGGGGTGATCTCTGCGACTGAAGACACAAGGGATCGGACGGTGGTCGACCTCCTCCCGTATGAATACCGCCGATTCAAACCGTTTCCGGTCGGCAGGCTCGACAAAGACACAGAAGGACTCCTGCTTTTGACCAATGACGGAAAGCTGTCCCATGAGCTGCTGTCTCCCAAGAAGCATGTCGGAAAGACGTACTATGCAGTGATCGAAGGGGAAGTGACCGAAGCTGACGGCGATGCATTCCGGCAGGGGGTCGAGCTGGATGACGGCTATGTGACCAAGCCGGCGGAATTGAGCATCCTGCGAAGCGGTCCCGAATCCGAAATCGAGCTCACCATTACAGAGGGAAAGTATCACCAGGTAAAACGGATGTTCGAATCGAGGGGAAAGCAAGTCACTTATCTGAAGCGCCTGACGATGGGGCCGCTTGAACTTGATCCGGCTCTCGGGACAGGAGACTGGCGGGAGTTGTCGGAGGATGAACTGGCAGCCCTGAAAAACAGATAAAGTACGGCGAAACAAAAAAGGACGGCCCCGAATCTCGTTCGGGGACCGTCCTTTTTAGTATGTGTACACACTTATGAAGACAGCTTCACACGTTTCTTCGTCGTTGTCCATTTGCCCCGGCTTGGACTGCTCACCAGGCCATTGAAGGCAAGCACGCTCAAATCTCGTTGCACCGTGCGCGGAGTGATGCCGAATGCGTCGACCAGGTCATCGGTCGTTACGGTGCCGCGATCACGGATGTATAAATAAACATCCTTAATACGGATCAGCATCCGGTCGGTAGTCGGTTTCAAATTACAACCACTCCTTCATCATATTCTCCATGGCAAGACCAGCGGACGACCTAAAGCTTCGAGCGCTGCTCGATACTTTTCGGTTGAGGGCGTACACATCCTTTTGTCGTTTTGAGCTAGGGCTCGCTATCATTATACAATAATAGTTTGACTATTCCAATGCATCTAACATTTTTTACATCTTCTTTACAGCACTGTAACAAAGGGCCGCGTGCTTTCAATTTATCCCTGATTGTGTAGAATGGCAGTATAAAAACGAGAGGCGGGTGCCGCATGGAATGGAACAGGAAAGCGGAACAGTCCGAAGAAAAGATGGTCTCCGATCTGAAGACTCTGATCTCAGTCGAGAGTGTGCTTGATGAATCGGCAGCAACCCTGGAAGCACCATTCGGGCCGGGCCCGAAAAAAGCGTTGGACTGGCTGCTGGAGCAGGGCAGAAAAGCGGGCATGGCGATCAAAGAGGTAGGGGGTGCAGCCGGCCACATTGAGATCGGCCAAGGAGACGGGCTGCTCGGCATCCTTTGTCACGTGGATGTTGTGCCTGCCGGTGATGGCTGGCAGACGCCGCCTTTTGAAGGCCATGAACGGACCGGGAGAGTGTATGGCAGAGGGGCCATTGACGACAAAGGACCTACCATCGCGGCATTCCATGCCATGAAGTTGGTCAAGGACGCCGGTGTCCCCCTCAACAAAAGAGTCCGGCTGATTGTCGGAACAGATGAGGAAAGCGGATTCCGCTGCATGAAGCGTTATTTCGAAAGCGAGGAAATGCCGGAGATGGGGTTCGCACCTGATGCGGACTTCCCGATCATCAATGCCGAAAAAGGGATTGCGGATCTTGTTTTTTCCCATTTGCCCGGCGAAGATGCCGGACCGCTCCGCTCATTCAGTTCAGGAGACAGGACGAACATGGTTCCCGACCTTGCCCGTGCAGAACTGGCAGTCCCGGCTGCGGAAATCGGGGAGGCCTTCCGGGTGTTTCTCGACGGGCGGGGCATAACAGGAAATCTGGACGGCGACGAAAATTCCTGCACAATCAGTATTCGGGGGAAAGCCGCACATGCCATGGAACCGGAAGACGGAATTAATGCCGGTGTCCTGCTCGCGGAGTTCCTTGAACCTTATCTGAACGGGGCATCGGCCCGCTTCGCTTCCTTTGTCTCACAGGCCTTCGGTGAAGATTCCAGGGGTCGGGCACTGGGATTGGATTTTTCCGATGAAATTTCCGGCGAGACCACACTCAATCCGGGGATTCTGACGTATAATGGGGCAAAGGGAGGCGAGGTCTCCGCCAGCATGCGATATTCCGTTACTTACCCGAAAAAAGAGAAACTGGCCGCGTGCCGTGAAGCGCTTGAAGGATCCGGCTTCACAATGGATATTGCTTCGGATTCCCCGCCCCACCATGTGGATGCCGGTGATCCGCTGATCCGTACACTCCGCGAAGTGTACGAGCGGCAAACCGGACAGAAAGCGGAACTGCTTGCAATCGGCGGAGGCACCTATGCCCGGACGCTTGAAAAAGGCGTCGCTTTCGGCATGCTTTTCCCGGGCCGGCCGGATGTTGCCCATCAGGCTGATGAATATGTGGATATCGAAGATCTTGTGAAGGCAGCCGCGATCTACGCGGATGCGATTGCGTCTCTAGCCGGTGAACAGCCAACGGACAAAAACAACTAATTCGTATGAAAGAAGGATTAAAAACATGTCCATGTATCTGATGAATGACCGCTTTGTGAAAAACGATGAAGTGTCGATTTCGATTGAAGACCGGGGATATTACTTCGGTGACGGTGTCTATGAGGTGATCCGCGTCTATGGCGGTATCATGTTCACTGCCGAAGAGCATATCGGGAGGATGTACGAGTCCGCCGAGAAGATCCGGATGACGCTCCCGTACGGGCCGGAAGAGATGCTTTCGAAACTGACCCGCCTGATCGAAGAAAACGGCATTAGGGAAGGCCACGTCTACATCCAGGCCACACGTGGCTCCGCGCCGCGCGTTCACCAGTTCCCGGGAGAGGACACCATCCCGGTCATCACGGCCTACACAAAATCGTATCCGGATGTCCCGGCAGCGCCGGAACCGGCCAAGCTTAAGTCCGTGGATGATGTCCGCTGGCTGCGCTGCGATATCAAGAGCCTGAACCTCCTTGCCAATGTCATGGCAAAGCAGGAAGCCTATGAAGCGGACTGCTTTGAAGCGCTGCTTCACCGTGACGGAACTGTAACAGAAGGCTCGTCATCGAATATGTTCGGTGTGAAAGACGGCGTCATCTACACCCATCCGGTGTCCAACTTCATCCTCAACGGCATCACGCGCCGCGTGATCATGCAGTGCTGCGAAGAACTCGGCCAGCAAGTCAAGGAAGAACCGATGTCTCTTGAGGATGTGTATTCGATGGATGAATTCTTCATGTCCTCGACGACCAACGGAATTTTGCCGGTCAGTGAGATCGATGGGCGGACCATCGGCGAAGGGACTCCGGGCCCGGTCACACAGCGGCTGATGGCTGCATTTGAGGCGAAGCTTCCGGAGCCGGCCCCGACGCGCTAAGCGGATGGAGGCGGTCTTTATCGTCAACCCTGCCGCTCGGGGAGGCAAAGCACTCGGGCGGTGGAATTCATTCAGAGAGACGGCAGCTTTTCCCTATCAGGAATTCATGACGGACGGCCCCGGGCATGCGACGGCAATTGCCCGGGGTTTTGCCGAAAGGCGGGAGGAAGGGATGTTCCTTCTGATTGCATTTGGCGGAGACGGAACGGTTCATGAAATTATCACAGGCGCAGCCGGTGCTGATCACATTGTGGTCGGATCGGTCGGGGCCGGTTCCGGAAATGACTTTGGCCGCGGGTTTCGCTCATTTGCCTCGGCGGCGGAGATCGGCTGGTATCTGGGCGGGGCCCATGACTCCGTGGCTTTTGATCTTGGGTCGGCGGACGGAGATTTTTTCGTCAACAGTTCAGGGATCGGGTTTGATGCGGTGATCTCAAAGGACACAGGCCGGTCATTTCTGAAGCCGCTCCTGAACCGGCTGGGCCTGGGAAAACTGGTCTACGCCATCTACATTGTGCGGACACTTTTTACGTTCCGCACATTCAACCTGGAGGTGAGCGCCGGCGAAGAGAGGCGGCAATACCAAGATGTCTGGTTCGCCACTGTCAGCAACCAGCCGTACTTCGGGGGCGGCATGAAAATCTCACCGGCTTCGGATCCGTCTGACGGTCTTATTGAACTGACGGTCGTCAGCCGTCTTTCACGGGTAAAGCTGCTGCTTGTCTTCGGCAGTGTGTTTTTCGGGGCCCATACAGTCTTCAGGGAAGTGGACAGTCTTCAGGGCCGCTCATTTTCTCTGACAGCAGACCGCAAAGTGCCGCTGCATACCGACGGCGAAGATGCCGGAGACACAGATCCGGAACATCCGGTTGTGTTTAAGGTCCTGCCGGGTGCCTGGCGGCTTGCGGAACAACAACGAATAGGAAGGTAAGGGATCAAATATGAGAGCACGCCATAAACCATGGGCGGAATCGTATATTAATGAAAATCCGGATATCGTCATCCAGGAGCCCGAGCGGCTAAAAGGCCGATGGGAGGAAGAATTTGGAAACGACCGGCCGATCCATATCGAAGTCGGCACCGGGAAGGGCCGTTTCATTACGGGAATGGCAGAGAAGAATCCCGACATCAACTATATCGGTATTGAAATGTTCCGTGACATCATCGTCACGGCGGTCCAGCGGGTGACCGAGGCGGACAAGCCTGCCAACCTCCGCCTGCTGAATGTAAATGCGGAGCGGATGGAAGAGATTTTCGCTCCTGGAGAAGTCGCCCGTGTCTATCTGAATTTCTCCGACCCGTGGCCAAAGGCGCGCCACGCGAAGCGCCGGCTGACCCATGACAACTTTCTCGTCCGGTATGAAAGGATTCTGCCGCCGGAAGGAGAAGTACATTTCAAGACGGACAACCGCGGACTGTTCGAGTACTCCCTCATGAACATGACCGACTATGGCATGAAGCTTGCGGACGTATCGCTCGACCTCCATGCAGACGAGCCGGAGTGGAACATCATGACGGAGTATGAGGAGAAATTCTCCTCCAAGGGCCAGCCGATCTACAGGCTGGAAGCCGCGTTCAGGAACGAAGGGAAGTAAGATTGAATAGGGGGAAATATCATGGACCACTACGAATTTCACGGAATTGAACTGAATTGGCTGGATGGGGGATTCAACCGGCTGGATGGGGGCGCGATGTTCGGCCCGGTGCCGAAGGTGCTCTGGTCGAGGAAATACGAAGCCGACGGGGATAACAAGATTCCGCTCGCGACAGAGCCGATCCTCGTGAGGACTCACGGGAAGAACATCCTGATCGAAGCGGGGCTCGGATCCGGGAAACTGTCCGAAAAACAGATCCGCAATCTTGGCGTGACCCGAGAATCAAGGATCGAAGAAAGTTTGGGGGAACTGGGCCTGACGCCTGACGATATCGACGTCATCCTCATGACGCATCTTCATAATGACCATGCGGCAGGGCTTACGCGCCTTGATGGGGATGGATATGCGTCCGTTTTCCCTAACGCGGAAATCCATGTATCGCAGATCGAGTGGGATGAAATGCGCGAACCGAATATCCGGTCGCGGAATACATACTTCCGGGAAAACTGGGAGCCGGTACAGGACCAGGTCAAGACATTTGAGGACCGGGTGGAAGTCGTGCCGGGGATCGAGATGGTCCATACAGGCGGCCACAGCGCAGGCCATGCGGTCATCAAAATCACGAAAAACGGCGAGACTCTGATTCATATGGCGGACCTGATGCCGACCCATGCTCACCAGAATCCTCTTTGGGTCATGGCGTTTGATGATTATCCGATGGATTCCATCTTTTCAAAAGAGCGCCTCATGAAAGAAGCGCTCGAGAACGGGTACCGGTTTATCTTTTATCATGATGCGTTTTACCGGATGATCCAGTGGGACAAAACTGGAAAGGAAATCACGGACAGCCTGGAGCGGACTCCATTCGATGCGCCGGTAGGCACGGCATCCGAACAGAAGAAATAAACGAGCACGAAAAAGCTGCAGGCCGGCATCCGGTCTGCAGCTTTTTTATAGCTGATGAAATGATAAAACGTTTACTTTAGGAATCAGCCTCAGCCAGCTCCAGCGCCCAACAACTAGCAAACTTCACACTTCTCCACTACGATAAGTCAACATCGGTTCGTTCCTCACCGTGTTTCCTCTCCTTGCGCAGTGCTCCAGTTTGTACGTTGCTTATCGGGCGCTTGCGCTCTTGCATCAGATTTTAGTGATTTCAACGACGGTGCCGGTCCTGGCGTCCGCAGCGAACTCATACTGTTCGTAGGAACCTTCAATCTCACGCGACAAGCCACCGCGGTAAACATCGAGCTCAACGGCTTGCTGATGGAAAGGTTCCGTCTTCATGACAATCCAGGCCCCGTCAATCGGACCTTCTTTCTTGAAAGCATTCTTTACATTTTCAAGGACCTTATCCGGCGAAACATTGCGGTCCGCGCGGTTCACTGCTTCCACGACGGCTGCACCAGCCACGGCGCCTGCAACTGCACCAATGGCAAAATCACGAACGTTCATCCCATTTCCCTCCTGTAGACCGCATTTTCACCAAGTATAACAACCGGGGCGGCGATAGAGCAAGTTTTCATTCAAGCGCCTTTTCGGAATCCGAAAGAGTTTCTATGGAAACCCCGGCCCCCTTCGTCTACAATAAAAAGAGCGACAAAAGGGGAGGCCGACACGAATGAAAAACGAGACACTCACAATGTTTAAAACTCTGACTGAACTGCCTGGCGCACCGGGCAATGAGCACGCCGTCAGGAAGTATATGCGTGGAGAGCTTGAAAAATATTCGGATGAAGTGATCCAGGACCGGCTCGGGGGGATTTTCGGAGTCCGTCACGGCGGTGAAGGCGCTCCAAAAATCATGGTTGCCGGCCATATGGATGAAGTCGGATTCATGGTATCCGGAATCACTGACAACGGAATGATCCGTTTCCAGCCGCTTGGCGGCTGGTGGAGCCAGGTGCTCCTTGCCCAGCGGATTCAGATCATTACTGATGAAGGCCCGGTGATCGGCGTGGTCGGGTCGATCCCGCCGCATCTGCTGAGCGATGCAGTTCGCAAAAAGCCGATGGACATCAAAAATATGCTGATCGACATCGGGGCTGACGATAAAGAGGACGCCGAAAAGATCGGCATCCGGCTGGGCCAGCAGATTGTTCCGGTCTGCCCGTTCACGCCGATGGCCAATGAGAAAAAAATCCTCGCGAAAGCGTGGGACAACCGTTATGGCTGCGGCCTGGCGATCGAACTCCTCAAAGAAGTGCATGGCGAGGAACTGCCGAACACGCTGTACTCCGGGGCAAATGTCATGGAAGAAGTGGGCTTGCGCGGTGCGCAGGCAGCGGCGAATATGATCAATCCGGATCTCTTTTTCGCGCTCGATGCCAGTCCGGCAAACGATGCATCCGGCAACAAGGATGAATTCGGCCAGCTTGGAAAAGGGACGCTGCTGCGAATCTTTGACCGCTCGATGGTGACCCACAGAGGGATGCGGGAATTCGTCCTGGATACGGCAGAAACGAACAATATCCCGTATCAATATTTCATTTCTCAGGGCGGGACCGACGCAGGCCGCGTCCATCTCTCCAATGAAGGCGTCCCAAGCGCCGTCATCGGAATTTGTTCCCGCTATATCCATACGTCGGCCTCCATCATCCATACCGATGACTATGCGGCAGCTCGGGAACTTCTTGTGAAGCTGGTCCGATCGCTGGACCGGACGACTGTCGAGACGATCCGAAGCCAGGCATAATAGAGAAAGGGGCCGATGCGGCCTCTTTTTTCTTCTTACATAATAAATTGATCGGAGGGATCTGCATGAAAATTATCGTCGGCTCTGCCAACCGCTCAAAGATGGCGGCGGTCAGGGAAGCATTTGCCTCGCTGGACATGGACGTGGAAGTATTCGGAGCTGAAACAGAGTCCGGTGTCCCGGGTCAGCCTGTTGGAGACGAAGAAACATTGGCAGGAGCCAGGAACCGTGCCCTTGCAGCACTGAAGGCCGGAAAGAATTGTGATCTGGCCATCGGTCTTGAAGGCGGTGTGAAGGAACTCGACGGCCGGCTTTTTATCTGTAACTGGGGAGCACTCGCTTTTCCGGACGGTACCGTGTTGACGGCAGGGGGTGCCCAGATCCCGCTGCCCGGGGAAGTGGCTGAACCCGTGCGTATGGGAAGGGAGCTTGGCCCGGTCATGGAGGAGTACACTTCAAGAAGCGATATCCGGCAGAGCGGTGGCGCGGTAGGAGTCTTTACTGCCGGAACAGTCGGCCGCCCGGAGATGTTCCGGCATGTCGTCCTGCTTCTCGCAGGCCAGTGGAGATTTGCTGCGGACCAGGAAGAAGCCGCTCCGGAGCAGTAAGTTGCAAGCCGCCCCGAACAACTTTAAAATAGTGGGGATGAACTAACGGAAGCGGGGGAACAAAATGGGCAAGGGGCTTCGCCTCATAGCAGGATTCACGCTGGCGGCGCTGCTCGCCGGCTGTTCGGCAACAATCGAAGAACGGGCCGCAGAAGGAATAGAAGTTGCCGGCAAGGCGTTTGAGGATAAAGCAAAGAATCCGAACACGGAAATCGGCAATGCCAGTTTCTATAAGCCATTCGGCTTCGAGATTCAGGAAGGCTCTGATGAACAGAACATCGTGCTTGAAAAGGGTGGCGATACATATGTACTGTTCATCAACCCTAATGAAGGAAAAGAAAGCCGGCTGTTTTATGACCTTCTTTATGCAGACCCATCCAAGGAAATCCTCGAAACCGGTACGTTTGAGCGCCATAACACATTCGGCTTTGCTGGAGCGGCAGTTGGGGCCGGAGAACGTGTGGAACTGGTGGCCGGAAGCGGCGGAAGAAAAATCACGACGCTCTCTGAAGAGGGAGAAGTCAGGAAGAATCTCAAGACGATGATGGAGATTGTCCGTTCTGTCGAGTATGATGACGGCGCGGTCGCGAAGGAATAAACCGGGACAGGAAGCTTCTGTCCGGGAAGGAGGCATGTTCATGAAAGCATCCGAATTGGTGCGGGAACTAAAGCAAAGGCTTGGAGAATCCAGGTTCAACTGGGACTTCGACCGGCAAAACAACCGGCTGCGGATGAAGCATCAGACACTCGGCAAGGGACTTGAGCTGAGCCTGCCGCCGCTGCTTGCGAAAATTGAAAACAATCCGGCCACGGCGCTGGACGAAGCGGTCTATACGATCAATGAGACATTCACTGCGATGGAGCGCGAAGCAGAGGAAGGGTTCAGCGGTGAAGATAGGATTTATCCGGTGATCCGCTCGACCTCTTTCCCGCAAGAGTCAAAAGAGGGAAAAAGGTTCGTGACATCGGAACATACGGCGGAGACCCGTATTTTTTATGCGCTGGACCTGGGCCAGACCTATCGCCTGATCGATGAGTCGATGCTGCAGGATCTCGGCCTGACAGACCAGGCCTTAAAGGAGTCCGCGCGCTTCCGGGTACGGCAGCTGCCAACTGACTTTAAAAGGGATGAAGTCGCCGGGAACGTCTATTACTTTGTAAACAATAATGACGGCTACGATGCTAGCCGGATTTTGAATGAGCCCTTCCTAAAAGAGATGGAGCAGAAGTCTGAGGGTGTCATGACAGTCTCTGTGCCCCATCAGGATGTCCTTATCATCGGAGACATCCGCAATGACACAGGCTATGATGTACTGGCACAGCTGACAATGCACTATTTTACTGTCGGTCGGGTACCGGTGACCTCGCTGTCGTTTATTTACGAGAACGGAGAACTCGAGCCGATTTTCATTCTTGCGAAAAACCGGCCTGAAGGAAAGGAAGAAAAGGAATGAATGCATTCTATAACCTAACGGGTGTCGGTGACGTGCTGATGGTTCAGCTTGTGCCGGATACACCCGCGGAAATCATGTCGGAAACGATCGGTGATGTCACACTGATCCGTGATACGGCATCCGGCGATGTGGCGGGCTTTAACCTGTTCCGCGCTTCGGAATATGTGCAGCTGCAGGGCGAAGGCAAGATTGAAGCAGATGAAGCGTTTCTTGATCAGCTAAAGGAAGCCTTCACGAAAAACGGAACAGAGTTCAACTTTGATGTCGATCTTTCACCGAAGTTTGTCGTCGGCCATGTGTTATCCAAAGAAAAACATCCGAATGCAGACAAGCTCAGCGTCTGCAAGGTTGATGTCGGTGAGGAAACGCTTCAGATCGTCTGCGGTGCTCCGAACGTGGGCGAAGGCCAGCATGTCGTCGTGGCGAAGCCGGGTGCTGTTATGCCATCGGGAATGGTCATCAAGGATGCTGAACTGCGTGGGGTTCCATCGTCCGGAATGATCTGTTCCGCAAAGGAGCTCGCACTTCCGGATGCTCCTCAGGAAAAGGGGATTCTCATTTTGAATGGTGATCAGACTCCGGGAGAGCCTTTCCGGTTCTGAAGCCCTATTTTCATCTTAGCAATCTATGGTTTAAACGGATCAGCAGCGGTGCGCAAGTCTTCTGTTAAGAAGGCTTACGATAACCGCTGCTGTTTATTTTTTCGTGAGAGGGGGGCTATTTACCTATCAGGGGACTGTTTGATTGAAACCACCTATGCTGATAGAATAAAGTGATTGATCTTGGAAAGAGTGATAACTATTGAACTGGTTTAAACGGCTGCTAAACAAAGTCACAGAAGAAGAGCCGATGGATGATCTCGGGAAAACCGATTACATAGAACGAAAAGAAGAGGCTCCGGAAAAGGTGGAGGTCGGACGTCCGAAGTTCCGTTTCCCGCTTATTCCTGATGAAGGTGAGGCAACAGAAACCGAGCCTCTTCCGGCTCCGCCGCCACCAAAAGAAATCCGTGCTCCAAGAGAGCAGTTTGCTCCGTCCGGCGGCGGACGTCTGCCGCTGCCCAAACATCTGCGGGACGTCGGTCAGCAAAGCAGGAGAACCTGGGAAGAACGCCCTCCTGTGCGACGCGACCCAATGAAGACCAAATTCCGTGAAGTGCCGGAGAGTACAGTACGGGCAGCAATGTCCGCGCTGGAAGAGCGTCCGCAGCCACCAAAGCAGACACGGGGGTTCAGGCCTTCCGCCGTACCGTCTCCGGTATACGGATTCAAGAAACCGGCACCGCCGGAAGAAAAGCCGGACCCGCTTCCGGTCGAAGCTCCCGAGACGGGGCTTGCCGATCGGATCCGCGAAAGGGAAGAACCGGACGGCGGACGCAGTGCTGAAAAAGTGATCAACGAGCATGCCGCCGGCTCAGAATTGCCGCTGCCGCAAGCCAAGAAAGAAACGTCTGGCTCCATACAGAATAATGCCCGCGCGGAAAATGTCCGCGTTTCCGAATTTGAAGTGAAGAAGGAAAACCAAAAAACGGAGAAGCCCTCAGAACTTGTCATCACCCGGGTTTCGGACCTAAAGACATCAGCGGAAGCGGCTTCGGCAGAACAGCCGAAAACGGCAGTAACCGAGGAACAGCCCGCTGAAGTACTTGTGCCGGAACGTAAGGAAACATCGGCAGAGCCAATAGTGGAAGAGCGTATTGTACAGACGGAAGTGAAAACGGAAGAAGAAGCTGCCGTCCCGCGGACATCCCGGCACACACGCAAGTCGGGTACGCCGTTTAATGTTGTGATGCTGAAATCCGATAAACAGAAGCTCGAACAGCTCGAACAGCTAAAGGGCCTCAAGCCATCAGTGAATCAGGGCAGCGCCCGCAGACAGGAAAAAGACCCGGCGGTCGATCAGCCTTCAATGACTGACGGAAGGGAAGAGCCTGAAGCAGCTGCCCGGAAACCGGAAAACGGCATCCATGTGGAGCAAGTCCGGAATGAAGCGCCGCCGGTCCTGGAAAGCAATGCGGAAAGTCATTCCGGCCAGGAGTCCACCGATGAAGAAGACTTGCCGCACTACGTGTTCCCGGACAAAGAATTCCTCATCGAGCCGGAAACCAATACGAAAGATTCGGAATGGATGGAATCCCAGGCGGCCAAACTGGAAGAAGCACTGTCTTATTTCTCAGTCAAGGCAGAAGTGATCGGCATGGTCCAGGGACCTGCCGTTACACAATTTGAACTCAAGGTAGGACATGGAACGAAAGTAAGTAAAATAAGGAATCTGCAAGACGACCTGAAGCTTGCCCTGGCTGCCAGGGACATTCGCATCCAGGCGCCGATTCCGGGGAAAAGCTCGATCGGCATTGAGATTCCGAATCGTGTGTCCAGACCGGTCAGGATTTCAGAAGTGATCAATTCCGAGTCATTCGAGACTTCAGAATCTCCTCTTGAAGCGGTGCTCGGACTTGATCTTGCGGGCCGTCCATCGACCATTGATCTCCGGAAGATGCCACATGGGCTCATCGCCGGTGCGACAGGTTCCGGAAAATCGGTGTGCATCAACTCGATCCTTACAAGCCTTCTTTATAAGGCCTCTCCGGAAGAGCTGAGACTGTTGCTCATCGATCCGAAAATGGTCGAGCTTGCCCCGTACAACAGGATTCCGCATCTTGTCAGCCCGGTCATCACCGATGTCAAAGCTGCGAATGCCGCACTAAAATGGGCAGTAGGGGAGATGGAGCGCAGATATGAACTGTTTGCGCACGGAGGCGTAAGAGATATTGCCCGGTATAACCAAAAGGCAGAAGAACATCGCGAGTTCAGCAAGAAGCTGCCTTACCTGCTTATTGTCATTGATGAGCTGGCGGACCTGATGATGATCGCGCCGGCGGAAGTCGAAGAATCGATCTGCCGTATTGCACAGAAAGCCCGGGCCTGCGGCATTCATCTCGTAATTGCCACACAGCGGCCTTCAGTGGATGTCATCACCGGCCTGATCAAGGCGAACGTGCCGACAAGAATCGCTTTCTCGGTGTCTTCCCAGGTAGATTCGAGGACGATCATCGATGTGCCCGGTGCGGAGCGGCTGCTCGGAAAAGGGGACATGCTTTATCTTGGCAACGGCATGTCCGCACCCGCCCGCCTTCAGGGAACGTTCGTCACAGATGATGAAATCGAACGTGTCATTGAATTTGTCCGCCACTCTGGCGAGCCGGATTACCTGTTCCGTCAGGAAGAACTGATCAAGCAGGCGGAATCGCATGAATCCGAGGATCCGCTTTTTGAAGACGCGTGCCGGTTTATCGCCGAAGCAGGAAGCGCATCGACATCCATGCTCCAGCGCAAGTTCAGCATCGGATATAACCGCGCTGCGCGCCTGATTGACATGCTGGAAGATAGGGGATACGTCTCTCCGCAGAAGGGGAGCAAGCCCCGGGACGTTTATTTGACAGAAGAAGCAGCATCGGTCATCGAACAGCCGGGCGGACCCGCGCATACGATATGATCGGATGGAGAAAAATAACGTAAGTGGAGCTTTCCGAAGCTGACTTGTTTGATGGTATAATTGGATTATGGCTTTGTTTTGGCCGTACACAGGGATTTCAATCCCGGGAGGTTTAGCATGACAGTTTATCATTTCACCGGAATCAAAGGGTCGGGCATGAGTTCGCTCGCCCAGATCCTGCATGACACCGGGCATGAAGTTCAAGGTTCTGATGTCGACAAATATTTCTTTACCGAAGAACCCTTGAGGGCACGGAATATCCGTATCCTTCCGTTTGATGCGGAAAATATTCAGGAAGGGCTGACGGTCATTGCCGGCAACGCTTTTCCGGACGACCATTCCGAACTGGTCCGCGCACGGGAGATCGGTCTGGATGTCATCCGCTATCATGAGTTCCTCGGCGAGTACATCGATTCCTTTATTTCAGTCGCGGTGACCGGTTCACACGGCAAGACTTCGACGACAGGGCTTCTGGCCCATGTCCTGGCAGGTTACGGCCCGACATCGTACCTGATTGGCGACGGGACCGGAAAGGGAGACCCCGACGCCAAATTCTTTGCGCTTGAAGCCTGTGAATACAAGCGGCATTTCCTGGCCTATGACCCGGACTATGCCATCATGACGAACATCGACTTCGACCACCCGGATTACTTTGCCGATGTCGATGATGTGTTTGATGCGTTCCAGGAAATGGCCTACAAAGTGAAAAAATGTATCATTGCCTGCGGGGATGATGAGCAGCTCCAGCGCATCCAGGCCAATGTCCCGGTTGTTTATTACGGTTTTTCTCCGGAAAATGATTTTGTTGCCCATAATTTGCAGCGCAGTGAGTCGGGCACAACATTTGATGTCCGGGTCAGGAATGAGGCATACCACTCATTCCATGTGCCGCAGCCGGGTGATCATGCCGTGCTGAACGCACTGTCCGTCATCTCGCTATGCAAGTATGAGAACATTCCCGCAGACATCATCCAGGAGCGCCTGGATACGTTCGGGGGAGTCAAACGGCGGTTCACGGAGACGGTCATCGGGAACCGGGTCATCATTGATGACTATGCCCACCATCCTACCGAGATCCGGGCTACCCTCCAGTCTGCCAGACAAAAATATCCCAGCCGTGAAATCGTGGCGATCTTCCAGCCGCACACCTTCTCCAGGACTGCGAAGTTCATGGAGGAATTTGCGGAAAGCCTCAGCGCTGCGGATGCAGTTTATATTTGTGAAATCTTCGGCTCCGCCCGTGAACAGAACGGCGACCTGAAAGCAGCAGATCTCGCGGATAAGATAGGGGGAGGCCGTGCGATCCATGACGGCGAAGTCGCACAGCTTCTCGTACACGAAAATGCCATTCTCCTTTTCATGGGAGCCGGCGATGTGCAGAAATATGAAAAAGCCTTCACGGAACTCGCTAAGGACGGTAAGACAGTCTAGGCATTAAATAAATGCATAGCAAGAGCCTTCACCCAGATAACTGGGTTGAAGGCTCTTATTGCGAAATTCGGCGGTTGCAGAGTTTTGCGCATGAGAAGCATTGGCTGACAGTTCTGCCTTTTTGATTTACCCGTACAAAATCCATGTTTGGGAAGGACTCGAACTGGTGCATGTTGAATAGGGAGAAGAAGCGTTTATTCCCAGTATTACAGGGGTACAACGTTAGTATGAAACAGGCATTATGAATAGGAGGATATGGCATGGAGAATTTGTTGTACATCGCGGCAATCGTGGCGGCCGTTGCTTTTCTGATTTTATGCATCGCCCTGGCCGTGACCCTCAATTCCGTTAAAAAGACGCTAAATAACGTCGCATCTACGGTAGACGGTCTAGAAGGCCAGATCCAGGGACTTACAAAGGAATCGACCGAACTGCTTCATAAGACGAATCTGCTTGCAGAAGACATCCAGCAGAAGAGTGAGAAAATCAATACCGTTGTCCAGGCTGTCCAGGGCGTCGGAGAATCTGTCGGCAACCTCAACACGTCGGTGCGCCGGATCACATCATCCGTAGCAGCCGAAGTCGAGCGTAATGAAGACAAGATCGCACAGGTCGTCCAGTGGAGCAATGTGGTCATGGAGATCCGTGATAAATGGAAAGAGCGTTCCGGAACGGGCAAGGACAAGGACGGATGGAACCGCTATTCGGTACCGGCCCAGAAGCGCCTGCCTGAACCTGAAAGGATCAAATCCTGACTGATAGAATTCTGTCCGGAACCGATCATCAAATTTGAGGAGGAATTTAAATGAGCAAAGACAAACACCTGAAACCGAATTATAATGAACCGGGTACAAACCGTGATTACTACGAGGCTCAGGAGCAGGCAGCGGCATCAGGCGTCAACAGCGACTATGCCACAGACTACCCCAGCAGCAAGCCTGCAACCTACGACATGTACAACCCGAACCAGTACGACTACAGCTACCGCAACAACTACAGCGACTCTTTCTATCATGATGGGTATGAGAAGGAAGACAGCGGTAGCGGCTTTATTGCTGGCGCGCTGATCGGAGCACTGATCGGTGCGGGTGCTGCACTTCTCCTTGCTCCGAAGACAGGGAAGGAACTTCGCACGGACGTGACGAACCAGGCGGGCACAATCAAAGAAAAAGGCATTGAACTCACACACGTCGCCAAGGACAAGACGTCCAATATCACCGGATCGGTGAAAGAAAAGACAGGTGACATCACGAAAAAGGTCCAGGACCAGACGAGCAAGGTTGTCGACAAGGTCAAGTCGAAAAAAGGACAGAACGCACCGATGGATGATGGCACCGCTTCTTCCGAAGGGGAAGAGCCGATCGAACTGATCGATACCGTCGCAGAAAAGGTGGAATCGGCCATCGAAAGCGGGCAGGAAAAAGCCAATTCTACTGCGGAAGCCCTAAAAACAGCTGTTGAGGAAAAAGAAAAAGAAGCCAAGGACATGGCCAAGAAATCCGAAAAGGACAGCAAATCGAATAAAGGTACCAAAAAAGTAGGCAGCAATAAAAAGCCGGATACGAACGCCAACAACACCCCTAATGATCCGAGCACGAAAGATCAGCACAGCGGCAACACGCCGTACAGCTATGACAACTCGGAAAATGCGGGTGACAACAAGGTCATGGCGATGAACCACATCTCCAAAATTGAAAACGACAAAAAAGACAACAAAAATACTTAAGGAAAAAGCCCGCTTAGGCGGGCTTTTCTTTACATACATATGTAACCGTTTACATTTCAAAAGAAAAATTATTCAGCAAATAAGACGTGACAAAACAGTGCATCCTCTACTATAATGGGTTCATTATCTGTAAAAGGCGTCACCAACCGCCACAGTTAATCCAATAAGAGAGGGGATACGGGAATGGGCCTGAATGATTTGGAAAGCCTTCGGGGCAAAGTAGACGAACTGAACCTGGAAATCCTGCGCCTGATCAATGAGCGTGCGGAAGTTGTACAGGAAATCGGGAAAGTTAAAGAAAAGCAGGGTGTCAACCGTTATGACCCTCTCCGTGAGCGCCATATGTTGAACCTTCTGAAAGACAATAACAACGGTCCTGTCCCACAGTCGACTGTTGACCATATTTTCAAGGAAATCTTCAAGACAGCACTCGAGCTTCAGGAAGACGATCACCGTAAAGCGTTGCTCGTCTCCCGCAAGAAAAAGCAAGAGGATACCATTGTCGAGGTGAACGGTGCGCGCGTAGGCAAGGATGTGCCGACGTTCATTTTCGGACCATGTGCAGTCGAATCTTACGACCAGGTGTCCACGGTCGCGTCCGCACTTGCCGCGAAAGGTCAGAAGCTGATCCGCGGCGGTGCATACAAGCCGCGTACATCGCCATATGACTTCCAGGGTCTCGGCCTGGAAGGGCTGAAAATTCTCAAGCGTGCAGCTGACGAAAACGGCCTCGCAGTCGTATCTGAAATCGTCACGCCGGGCCACCTTGAGGAGGCACTCGACTATGTCGACGTCATCCAGATCGGTGCCCGCAATATGCAGAACTTTGAGCTCCTGAAAGCGGCGGGGCAGGTCAATAAGCCAGTACTCCTGAAGCGCGGGCTTGCTGCAACGATCGACGAGTTCATCAATGCAGCTGAATACATTATCTCCCAAGGTAACGACCAGATCATGCTATGCGAACGGGGCATCCGCACGTACGAGAAGGCGACCCGCAACACGCTGGATATCTCAGCTGTTCCAATCCTTAAACAGGAAACACATCTGCCGGTCTTTGTTGACGTGACCCACTCAACAGGACGACGGGATCTCCTGCTTCCGACGGCCAAGGCAGCGATTGCGGTCGGTGCGGATGGAGTAATGGCGGAAGTTCACCCGGATCCGGCTGTTGCACTGTCTGATTCGGCTCAGCAGATGAACCTCGAACAGTTTGACGAGTTCTACAGCGAGCTTCAGAAATTCATGAAAACTCATGCTGTAATGGCATAATGAAGGGCCGGAACGAAAAGTTCCGGCTTTTTCGTTTAAGTTCGAGAGAATCTGTCGTAAAATGAAAGTAACAAGTAGCGTTTTCAGCGGAGGGATCTTTTATGACAGTGACGATTTATGATGTGGCGCGGGAAGCCAACGTTTCGATGGCGACCGTTTCCCGTGTGGTCAACGGCAACCCGAACGTCAAGCCGGCCACAAGGAAGAGGGTAAAGGAAGCCATCGAGAAGCTGGGCTATCGTCCGAATGCGGTTGCCCGCGGCCTGGCCAGCAAAAAGACGACAACAGTGGGCGTCATCATCCCGGACATTTCGAAAGGGTTCTATGCGGAGTTGGCCCGCGGCATCAGCGACATTGCCACGATGTATGAATACAACATCATCCTGTCGAACTCCGACCAGAGTGAGGACAAAGAGATCCGTCTGATCGAAACGATGCTGGGCAAGCAGGTGGACGGCATGGTCATCATGAGTGATCAGATTTCTCCTGCCCTCCGTGAAGAAATCAGCCGATCGACCGTACCGGTCGTACTCGCCGGAACGGTTGACGAAACCGGTTTGATTCCATCGGTGAACATTGATTACCGTGAGGCGGCACGTGAGGCAGTTTCGCGACTGCTTAAAAACGGGCACGAGGAAGTTGCGCTTGTCACCGGCCCTCTTGATACGACAATCAACCGCGACCATCTCCTTGAGGGGTATAAGGATGCCCTGCAGGATGGGGGCGTAGATTACGACGAGGGGCTTGTATTTGAGGTGGAAGATTCCTATGATGCTGCGCTGGAGGCATGGCATGCGACCGATCGCCGTCCGACGGCGGTCTTTGCCGGCAGCGATGAGCTGGCGATCGGCGTCATTCATGGTGTGATGGACGCGGGACAAAGCGTGCCGGATGATGTGGAAGTCGTGGCGTTCGAGAACACAAAGCTTGCGAGGATGGTACGTCCGCGACTTACATCGGTCGTCTTGCCGCTGTACGATATCGGCGCCGTCGCAATGCGTCTTCTGACGAAGTATATGAGTAACGAGGAAGCCGGGGATCCTGCCTTTATCCTCCCTCACCGGATGGAAGTGCGTGAATCTGCAAAGTTCGATGATTAAATGGGAAAGGAGTTGCCGCAGTATCGGCAACTCCTTTTTTTGTTGCGGCAGATTCGTCTGCCGGGTATTCTTCATCTTTTCTCGCTTCGGATGATATGCAGTGCTTTTTCCATCATCAGGCGATTTTTCTCCTCAATTTCTGCTTTGCGGGGAATCGGCTTAAATAGCGGATCGGGATCTTCCCAATCAGGAATAAGGGGAACGGGCGACTCCTGATTATACTTTTCAAGCCATTCTTTAGGGAGGGGGCCGGTAGGGATATCCGCCTCGTTCATCGTGAGCCAGATAAGTGACCATGCCCGCGGCACGACCCGCCAAATGTCGTAACCTCCGCCTCCGACTGCGACCCAGCGTCCGCCGCAATATTGTTCGGCGAGTTCCATGGCTACTTCCGGAATTCCGCGGTAGGTTTTCATCGTCGAGTGCAGATGGGTAAGCGGATCGAAATAGTGGGCATCTGCACCGTTTTGGGTGAGGATGACATCGGGTTTGAAGAACTCCGCAATCTCCCGCACTGACGTCCTGTACACTTCAAGGAACGACTCATCCTCTGTGAAAGCATCTACAGGGAAGTTGAAGGAGGTTCCATATCCCTGGCCGCTGCCACGTTCCGTGATGGATCCGGTTCCCGGAAACAGGTAACGGCCCGTTTCATGGATGGAGACTGTACAGACATTCGGATCATCATAAAAGCTCCACTGGACACCATCACCATGGTGGGCATCTGTGTCGATGTACATGACCCTCGCACCATACTTTTCCTGCATATAGCGGATGGCGACCGAACTGTCATTGTAGACACAGAACCCGGATGCCTTTCCGCGGAAGCCATGATGGAGGCCACCGCCCAGATTAACGGCGCGCCGTGCCCTGCCCTCCATCACTTCATCGACCGCTGTAAGGGTTCCGCCGACAAGCTGGGCACTCGCTTCGTGCATTTGGGGGAATATGGGTGTATCTTCCGTTCCGATTCCGTAATTCTCGGCAACAACCTGATCGACTTCGCCGTTTCCGGCTTTTTTGACGATTTCGATATACCGCTCATCATGAATCAGTGCCAGCTCCTCATCCGTCGCGACCCTTGGCTCTACGATTGCGGAATCGGGGAGGGCATTAATCGAGCGAAGCAGGTCGGTGGTCAGCACGAGCCTTTTCTGATTGAATGGATGCGTCTCCGAGAACTTATAGTCAAGCTGACCCTCGGAATAGACGAACGCCGCCCGTTTCATTACTGCATTCCGGGTAGACTCGGCCATAGCACGTCATATCCTTCCTTGCGCAGATCTTCGATGATGGAGAGCGGATTCATCGTCTTGACCCGGATGACAAGGATCTTGTGGTCCAGCCGTTCCTTGTCCGGATAGACAAGGACACTCAAGACGTTCGAGTTGTTTTCGTAGAAGACTTTGGACACGCCATGAAGGACGCCGGCCACATCTGGAACGCGCACTTCGATTTGAGAGCCGGGTTTGCTGGCGCCTGTAAGCTCTATGTAGCGGTAGAGCAAGTCGGTTTCGGTAATGATGCCGACCACTTTCCCGGACGATACGACTGGCAGGCAGCCGATGCCATTTTCATAGAAAATCACGGCTGCATCTTCCACAAAATCAAGCGGATGCCCGGTGATCGGATTTTTCGTCATGATTTCAGAAATTGGAAGTTCGTAAATCGAGGGATCCTGTTTCCCGATCAGCGATGAAGGAATGGCCTCTTTCATGTCGCGGTCCGAGACGACCCCGATGATACCACCTTCGTCATCGATGATGGGGAGGTGGCGGATCTTTTTTTCTTCCATCAGTTCACGTGCTTCACGGATAGTCCGGCCCGGGCCTAGTGTCACTACTTCCGTATTCATGATTTCCTCAAGAATCATCCCCAACACCCCTTTTGTTCAGTTAGTACATGAACCGGTTCATGAACCGCAACTGGTCAAATTGCTGTACTGATTCCTGATCCACGCGGCTTCCGATCTTTGCCATCAGGCAGTTTGCAGGATGGGAACTGATTTCCGGGTCGTCTGTCGCGTAGTAGGTCAGGCCCCCGGCATTCATCATCTTCTCCATCACTTTCCGGTACTCCCACACATTCAGGTTCGTACCCTTCAAGTCCCAGTGCCAATAATATTCGGTCGTAATAACGATGTAGTCTTCCATCTCATCATCCATCATCGACACCTTCAGCAACTGTTTGCCGACGCCCCCGCCCCGAAAGGCCGGAATCACTTCAATCGCCCCGAGTTCAATCAGATTTTCCATTTTGCCTTCCGACCAGCGTTCGAGAGGGTCCGGATACAGGAACGTTACATATCCCACAATCGTGTTTTCGTGGCGGGCAATGATGATCCGCCCTTCAGGCAATTTCGCGATGCCGATAATGGCACGATGCTGCTGTTCCGGCTGGCGGAAAGCGACCAGATCTTCGTGGAATTCAAGTGATTCCAGTTTTTCCGGGGAGACCGGCCCCTCGATGATCAGATCACCCGACGGATGGGCCAGCTCCGCCGAATAATAATTTTTCACATGTTCCAATATGTCACCGCCTCATTATAGTGGCTATTTCAGATTATACATGAATGCGTTCTCCCGATGGCGGAGAATTTTCTCATTTTTGTGACTGAGCCATACAGCTTGCTTCATCACCGCCAAATTTCCTTTTCCCTGAATCAAACTATTCATTCATGACATTGACCATAATGATTAGTTGTAATATTCTAAACATACTGATCGGTCAGTATAACGGTAGTCTGCTAGGCGCGGTCATAATGCAACAATTTCAGGGGAAGAGGGGGCACAAAAGATGAGTGTTTTGGATTTGTTCAGGTTGGATGGAAAGACTGCGATCGTCACCGGTGGGGGAAGAGGACTCGGTGCACAGATTGCCGAGGCATATGCTGAGGCTGGTGCGAATGTGGTCGTTTGTTCGCGGAAGCGGGAGGCCTGTGAGGAAATGAGCATCAGGCTTAAGGAAATGGGTGTGGACTCACTTGCATTTCAATGCGATGTCACAAATCCTGAAGACGTCAAAGCGGTTGTGGAGGGAACACTTGAACATTTTGGTAATATCGATATCCTCGTCAATAATAGCGGAGCAACTTGGGGAGCTTCGGTTGAAGAGATGCCGCTTGAGGCCTGGGAAAAGGTTATGAACGTCAACGTAACCGGCACTTTCCTCATGAGTCAGGAAGCAGGGAAAACAATGATTACCCAGAAAAGCGGAAAGATCATCAATATCTCCTCAATTGCAGGTTTTGGCGGAACGCCTCCATTTATGCAGACCATCGGCTACAACACGAGCAAGGGGGCGGTCATGACGTTCACAAAAGACCTGGCGGTGAAGTGGGGCAGCCACGGCATTAACGTGAATGCCATCGCACCCGGGTTTTTCCCGACCAAGATGTCGAAAGTGCTGATCGAGAGGGGCAAGGATACCATTATGCAGAACACACCGCTCGGACGGCTCGGGAGCAATTCGGACCTTAAAGGGGCCGCTCTTTTCCTGGCATCCCCGGCATCCGATTTTGTCACGGGGGAGGTTCTGGCCGTAGACGGAGGCATGCACGCCCTATAAACCAGTGAACACCGGCAATCATACATCAGACCACGGGATACGGATGGAGAATGCCCGATGAAAGAAAAAATCATCCGCGCCAGCGTCACCCTTTTTGAGGAAAAGGGGTTCAGCGCAACATCGATCCAGGATATTACCGATTCAATCGGAGTGACCAAAGGAACCTTCTATTATTATTTCAAAACCAAGGAACAGCTGCTTATGGAAATCCATAAGGAATACATCACCGGCCTGCTCAGCCGGCAACAGGCCATAGTCGAAAACGCTGAGTGGTTGTCTGCGGAAAAGCTTCGCGCGATGATCGGGCTGCTGATCCTGGATATCCGGAAAAACGGTTCGAGCGGACGGGTGTTTTTCCGGGAGATCCGTCATCTGTCGCAAGCGAATATCCGAGCTGTAACTGAAGATCGGGACCGGTTCCGACTGAACATCGAGGCCGTCATACGGGAAGGCGTCGAGTCTGGAGAATTCCGGGAAGATCTCAGACCGGATATGGCTGCATTCGGAATCCTCGGAATGGCGAACTATAGCTATAACTGGTTCGACCCGGAGGGGGAGGTGAATCCGGATGAACTTGCAGCCATCTATGCCGGCATGGTTCTTGATGGAATGAAAAGCGGTGAAGGACCTTTCAGGAAGAGATAAAGGAAGAAGCCGTACGTTGACTTGTCTCCTGGAGGACGGGAATCGGAAAGCAGTGTTGAGACGCCCTCCGACCGAAAGAAATTTCGCGGAAAGCCTGCTTGTTCATGGCGACCGTTTAGCTGGGTAAAGGGATTTATTCCCACTCTGACCAAAGGCCCAAAAGTTAAAAGATTGCCACATATTCTGATTTTTCGTGTAGAATGGTAGAGTATTCGTATAACGAAAGGGTGATTTTATGGCAACAATGGAACAGAGCATCATTCCGGTTAAAGAGGGGGACTTTAACCTGGCGGACTATGAAAAGACCGCAAAAGAGTTCCGATGGGAAGATGCCGAAAAGGAGTTTAGCTGGTCCGATACAGGCAAGGTGAATATCGCCTATGAAGCCGTAGACCGCCATGCTGAATCCTTCCGGAAAAATAAAGTCGCACTTTATTACCAGGACCAAAACCGGAAAGAAGCGTATACGTACGACCAGATGAAACGCATGACGAACAAAGCCGCCAATGTGCTGAAAGCGCATTCAACGCTGGACAAGGGCGATCGTCTGTTTATCTTCATGCCGCGCTCCCCTGAGCTTTATTTCGCTCTTCTCGGCGGATTAAAGATGGGGACGATTGTGGGTCCTCTTTTCGAGGCTTTTATGGAAGGTGCAGTGTTCGACCGTCTTGACGACTCGGAAGCAAAAGCGATCGTCACGACACCGGATCTTCTCGATCGTGTGCCGGTCGACCGGCTTCCGAAGCTTGAGAAGGTGTTCCTGGTTGGCGAGGATATTGAAGAAACCGACAAGATCGTCGATTTCAATAAACATATGAAAGAGGCATCGGTGCACTTCGAACCGGTTTGGCTCGGTAAAGAAGATGGCACGGTCCTCCACTATACATCAGGATCGACCGGACGGCCAAAAGGGGTTCTTCATGTCCAGTACGCAATGGTCCAGCAACTCCAGACCGCTAAATGGGTGCTCGATCTGAAAGACACTGATGTATACTGGTGCACGGCGGATCCAGGCTGGGTAACGGGAACAGCATACGGGGTATTCGGCCCGATGCTCGCCGGTGCGACATCTCTGATTTTGGGCGGCCGCTTCAAGACTGAAGCATGGTACCAGGCGATCGAGGATTACGGGGTGACTGTCTGGTATTCCGCGCCGACGGCATTCCGGATGCTCATGGGTGCCGGTAACGAGCTGATCAAGGAATACGATCTGTCATCCCTCCGTCATGTACTTTCGGTCGGCGAACCGCTTAACCCGGAAGTCGTCAAATGGGGACTTGAAGTCTTCGATAAACGGATCCATGATTCTTGGTGGATGACAGAGACAGGTGCCCAGATGATCGTCAACTTCGCTTCCCTGCCAATCAAGCCGGGTTCGATGGGCAAGCCGGTTCCGGGTATCGAGGCGGCCATTGTCGATGACCAGGGCAAGGTGCTTCCTCCCAACTCGATGGGGAACCTCGCACTGAAAAAAGGCTGGCCGGCGATGATGAGAAAAATTTGGAACAACCAGGAAAAGTATGACTCGTACTTCCTGAATGATGAATGGTATGTATCCGGCGATTCTGCCTATATGGATGAGGATGGCTACTTCTGGTTCCAGGGACGTGTTGATGATGTCATCATGACATCGGGCGAACGGGTCGGTCCGTTTGAAGTCGAAAGCAAGCTGATCGAGCACCCGGCAATCGTCGAAGCCGGAGTCATCGGCAAGCCAGATCCGGTTCGCGGCGAAATCATCAAAGCATTTGTAGCCCTTTATGACGGTTACGAGCCGACAGATGAGCTGAAGGAGGACATCCGCCAGTTTGTCAAGAAGGGCCTCGCTGCCCATGCGGCTCCGCGTGAAATCGAGTTCAAGGACAAGCTTCCGAAGACACGGAGCGGCAAGATCATGCGCCGTGTGCTGAAAGCTTGGGAGCTCGACCTTCCTACAGGCGACCTGTCTACAATGGAAGATTGAGAACACCAATATAAAGCAGGCAGGGATTTTTCCTGCCTGCTTTTTGTGATGGAGAAAAGAGGGGGAAGATAGCTGTTTTGATAGAGACGTTAACATAGTCGGTTGAGACGTTAACAAACTCGGTTGAGACGTTAACATATACCCTCCCATTAGCTGCAGACGAAGAGCACTGCTCCTTTGTCTGCAGCTTTTTTGCATTCATCGGATGCAATCAAAAACCCGGCATCCTCGTTTAGGATGCCGGGTGAATGGGGATCAGCCGCCGTTGCCGCTGTTTCCGCCATTTCCATTATTCTGGTCGTTTCCATTTCCGGAGTTTCCACCATTTCCGTTACCATTGCCATTTCCACCGTTACCATTTCCGCCGTTCTCCGGCTGGCTTTCCTCTGGCTCTTCTTCGTTGCCGTCAGATGGTGGAGCACTGCCGCCCTCGGATCCTTCATTGCTGTTTTCTTCCGGAGGTTCAGTGTTTTCCGGCTCAGGAGGAGGTTCCGGAGCATCGATCGTGATGACATTCGATGGACCGGAAAGTTGTCCGGTAATATCTACTGCCCTTACGCTGTAGGAACCCGGAGCGGATGCGCCGGCACTGTAGGAGCCGCCGTAGGCCACTGATGCGATCTTGGCCCCGTCTTTGTAGACATAGTAGCCGACGACATCAGCGGAAGGGGAGTTGCTCCAAGTGATGTTGCTGCCGGAGCGCGCAGCACCAGGTGCGATTGGCGCGCCGGAGATGCCGCTGTAGCTGCGTGCGGACACGATATTGGTTCCGAACCTGGATCCGTTCGGGAAGAGTCCGGATGGGTCACCGCCGTACGGAGAAAGCATGCGGTCAACAAAGTCTTTGCTGATGCCCGCTGCGCCGCTCCGGACGAATTCCCTTGGCGTGGAAGGGAGGGCCTGGTAGCGGGTGCCGCCCGCCACGACATAGGAACCTCCTGATGCGCCGAAGCTGTCATCCACTTTGTTCGGCACGAATGTGTGGGCGTTGAACAGGTCGGCACGAATCAGTCCGGCCGCCTGGCAGGCCTTGGATGGCGCCATTCCCGAGATGCCGCAGAACGAACGGGTGACAACGCCTTCCGGCTGCTGGAAGCGTTCACCGGCCGCCACGATGTCCGGTGCCACTTCATTCATGCCATTCATGAGCCGCGCGAACAGCTTGTTCACCCTGGTGCTCGGCTGCAGGTCCCGGGATGTCATCCTGCCGAGATTGTATTTTTGCTGATTGTCATAGCCAAGCCAGACGCCGAGCGTGACGTTCGGGTTGTACCCCATCATCCAGACGTCCTTAAAGTCGTTGGTCGTTCCGGACTTTGCCGCGATATCGGGGCGGAAGTTAAGGTCACGCCTCATGATGGTGGCCGTTCCGGATGTCACGGTGTCACGCAGCATGTCCGTGACAATATATGCCGTCTGCGGGCTGAAGACATCAACCGGCTCGGACTTGTGTTCATAGACAGCGTTTCCTTCGCTGTCTTCAATCCGCTCGATCATGTATGGCTTCACGAATTTCCCGCCATTGGCGAGAGTGGAGAAGCCTCCGACGTTCTGTTCAACAGATGCCGAGTAGACACCGAGTGCGGCGGAAGGTACGTTCCGTTGGAAATCCTGAATCTGGTCAAAGCCCATCTTGTCGAGGAACTGGGTCGGGTCTTTGTCAGCGATCTTGCCAAGTGTCCGTACGGCTGCCAGGTTATACGACTTGGACAGCGCCTCGCGTGCCGGCACGATCCCGTATTGTCGGGAAGCGACGAAGTTTTTAGGCTTCCATCCGCCGATGTTGGCCCAGACGTCCACAACAGGACTGCCTGCCCCGATCTGGCCGAACTCGATCGCAGGTGCATAGACGAGGAGTGGCTTCACGGACGAACCGACCTGGCGGAAAGCACTGGTTGCGTGATTGGTCTGTTCGATCTGATGGTCACGGCCCCCGACAAAGGCGAGAATACGGCCGGTACCATTTTCAACAGCCACAGAGCCGACTTCGACGGGATTCAGCTCTTCGACCGTTTCGCCGGTCTCGCTGTCGACTTTTGACTCGGTTAGCGTCGGGCCGTAATACTCGAAGTTGTTTTTGATTTCCTGGAAGCGGTCATACAAGTCTTTTTTGATTGTCGTATGGATCCGGTACCCGCCGCTTTTCAGGTCCCGGTCGGCCAGCTGCATGTACTTGGCCAGCAATTCGGCTTCTTCATCAAGCCGGGCAGGGTCAAGCCCATCCTTTTCCGCGAGGATCCTGGCGAGAATCTCTTTGGAGTCTGCCTGGATTTCGGGGGTCAGGAACGGATAACGTTCAGTCGCCCGCTGCTCGGGCTGCTTGAAGTCCTTGGTGATGTCGTAGACGACAGCCTGTTCATATTCATCATCGGTGATGTAGCCGGTTTCCCTCATTCGGAACAGGACCGTTTTCATCCGTTCGATGCCCGGTTCCAGTTCTTCCGGACTCTTCATTCCCCGCTGTCCCGAGTAGAATGGGGTATAGAGGAATGGAGCCTGGGGAAGGCCGGCGATATAAGCGGCCTGAGGAAGGTTGAGTTCTTTCGGGGTGACCCCGAACAAACCTTCCGCTGCGGTCGCGACACCGGCGATGTTCTGGCCGGATGCATTACGGCCGTATGGAATGATGTTCAGATAAGCTTCAAGGATTTCTTCCTTCTCCATGAACTTTTCAAGCCGCATGGCGAGGAGGATCTCCTTGGCCTTACGCTCATAGGAAACTTCATTGGTGAGGACCTGGTTCTTGATCAGCTGCTGGGTCAGCGTCGATCCCCCTGTCTGGGAGTCGGCGTTCGTGACGTCCTGGAACAGTCCCCGGAGAATCGCTTTCGGGACAATCCCCTGATGTTCATCAAAGTACTCGTCCTCTGTCGCCAGCACCGCATTGATCAGGTGAGGGGAGACATCTCCAACCTTGGTCTCCCTGCGCTCGATGTCAGCATTGACTTTGCCCAGGTAGACTCCATCCGAAAAATACAGCTCGGATGTTTCCTCGTAGGTCAGGATCGTCTGTCGCATTTCTTCCTTTGACCGGAGCGGCTCCTCTTTGACGAGCGAGGCAAAATACCCCGCACCGGCCGAACCTGCAAAGATTCCCAGCAGGACAGCCGTGACCCCGAAGAGGAGGAGGAGGTTCCAGGCGACGCCCGATCCGATCCTCAGCCGCCGGCCCCATTGCGATTCTTGGAACTCGTTGACCTTCTCTTCTATATATTTAAATGGATTTCTTGATTCCACAGGATCCCCCCTTAAAATCTCGTCATATTATACCATATTGCGGAGGGACCCTGGGAACCTATTGGCAGCACTATCTTTGCGGCCGATAGAGGGAAGGGCTCCCCCAAAATCTCCCCCAATTCATAGATTAAGGGCATTCGCGAAGAGGGTGACAGACTCTTCTTTCAGGTCATCAACGGCATGTCCATAAATCTTCATAATCATCTCGGCTGTGTTCCCTAAACGTTCTGCGACATCATGGACCGGCAGCCCCTGGGTGAGGAGCAAGGTGGCATGTGTATGTCGTAGTCCGTGAAGGGTGATGTCCGGTATCCCCATCTTATGTCGGTTCAGGAAATCTTTCAGATAGCGTTGGCAGGCAGAAGCACTGATCGGGGCGCACTGAATTGAAACAAAGGCAAAATCCCTTTCGGAGTGACCTTTGCCGTGGCGCAACTTCAGTGCCTTGGTCCAAAGCTTGTAGCTCATCAGCATGTCGAGAATCTGGGTGTCAATCATAATCGTTCGTTGACTGTTGAGCGTCTTCGGGGACCGCACTCCTTTGGTGTCGCGTGTCCGGTTCACCGTGATGGTCTTCTTCTGGACGTCGATGTCCTCCCAGGTGAGACCAAGCGCTTCTCCTAGCCGGAGGCCAGAATACGCTAAAAGGTGAAAGAGGGCGCTATGGGTAGGCAGCGCATGATCACTGACCACCTTCAAGAAAGTATTTAACTGCCGTGCGTTAAGAAAGGCGGTCTTTTTTCTCGTCACGTCAACAGACATTCCACTGAACCGGTTCCTAGGAAGGTATTCATCGTCAACCGCTGCATTCACCACGATCATAAAGGTCTGATGATAGAGGTGAACGGTCCGTTGAGCCAACTTCTTATGCAGTACATTAAGAAATTCTCGTTCGTAGGTGGTCCTGTCGAGGGAGGATAACTTATATCTTCCTATTAAAGGCTTAATATAATTATTTATTATACCCTCCCGGTGGTCCCGTGTGGATACCTTCCATTTATGTTGTTTCGTGTCGAACCAGATATCGACCCATTCTGATACCGTCATGTTTGATTTCTCGATCTGCCGGGTCTCTCCGTTGAATATGGAGGCTTTTACTTCAAGCAAGGCACGGATGGCAGCGTTCTCCGATGGCAGTCCTTGCTTCGACTTCTCCCGCCGTTTGCCGAGGGCATCGTAGTACCGCATCCGATAGCCCCATTTCTTCTCTTTCTTCCCCGTGTAGTAATAGTAAACTTCCTTCTCCTTCTTCGATGGGATTCGCTCCATCTTGATCTCCCTTTCTTTTCGCGTGGACAGACGCTTGTGGGGGAGGGGACGGAAGTGTGTGCATCACCCCCTTTCCGGGTAGCTGTTTACAGTGCTCTGTTTTGCGCAAGGTGGTTCCTTATGTATTGATGAAGCCGCAGTCGTGCGAACTCCGGTTCGACACAGAAAGCCGTGCACAGCATATCCACAGCGGCCGCCTCATGGTCCGGCAGATCAAGATTGTGGAGCATGGCCGTTGGGATGCATGCGTGCCTCGAGAAGGTATTTGCCTGTTCCTCCTGATAAGCAACAAATGGAGGAGGTAAGTGGAATCGGTTCCCGACATGCAGCAGAGCGTGAGCGAGCTCATGGGTAAAGTCCTGCCATTGTCTTTCTTTTGAGAGTCGGTCGTCGATATTAATGACTCCGTTAGAGTAGAAGGACATGAGAGGAGCGTACATGACCGACAAACCCAAACGGGCAGCAATGTCTTCCGCATCAAGCTGACGAGGAGAAATTATATCGATTGACTGATACAGGACATGTACATATTCCTCGATAGTAGTGTAAATATAACGCATTTCATCACTCCTTATAGAACGTATGTTCTATTCAGTGGTTAAAAGAAAAGCCCGAGTGGGGCGAGAGGAATTTATTTCCGCGATTTTGAGATCATCTCAGCTTGACGCTGCATTCGTTTATCGTCCTTTTTATCTTTGACGACCAATACGGCATGGATGGCACCCGGGAACCAGAAGAAAAGTGTCAAAACAAGATTTAATAGCGCTTGAAAAGGTTTCCCTACCAGCAGAACAGCAACGGGGGGAAGAATGACTGCTAGAAAATACATAATACACTCCTCCATTCAGAAATTAAGCATTAACTAGACTCTTTTCTTTTTCAATTAGTGCTTGGGTCTCCCTATACTCTTCCGCTTTAGCGGTCATTTTAAATTCCACAGTTTTGTTATAATTCTCTTCAACAACTTTTTTAATCTCTTCTAAGCTTACATTAAAGAACTCTTTGCGTTCATTAATCATATTGACCCTGCGATTAGTAAATGTCTGGTGAAGAATAGTTTCTAGGGAAGGGGCGTCTTCGCTAAAGATCATTGCATGAACATCAAAGTGGAAAGGAACTGAAGCATCGCCAAGTTCTTTTACTCGATCAATCGGTTCAAGACGTCTTGTCATACCAATTTTGTATATGTTTTCCCCAAATGAACCGATGTTAGAAATAATATAGACGTAGCCAGCTCTTGTATTGCGTTCGCGGTTAAGCACATCTTCTTTTTGGAGATTAACCTCTTCTAGTTTCTTTTGCAACTCAATGAGTTTTTGTTCCAACTCCGCCAACTTCTCATCACTAGCACTTCTCTTTTGCTCTTCCAACTGTTGAATAGCCTGAAGGAAGTGTTTTTCCTCTTTCTCAACCTTTTCTTTGAGTTTCGCAATTTCTCTGCGCGCTTTTTCTTCTTCTCGCATTTGTTCTCTAATCTCTCTTTGTTCTTCTTTTTCTCGATCAACTTTTAGGGCGTACTCTAACGCCAAATCAAGTTCATCCAACTTCAGCTTAAGATACTTTGTTGTAAGCGTAATGTTATTGCTTTGATTCAATTTGTTTATTCGTTCAAATGTTTTCTTGATTCTTTCTCTCATAGACCCAACGTTTGATACGGTGACTTTAGATATCGCAACATCACATTCGTTGTTAAACGATCTTATTGACAATTGAACATAATTGTTGATCATCTTTCTTCCTTCGGCTTTGCTTCCGTTAACTTGCCATTCAGTACTGAACGATGCAGCAGTTTTTTTGCGTACCATCTCTTTTTGCTTGTCTCTTATTTCTTTTAGTCTAGCTTTAAAAGCTTTCGAGTCTTGAAGGTCGTATTTGGGTTCATAAAATCCATGTTGTTGCAGCAGTACTTCATCTTCCATCTCAACATACTCTTTACTGAGGGATTCAAGTTGTCCTTTGATGGTTGCTACCTTGTTCTCCATCTCAGTAACTTCATTCTGTTTCTGCTCTTTAAGAGCTTTCAGACTTATTGTTTCGTTTAGCTCAGAGAGTAAACTAGTCTTTTCATCGATCTCCTTTTTCAACTCTGCATTTCGAGATGTTAAATCAATTGTTTCATGGAATCCGCTATCCCTCAGCTGATTAAGCTTCTCTACCTCTGAGTTGAGCACTTTGGATTTTCTTAAATGGAAGATCAGCAAAATTATTGGTATTGGAAGCAACCACAAGGTTATCCCGGAAAGAAATGCGAAAGAAACAATTAGCCAGGTCTTCAAATACCACGGCATAATTGGCTTTTTACTCACTTACTCTCCTCCTTTATTCCTCTTTTTCTCATACTCCTCTTGGAACTTCTTAAATTCCACATACTCTTCGAGATCTTTCATGAACTGTTCTGGATCCCCACTGAGGGCGAATGCCTCGCTGGTTACTAATCGCTTTAGAAAGTTTTTTCGTCCTTCGTCGAGATGGTTGAACCAAGTTTCGGAAATGCCGTTTGGAAGCTCCCAAGGAGGGGCAGGATCATCGGTGAGGCCTAGCAAATAGTCAGTGCTTACTTCTAAGACTTGGGCAATTTTAGCAATCATTTCGCCATCTGGCTTTCGGTCTCCAGATTCGTATCTATTCAAGACAACGTTTGAGACTCCTATCTTCTGAGCAAAGTCCTTCTGGCTAAACCCCCTCCGTTCCCTCAAATACCTAATCCTCTTGCTGAGAGTAGACATGTATTTTCCGTCCTTTAATAGATTTATTGCCACCATAATACCATTACCAAACCGGTAAAAATATAAAATTACCGAAAGGGTAATAAAACAGTTGACATTGCCTTAATGGTAATATAGATTATAGTTAAAGTTACCGAAAAGGTAATAGGAGGGAGGTGAGCGAAATGGCGAAACGGAGTGCTGTAAACCTCGAACGCCTTAAGGATCTTCGAACAAAGAAAGATTTCTCTATTGAGGAAATGTCGCTCCGTCTT
Organism: Bhargavaea sp. GQ12; assembly: GCF_059758705.1. Lineage (NCBI taxonomy): Bacteria > Bacillati > Bacillota > Bacilli > Caryophanales > Caryophanaceae > Bhargavaea > Bhargavaea sp. GQ12. Next base: position 69,954 of record NZ_JCAXEU010000006.1, read on the forward strand.
GGTTATGAACACTATCAAGGTTACTACTATAAAGAGAGAGGTCTTCGTACGATTAGCGCTGATGATATAGCTGCAATCGCCGAAATCCTAGAGGTACCTGTTCAAGAGCTTTTTTTTGATAGTAAAGTTACCAATTCGGAAATAAGGGTTTGCTGATGCATAAAAATGAATGAGGGGAGGGGTTCACATGGGTTTGGCTCAAGTCCAATTGGACGAGCAGGAGATCCAGCGCCAGATCAATGACCGGCTGGATCAAATATTCCGAGACACTCTAATTTTGTGGGACATCAACGAAATGTCAAAACGGCTCTGCATGAGCAAGTCATTCCTGGAAGAAAACATTCTGCACGATCCTCGAATGCGGCTGCTGGAACGCAGGAAGCAAAACGGGAAGCGCTTCTGGTACTACGAGCAGTCGGTACAAGTGATTAAGCAGATCATGGACGAATGGTGATTAAAAAATGAGCGTGGACAGACGCAAAAAAAAAATGGGGAGGGGACCGGGGAAGGCCCGGCTATAGGAAGAGTCATGAGAAGTGAATATCTTGCGAGGCATTTGGGAGGTACAACTTTAGATTACATCAAGACCACCCCCAGTAGTATGTCAATCCGACATAAGGGGGTGATCACATGAAATACGGAGCTGTACTGCGGGCCGCCCGGGAGCGCCAGGGGCTTTCGCAGGAAGAACTGGCGCACCGCCTGCATATCCAGCAAGCGGACGTGAGCCGGATTGAAAATAACCGCAAAGAGCCATCCATGACGTTGTTCCGCGATTGGACGATGCTCACACAGGCACAGGATGTCATGGTGGCTTTTATCTGCGGGATGGACGGACTCACGATCTTACAAAACATGATGTCGGTTGTCACGGGATGTATAGGAGGGTGGTTCATTTGATTAAGAGGCTGGCCGAAGACTACGGGTTCATCGCCGCCGGGATGCTGCTGATCATATTGATCTTATGGATTGTTTTATGAAAGGAGAGAGGAAGTGGACGAGCTAATAGCAGCCAAGATGAGGATCCTACAGGTGATCAGAATCGAAAAGCGCGCCGATAACATTCATACCGTTGACCTGCTCAGGGAAGCAGTCGAGCTGATCGACAGGCAAATAAAAAAGACGGCCTGACGTTGCACCGTCAGACCGCCGAAAGCTTGTTTTGTTAACTCAATTATACCACGGGAGCCTGGCTCCCATCAAGAAGCGTCGGGGCTACCTCCAATCCCCCTTGGTGCTGAATGTTCTTGCCATAGAATATCGGCTCCGGCGTTTCTTGATGGGATTCAACCATCGGAAAGGAGTGACAACATGCAAAAAATTATCGACGCTCGCATCGCCTACTACACCCGCAAGGTGGCACAGCACTTCGGCCGTAAACAACAATGGTCGCCGGAGAGGATAGCGGCACGGCATGGCCGACTGATGGACTACAAAGCGGCTATGCACAAACAAATTGAAAAGGAGGTACCAGAATGGATCACCCGACCGTATCTCAAATCATGACGACCGGCTACCCGTCACAGTCCTATCTCACCTATGAGGATCGGCAGTGGAGCACAATCGATCACGGCGTAGTCGCTGATCATCCGATCGAGGATATGTACGGTGACGAGATCCGAACAGGCGACAAGTACTTCATTGATGATGCCGGTCGGGTCGTGCTGCAGGACAACGTTAGAGATTACCTGATGGATCAGTGCGGAGTCGTGTTTTACGAAACAAAATAAAGCCCGCTGCGGCTACAGCGGACTTAGGGCTCTTAGGAACATATTCTCACTTAAGTATACCCGGAGAGCCCGCCGATTTTCAAGGGAGGGGAAAATATTGCAAGCTGAAGTGTTGATCAGCACGGCCGCTATGAACCGGCAGGAGTGGCTCAAAGCACGCCGTGCGGGAATCGGGGGCAGTGATGTCTCCGCCATCGCAGGCCTGAACAAATGGAAGTCTCCTGTCGCGGTATACCTGGACAAGGTGGGAGAGGCGCCGGAGGACGAAGCGGGGGAGGCGGCATACTGGGGCAACGTCATGGAAGACATCGTCGCTCAGGAGTTCACGAAACGATCCGGCATGAAGGTCCGCCGGCGCAATGCCATCCTGAAACACCCGGAGTACCCTTGGATGCTCGCCAACGTGGACCGGCTGATTGTCGGGAAGAAGGAAGGTCTCGAATGCAAGACGGCCAGCGAATTCATGAAGGGTGAATGGGAAGGCGAGGAGATCCCGGCCGCCTACTTGCTGCAGATTCAGCACTACATGGCCGTGACCGGATTCAAGGCATGGTGGATCGCAGTCCTTCTCGGGGGCAACAAGTTCCACTTCAAGCGCATCGAGCGTGACGAAGAGATCATCCAATACCTGATCGAGATCGAGAAAGACTTCTGGCTCAATCATGTCGTTCCTCAGAACCCGCCAGCCTTCGACGGATCGGAGGCGTCAGTGGATCTGCTGAAGGCGCTCTATCCGCAGTCCGAACCGGAATCGGAGATTCATCTGCCAAAGGATGCAGAAGCCCTGGTGGAAGCATTGGACGCCATCAGCGAGGAACTGAAAGAGACCGAACGCCAGAAGAAAGAGTACGAGAACCAGCTGAAAGACATGCTCAAGGATTACGAGAAAGGCTTGATCGGAGAGCGCACGGTCATCTGGAAAAGCTATGTCTCCAACCGGCTGGATACAAAGCGCCTGAAGGCAGAACAGCCTGAGATATACGAGCAGTACATCAACCAAACGAGCTCACGCCGATTCAGCGTGAAATAAGGAGGAACCCATCCATGGCAAATAAAGAAACAGTGAAAAACCAACTCGCCCAGCGAGCAAATAACGGCGTTCAGAAGCAAGTATCCCCGGAACAATCACTCAACCACCTTCTGAAACGCATGGGCCCAGAAATCCAGCGTGCATTGCCGAAACACTTGGACGCCGACAGAATCGCCCGTATTGCCATGACGGCGGTCCGGACGACACCAAAGCTCCTGGAGTGCGACCAGATGTCTTTCTTGGCAGCCATCATGCAATCGGCCCAGCTCGGCGTTGAGCCAAACACCGGCCTCGGGCAAGCCTACCTCATCCCATACGGCAAGCAGGTTCAGTTTCAGTTGGGTTACAAGGGGCTCATTGATCTCGCTGTCCGAAGCGGACAGTACAAAGCCATCTATGCCCACGAAGTCTATGCGAACGACGAGTTCGAATTCCATTACGGTCTGACGAAGGACTTGATCCACAAGCCTGCCCCAACCCCTGAAGGGGAGCCTGTCGGCTATTACGCGGTCTACCACCTTCAGAACGGCGGCTACGACTTCGTGTACTGGACAAGAGAACGCATTGACCAGCACGCCCAGAAGTTCAGTCAAGCGGTCCAGAAAGGCTGGACAAGCCCATGGAAGACTAACTACGACGCGATGGCGAAGAAGACGGTCCTCAAAGAGGTTCTGAAGTATGCGCCGAAGTCGATTGAGCTGCAGAAGTCAGTTGAAGCTGATTCGACCATCAAGACCGAGATCGCCCAAGACATGAGTGATGTCATCGATGTGACGGACTACTCGATTCACGACGCTGAGGAGCGGCCCAAAGAGGAAAATCCACGGAAAGAAACAGCCGAAGAGTACATGAACAAGCTGGTGTGATGTGAGGGGCTAAAAGCCCCCCATCATCAGAAAGGGATGAGCTTTGAATGAGTGGATGGATTAAGATGCACCGGCAGATCATGGACAGCGACCTTTGGAGCGACGTGACAACCTTCCGTCTTTTCATGTTCCTTCTGATGATGGCTGCACATCAAGACGGCGTGAAGGTTCAAGGACACGAATTAAAGCGTGGACAGTACATCAGGTCCTATCGAAATCTCGCGAAAGACCTTGCTTATAAAGAGGGAAGAGGAACCAAATCCTACTCTCTTAGCACAATTAAGAAGAGCATAAACAAACTCATTGAGGCCGAAAGGGTGAACGTTAAAGAAACGGAACTGGGAACGCTGTTCACCATCCTTAACTATGCGAAGTATCAAGGTTTTGTAGACCCAAACAATTTAACTGCGAACACCCAAAACGAGGAACAGCGAACTAACAGCGAACTAATGGCGAACGAAGTGCGAACTAACTGCGAACAAGAACAAGAATTAAAGAATTTAAGAATTAAAGAACTACCTACTACTACCACTCCGGCAGCTGATCCGTTTGTCGAGGTCCATAGAGCATTCGAATCGAGCATCTGCAGACTGTCTGCCTTTCAGGTTGAATCCCTTGAACACTGGTTCAATGATTTTGGCCAGGACAAAGACATCTTGCTCGAGGCCATCAAGGTCGCAGACGACAAAAACAAACGGCATTACGCCTTTGTTGAATACCTGCTCAAAGAGTGGTCGAACAACAAACTGACCACCTTAGATCAGATTCGGTCCCATGAGCGAAACAAGTTCAGCAACGTTCGCCCTTTTGAACCGAAGAAGAAGGTCGACAGTGAATACAATTACGGATTTTAAGGAGGTGCCAGCATGCAAGCCATCCAGTACATCATGCAGAAACTGAACATGCCTGAGCCGGTCGTCCTGAACACTTATGACTGCGAAGGATGCGGTGAAAAAGTCAAAGTCACTGAGATGCCGATCGCCGGCGGTCCGGAGATGGGCAAGATCGAACGGTTTTACCTGGGGTGTAAGTGCGGCGATGTCTCACTGGCCGAGAGGGCGCTTCGAAACGACCGCAAGGCAAAGATGAACCGAATGAGTGCTCTGTTCGATGCCCAGTCTCTCATCAACGAATCACTTAAGAAGGCGTCGTTTGGCACATACGATCCTCCCTCTCCTGAATTAGCGCACGCAAAGGGCAGGCTTCTGCAATTCGTCGAGCAGTTCGATACGGGGCGACCTCAAAGTTTTCTGCTATCGGGATCCTATGGGACCGGCAAGAGCCACTTGTCTTACTCGGCGGCAAAAGCTCTGCTGGACGCAGGACACTCGGCAATATTCCTATCGGTTCCAAAGCTCCTGACGAAAATCAAGGACACCTACAATGGCGGCGTGGGCTTCTCCGAGGCTCAGCTGCTGGAATATGTCGCCCAAGTGGACCTGCTTGTCCTGGACGACCTGGGTGCCGAATACACCAACGTCCGGAACGGCAACGACAACTGGGTCTGGAGCAAGCTCTTCGAAGTCGTAGACGGCCGTTCCGGGAAGTCGACGATCTACACGACGAACCTATCGAGCGGGGAGCTTGAGCAAAAGGTTGGGACGCGGAACTTCTCGCGGATCCTCGACGGCACTGAAATTCTCGTGATGAACGGAAAAGACTACCGCCGGAAGGCGTTTTGAGGGGGAGTAATTATGAACCAAATCGAGAAGCACACCGATACCATCCTGAACACACCCGAATACCTGGCTGGCGCCTTAATCATTGCATGCGGCCAATGGAACGACTCCGGCCAGCAGGACGAGCAGCTGGAGCGCGTGGCGGCCGAATACCTGGAGAAGCTGCAGGAGGCGCTCGGGACAGACCGGGACGGCGCGGTGGCGTATCTGCTGGGGCTAGAACAACAAGTGGCGTGAAGCCTATATTTTTTAGCCAACTCTATCAATCTCAAAGACTACTAGGGGAGGAACGGACATGCTGCACTACACGGGGATCAGCTACACCGACACACGGAGCAAATCGAAAGAGGAAATCGAGGAAACCAAGCGGATTGTGAACATTGTTGAGCACTGCGGCCACCAGATTGCCTTCACTGTGGACCGGAACCGCAGTCACGACGATTATCTGGCAATCATGGAGCGACAGGAGGAGGTCGAGCGACGTGGGCTTCACTAAGGACGCCCAGGCAGCCGAGCAGAAGTTACAGAGGTTGCAAGAGATGTCACCGGCAGAACGGCGCCGCCTCAAAGAGGAACGGCAGAGAAAACGCAAGCTATTCATGGAGAAGGTTAATGCCAGCGATGAAGGTCTGCTGATAGGCGGAAGAAATCGCTTCTCGCCTGAAGATGTCGAGGCCGCTAGGCTGCACGGCGTCAGCTACAGCCTGTTACGCTTTCGGGTCATCAAAAAAGGATGGTCGATCGAGAAAGCGATCAAGACACCAGTCGCCAAACAGCCCTGGACGTCCAAGGACGACGAAATCATCCGGCGTGAACTCCTTAAGGGCAAGACCGGCACACAAGTTTCGGCGCTGTTCCCAGACCGGTCGCATAGCGCAGTGGAGATACGCTGCTCGTTGGTACGTCGGCAACTGCGAAAGGAAGGGCTGGTCAAATGAACGACTACTTCCCGAACAACGTCCGGCAACGGGCTGACGGCTACCTAGAGAAAGCGGTATGGGCGCACACGGAAAAGAGGCTGCAAGAGCTAATCAACCACATGGAGGCCTCCGGATGGCAACAAGCCGGCGAAACGTTTAAACGAGGCCGGAACTTTGTCGCCAGGATCGTGCACCAGGGCAATCAGGCAACACCGAAACAGCGGGCCGGATGGCAGTGACCTTATGATTTTTTGCTCACTACGGAAAATCATGCCGAATTTAGTGGTTTCTACCTTATGGGGCGACTAGGAAGACCGAGAACGAACAAACACTCACGGAAAAACAGGACAGCAGAGAGAGAACGAGAGGGCGGTTTGAATGGACGTAAGAGAATTGCAGATGCATGTTAGTGCGATGGTGCAGGCTGAACGACGGAGACAGGATGCCAAGTGGGGAGTCCAGAGACATGACATGCTCCGCTGGCTTTCCATCCTGGTTGAGGAGGTCGGCGAAGTAGCAGAGGCGACACAAAAGGGGATGCCGAGCGAAAAGGAAACGGATGCCGGCGATTTACTGTCCGAGTTCATCCAAGTGTCTGCCGTTGCACAAGCGGCCGCGGAGCAACTGTACGAGGAGATGCAGAGGAATGGTCGCTAAACAATTCTTGGGACTGATGATCGGGGCGATGCTACTGATCGTGCTGCTGGCAATCCTGACGGGAGGGAGCTTGTAATGAAGGTCAATTACGAATTTTTGTTTAGGAATGGCGCGAGAGAAAGCCAGATCGTCGAAATCACCGAGGCGGAGAAGGTGCAAGAGCTTGTGAGAATCAGTGAGGTAGTGTCTGAAGGATTTCGAGACGACCTATCCGGTTGCATAACCCTTGGTGACAATGAAACTAGTGGTATTTATATTCGGTTAAGTGACGTATCCAGCGTGCGAACCACAGTAATTCAAGAAGGTGAAACGGATGACTGAAGCAACTTGCAAACGCTGCGGCCGGCCGCTGAAGGCTACCCAGAGTATCGAGAGGGGTTACGGCCCGACCTGCAAGCGGAAGCATGATGAAGCCGAGGCGGAGTTCCTGAAACGGCAGATCACCATCGATGAGTATGTGAAGTATGCGGAAAAGGCGGTGGGCTGATGAGACAACGCCAGAAGGGCGCACGGTCCGTCCGGCAGCCGCGGCAGTTCGTGTCTAAGAAAGTCACGGTGGACGGCATCGAGTTCGATTCAGCGACCGAAGCGGCCTATTACAAGCTACTGAAATGGGATACCACCGTAAAAGACATCGAGGTCCATCCGCAATTCCAAATCATCGACCGTTACCAAGTTGAGTGCAAACGATGCTCAGGCACCGGCAAGCAGATCAGCAGGAAGACTGCCAATCAGATTCAATGCTCCCTCTGTCGAGGGGTGGGTAAGCGGGAGAAGCCGGGGGCAGTGTATACGGCAGACTTCCGTGTGACCTACATTGACGGATGCGAGGAAATTGTGGACGTCAAGGGAGGACCGGTCACGAGAGACTTTCCGTTGCGCCGGAAGCTGCTGGAACAGGCAATCGGCAAGGAGCTCGTCGTGGTTCGGCTCAAGGACAAGGAATGGGTGCGAGAGTAACGAAAGGGGCGAGAGGAATGCAGAAAAACACAACTCTGACGCTGCTATGTGAAGGATGCAACAGCCCGGTGTTTATAGACGAACATCACGAAAGCCTTCTCCGCTGGACCTATCGGATTGACTGTCCGCGATGTGGCCATGAGCACCGAGACCCTGCGGATATCCATAAGTTGCACCTGTATTCCAAGTGGACCAGATCGTACCAATGAGACGGCCGAAGTGGGTGCTGATGCATAGGACAGAGTGGGTCGACGGCCAGAAACAAAAGGTGTGGATCTATGAGCCGGCCATCCCTGCGGAGGTCGGGAGAAAGAAGCGGAAAGGGTGGAGAGTCGAGGCATGGCAGAAGCAAAGCAAATGAGCCTGTTCGGGGTGGATCGGCCCCGGGAAGATGATTTGGAGCAGAAGTATACGGCGCTGCTGGCAAACCTTCGGGAATGGGAGCCGAAGCAAACACCACGGCGCGGCCTATACGACATTCGATATGAGCAGTTCACGACGCTCACGGTTCAAGAAATCTTGAAGAGCACAGGCAAGACATGCACGTTCCTCGAGGCTCGAGGGCTTCTGAAACGGTTGGTAGCTGAGGGACGGGCGCCCGAGGTGGAGGGATGATGGTAGATTTCTGGGCTGTTGTACTCGGCGGGGTTATTGCATCATTGTTGACTGGCGTTCTTTATGACCACGAGAACAAGAAGTCATACAACAAAGGGTTCCACGATGCCATGGCTACCCGAATCGCAACGATCGAGAAGGACAAAAACGGCTACAACGTGACGTGGAGGAAGAAACGATGAAACAGGCGGTTATCCAAGACGCACTGGACCGTATTACTGACTGGGTACTGTCCGGCGGCAGATTGACAGATCCATATGTTCAGCGCCAATACGCATTCGTGCAGGAAGTGCTGGGGAGGGATGATCTATGTGGCGTATCCGGAAAAAAGGAGAACGATTCCGTCCGATCGTAACGGTGCTCAAAACGAAAAAGGACGTCCCGACCGTGATAGAGGTGTCCGGCTACCGGTACGTGCTCAAGCATGAGGACCACCATCAGGGAGGTCGGAAGCAATGACACACATTCTTTTCGAGGACCGGAACGTCCGGTGGGTTTATAAGGACCGGGAGATCGAACACTTCCGAAAGCTTTGGAACGATGGCGTGTCGCTCAAGGGCATCGCATTCGCTATGCGAAGGACGCAGCTGGACATCACATTGCTGATCATCGACCAGGCGGAGGAAGGGAAGATCAAACCGCGCGAGACGGGCATATTTGGGGAGGAGACAGCATGAAAGACAACGAGAAGAAAGATGGCGTGTACATCGTGAAGGACGGCAAGGAAAAGAAAGTGGCTCCTCCAGCATCCGGTTTCGGGAAGCAGGTCATCTATTGGGAAAACGGCAAGCCGACGCGGTCGGAGGTCAGTTTTACGGAGAAAGCCTAGTATCAGTTAATAAAGCAGATATGTATTTAAGTACGGACAGTTTGAATAAAAAAGCCTATATTCCACTGGAATATAGGCAGTTGAAATTCAATCAGTTTGAAGCTTGGAATAAATATTGAGATCAATAAATTTCCCTTTGGATTTTTCACATTGACGCATTGTGCCCTCGTACGTAAAGTTTAACTTCTGCAAAACTTTTATAGAGCCTTTGTTTTCAGGCTCAACTTTGGCTTCTACACGATTAAACATTAAAGAGTTGAAGGCGAAGTTTATTAACGCTGAGACTGCTTCGGTTGCATACCCCTTACCCCAATGCGTTTTGGCTAGGTCGTAACCAATTTCAGTTTTAGAGTTATCGAAGTCCAAAAAATTGTATCCGCAAGAACCAATAATTTTATCTGATTCTAATTCAACTACAGTGAAACGAATAGCTTTGTTCTCTTGGGCTAACTTTTCAAGATGAATAATCATTTCTTTTGCTTGGTCTTCATTAGTGAAATTGTCGATATTCATGAATCTTGTAACATCTAAATCCGACCAAATTTCGAACAAACCAGGTGAATCTACAATGGCCATTGTTCTTAAGTGTAATCTTTCTGTATACATCTCGGTTATCAATACTTTTACCTCCAGTTTTAATATGTGGTGGGTTAAAAATACTGATATCTGTGCATAGTTCAGTCCCTTCTGGTTTTGAATCTTAGTAAGTATACTTGCTTCAAACTTCCAGAACAATCTCTTTTGTACTAAGGGTCAACAATGAACTTAATTAACCGTTCGCTATCGGAACAACCGAGGCACTGACTAAACCACCTGGGGAGGGGTTTAATCAGTGCTTTTCAAGTGGGAGGGATATACATGGGCGAATTGACATTTGATGGTCGCGGGAAGCTTGAGATTGATATAATGGAACTACCAGCAAACTGCGTGGTAGTTATTTCGGAGGGGAAGGCCAAGGTCCGTGAGCTACCGGAGTTCGGAGAGTACAAGATTGTGACGCATCAGGGGAAGGTTAAGCGGATGCGGAGGGAAGAGGGAGAAGAGTTTTGAGACCAGAACAATACTTAGTAGAAGTTATGGAAGAAATATCAAAAGAAATATATGATGAAATAAAATCAGAAGACGAGAATTTACCAATTCATAAGGTTATTCCCTTGTTATTATTTAGAAAGATACTTGAGAAAGTAGATGCTATTTGTATTTTAGTAGACAATAATTCTGGGGATTCAGCACTAACTATTAGTAGAGGAGTTCTAGAAAACTATTGGTATTTCATGTATATGATAAAAGAAGACTCTGAATTCCGGGCGTTGTCTTATCATTATTTTGATCAGATAAATTCTTGTACCAAAGGGTTAAGCGAACTAACATATCATGAAGATGAATGTTTTAAGTACAAGAAAAAAAGACTTGAAGATATTGAATACCTTAATTCAAAAAATGAATTTTTGGTATACAGCATAAATAAAAACCGGAATAATAGAAGGTTGTATGAAGTGTTGAAGGAGAAAATGGGTGTTGTTATGCCCGAGGAAAACTTAAAGAGTTATGAAAAGCAATGCGAAATGAATGAACACGAAGTAAAGGCTAATAACAATAAAATTGAAAAATTATTAGAGAATGTTTCTTCTCTTAATGAAATGCTTGAGCAGGCGAAAGAGAATAAAAAGAAATACCATTCTATTTTAAAGAGAATAAACAGAGATCCGCAATTTGAAGAAGTCAGGAATGAATTTGCGAAGGCAAAAAAAGATAACTGTTCAAATATTATTACCTGGTATACACTTAAAACTAATATTACTTCAATAAAGCAATTAGCTAAAAAAATCAGCTTAGATCATGAATACAGCCCGTATTCATCTTTATCTCAAGAAACCCATGTTATGAATGCAAGTAGCCAAATAAAAGTTAATGAGGGTGATATTTTACTCTCTGATTTGAGGAATATTCAAATGGGCAAAACGGCTTTGGCAAGTGCCTCACATTTCTTGTCTTACGCTATTAAGCCATTATTATTGTTTTACGGAAAAGAATCTCGCTATCAAGAAATTAGTAAACAAATGAACCGGTTTTATAATAATTAGTCCGCCTGGCCAACCAGAGGACAACATTTGATTACGGCAATTTGCTGTGTCATTTGTTGTCCTCTTTTTATTTTCCGAATCAAGGGGTGAGGACAATGGGTGAAGTGCAGAAGCCCCCTGGCCGACATCAGGACGACAAAGAGAAAGAGAGGCCGCCTGTGAGCCGCAAAGACTGGGAAGATCTCATGGGTGTAAGCAGGGACACATACAAGCGGGCACCGGGCGGGGCCATTCGCAAGCGCTAGGGGAGGGCTATACATGGACGAGAAGCAGCTGGAACAACTATTGAAGGACTACCACTGGATGATCAACAGCGTCAAAGTCAATCGGGAAGGATTGAATGATATCGGTGAAGGATTAACGGCTGCTTATGGTCTCGAGGCTGTTATGCCTAAAGCTGCCGGCGCGCACAGTGATCCGATTTTCCGGGAATATACTCGCCGAGAAAAACGATGGAATCGAATTACTCACTATGAGAGAAAGATTATGGCAGTTCAGGAGAGAATTTGCATGATCACTGATGACCGGGAGGCTGAGGTTCTGCACTGGCTGCTTGAGGGGAAGTCCATGCGATGGATCGGGAGGCATATGGGGCTGTCTGATCGGCACATCGGCCGCATCAAGGATTCGATTGTGGAGAAAATGTCGCAAACGTCGCACACGTCGAAGAAGTGAGCGAGTCGAGAAAAGCGTGTATACTGGGAGGCAGGTCGGCGCGGCAGGTGGTTCGGGCAGTTTATCCCGCCGTGCTATGTACATAATGCGAGCGTTCTAGGCACCCATTGCGGTGCCTTTTTGCGTTCATGGGAGGGTGCAAATGAGGGATTACCGCAAGGAAGTGCTTCTCACACAAGAGCAGCTTGAAGAAAGGCTGGTCTACTGGCAGGAGAAGCTCAGGTTGCAGGATTGGATCATCGATGTCGCCATTATTCGCATTCACGGAATGAGCGTACCGGAAGCCCTCGGGAATTGCTACTGCACGCCTTCGGTCAAACGTGCAACCATCAAGTTATTGGATCCTAACGACCATGAAGGATACGATCCCTATGATATGGAATGGACACTCGTTCATGAACTTCTGCACATTCATACACGTTCATTGATTGACTCGGATGATGAAGTTCTGGAGGAGGAACAGGTTATTGAAAGCATCACCTATGGACTGATCCAGCTAGAACGAAAGGGGCAGGGCAATGCAGACGGTGTATGAGCATCCATTACTGACCACATGGTTCCTCTTCCAGATAGGCTTTTGGCTCACGGTTGCAGCTGGGGAAATAAGCATTAAGAAATGACTGGGTGTGAAGGATTCCCATCCGGCTTTAGAGAATGTTGTCGGAAAGGGAGTGGGGAAAGTGAATATTTTTAAAGGATTATGTTATCCCACGGAAATAGAATGGGGAAATTTATACGATAAGAAAAAGGAGAAATTTGATTTACTGCAGATCCAAAATCCATACACTAGCTTTAACCCTTTGGATGTTTTTAATTTTTACCATGATATGAAACTGTCAACTAGTATTACTGAATATAACAATAGAATATTTGACTTAGTAAATAATTACATTCTGCTCTTATACTTCTACGAAAAAGAAATCCCTGATGATGAATGGTATGTCTCACCCGGTGAAAAAATTGGAGTTAAATATTTTCCTCATTTTAGTGAGGAGGACCATACAAAACAATATTGGTTTAGTTTTTATGCGGAGAGCTATTATGCAAGGTTTTATGGGATTATAGATCAAGTCTTTCATATGATTAACGCTAGATATAGATTTAATCTAGACCCCTCTCTGGGTTTCAATCAAAGAGTATTAAAGAAATTAAAAGAAGTAGACCCTGATTTGTATAGATACCTAGATAACCATAAAAAGAGTAACACGATGAATGAAATCAATAAGTTTAGGAACGACTTTATTCATAACTTGAGGCCAGGCCAAATTGATAATAGCCCTATCTTAAAGAAAAACGAAGACGGAAGAGAAGTTATATCATTTGGAGCTGGCAGTTATACAACCACAACTTCGATAATTAAGAATATCGATTGCAGCATTGATGAATTAGTCAATATCAATAGAAAGATAAAACGATATATTATTTAATACGACGCCTAATTAAGAGGCGTTTTTCTACTTTCAAGTGTCTGGGGGTGGTGAAGTGCAGTGAAACTAACAGAAAAACAAAGGCGCTTTGCGGATGAGTATATCCGGCTAGGGAATGCAACAGAGGCTGCGCTGAATGCTGGATATAGCAAAAAGACGGCAAAGTCCATTGGTAGCGAGAACCTGACCAAACCTGACATAAGATCATATATCGATAAACGGCTGGACGAATTGAAGAAAGAATCCATTGCCGAGCAAGATGAAATCCTGCAGTTTCTCACGAAAGTCCTCCGCGGCCAGGCAAAAGGCACGGAACTTGTTGGTCTTGGAATGGGCGAGCAATCTGTAGAGCAGGTCCCGCCGACAGTTGCCGAAAGGACAAAGGCTGCTGAACTACTCGGCAAGCGCTTTGCCATGTGGACGGACAAGCACGACGTCGATGTACAGGGCGCCGTGCAATTCATTGACGATATCGGGATGGATGAGAAATGACTGCAGTGAAGTTGCTGTCCGAACTATTCCCTCCGGCCTTTCATTCATTCTGGAAAGCTGCCATCGATCCGGAGAAACTGCACGTCGTCTGCAAGGGCGGCCGTGGTTCGGGGAAGTCATCGGACATCGCCCATGCCATTATTCAAATCATCATGCGCTACCCAGTCAATGCGGTCGGCATCCGTAAGGTCGACAACACGATTGAACTATCCATCTTCGAGCAGCTCAAGTGGGCAATCAACGAGCAGGGGGTCTCTCACCTGTTCAAGATTACCAACTCCCCCATGAGGATCACCTATAAGCCGCGCGGCAACATGATTGTCTTCAGAGGGGCAATGGATCCGGAACGAATCAAATCCCTTAAGACCTCCAACTTCCCGTTTGCGGTAGCATGGGTGGAAGAACTGGCTGAATTCAAAACCGAAGAGGAAGTCACGACCATCACCAACTCCTTGTTGCGGGGAGAATTGGGGGATGGTCTTTTCTATAAGTTTTTCTACTCATACAACCCACCCAAGCGAAAGCAGTCCTGGGTTAACAAGAAGTACGAGACGTCTTTTCAGCCGAAGAATACATTTGTCCATCACTCAACCTACTTGGATAATCCGTTCATCTCAAAGCAGTTCATCGAGGAAGCGGAAGCCACCCGGGAACGCAATCCGAAACGATATGACTGGGAGTATGGCGGCAAGGCGATAGGATCCGGCGTTGTACCGTTCGATAACCTGCAGGTGGAGGCTGGTTGCATCACCGATGAAATGGTGAAGTCGTTCGATAACATCCGTCAGGGGCTCGACTTCGGTTATGGTCCGGATCCGCTGGCTTTCGTCCGCTGGCACTATGACAAGAAGAAAAACGGTATCTATGCGGTGGACGAGCTTTATGGACAGAAGATCAGCAACCGGGAAACCGCCAAGTGGATAAAGGGCAAAGGTTACGAGCGGCAAGACATCACTGCTGACAGCGCGGAGCCGAAGTCTATCGACGAGCTGAAGCATGAGCACGGCATCCGGCGTATTCGAGGGGCCAAGAAAGGGCCCGATTCAGTTGAATACGGAGAAGAGTGGCTCGACGACCTTGATTTCATCTGCATCGATCCTCTCCGGACGCCAAACATCGCCCGGGAATTCGAAAATATTGACTACCAGACGGACCGGGACGGCAATCCGAAGCCGCGGCTTGAGGACAAGGACAATCACACCATCGATTCGACACGCTATGCCTTTGAAAGCGATATGAAAACGCGGAAGGCCGGAATCTCCGGCGCCTCCGCTTGGTAAAGGGGTGAGCACATGACCATCAAATGGAGCAAGTGGGACGAATCAGTCGTCCGCAATACGCACGGCAACCTGTACTATTACCGAGACCTGTACGACGGCAAGCACGCCACCCTGTTTCCCCGGGCGCAGAAGCTGATACAAGAAGGCGACATCGTGGACGTTATCACGACAGGGGCTGCCAACGCCGCAAACGTGCAGACGCCTTATATCGTAGCGAACGTCGCCAAGCTCATCCCGGAGATCCCGGCAACACTGGTGGCCCGATCGCTCGGTCCGATGACCAGTTCACTCCGCAACGACGAGGAACGAAACCAGGAGGCGAGTGACAAAACGGATGACCTGATTGATGGAACAGAGGATGGCAGCTATAACGCCGAAATCGACGATCTGCAAAACGAACTGATCCGACAGATCGACCTCAACAGTAACCTTCAGTTTGAGCATTGGGGCAACTTGGTGCAACACCAGGTGGACGGCGGGCTGGTCGGTGTGCCTTGGCTGGACGAGCGCGGACTGCGCATCGAGTTTAAAAGCCGGGACGTTTACTATCCGCACGAAGATGGGTTGGGCGCGGATCTGGCCTATAACCGTACGTTTGACGACGAGGAGTATCTGCACGTATACCGGGAGCGCATCAAAGATGGCGACCTCTACACGCAGCACCTGCTCTTCCATCTTACCGACAGCCATGAAACAGAAGAGCTCGATGAGGACACGACAAAAGAACTGCTCGGCATGGAGGAACTTGAAACCGTCTATCCGGGGCGCGGCCGGCAGTTTATTGAGTACTGGCCGAACGATAAGACGTTCATGAATCCCCTCGGAGTTAGCTGCCTCAAGAACCAGGAGGGCAAGCAGGACGAGATCAACTGGACGCTGACCCGGAACGCGCTGACGTTTGAGAGAAACGGAAAACCAAGGCTCGCCGTCACCACTGACATCTTCAACGCCTTAGTGGAAAAAGCGCAAGAGCGGTATGGAGACGATGCACGAATTGACCATCGGGATCTCGAAATCACGACGATGGATGAGCACGGTAATTCGCTCGAAGTCATCCAGATAGACATCACCAAGATCGGCGATATTCAGTGGGTCAAAGACCTGATGAAAATGATGTTCATGGAGACAAGGACATCCGAAAAGGCAGTCGACTTCTACCTCGACAAGGAAGTCGGAAGAAGTGGCGCCCAATCCGGCGTGGCGAAGTTTTACGATCTGTTTGTCTCGCTTACGAAGGCAGAACAGCTGCAAATGGAGTATGTGCATTTTCTGCAGCGTTTAGTTGAAAATGCGCTCTGGATCGCCGCAGAGGACGACCCGCACGTGCGGATCGAGCAACCGGACTTCGTCCTAAAAGCCATGGTGCCGGTAAGCCGCAAGGAACTGGTCGAAGAAAACATCCAATCCTTCACGGCGGGGGCTCAGTCGCTTGAAGAGACGGTGCGCCGGCTGAACCCGGCGAGCTCGGAGGAGTGGATACAGGAGGAGATTGCAAAAATCCAAGAAGCATCGGCAGCGGATGACACGACGTCCATCCTGCGGGGGCGGTACACGCTTGGCAACTTCTTGGATAACCGGACAGGCGGCGCTGACGAGGAGTGATGACGCATGAACGAAAAGGAGCTCCAGCGCTACCTGCAGGACATCGTAAACCTCATCCATCTGCGCATCACGGAAACCGATCTGACCAAAAAGAAAGCGGCTGACCGGCTGATCAGTGAGATTGCAGTCCTGCTCGAGCAGTTCGGGGTAACGCTGGAACGGGTAATGCCGGAAGCCATTGTCCGTGAGTACTTCGGTGGCATCGATGAAGCATCCAAGCGCCTGGTTGAAGCGGGCGTCATCAATGAGGCGAGCAAGGCTGTCACGCCGTCCGGAGAGATAGCCAAGGCATTCCGCAAAGGTGTCCACTTGGAAACAGTCGCCGAGTTACTGGACGACACCATGCTGGACCTGCGAGCGGCCATACGGACAGCGCAGGCAAGTGCAGCCGCCAGCATCACCGAAACACTCAAGGGCGTGCAGAAGGATCTGGCACAGGGCATCATCAGTGGCGACCCGCGCAAGATGACACAGGCAAGGGTAGCCAAGACGTTTCAAGAAAACGGGCTGACATCGTTCATAACGAAAGACAACCGGAGATTACCGTTGGACTATTACAGCCGGCTGGTGGCGGCAACTAAGACGCGTGATGCCCGCGTCAACGGCTCGGTAAAGCGGTATGAGGAATTCGGCCA
Source organism: Bhargavaea sp. GQ12 (assembly GCF_059758705.1). Lineage (NCBI taxonomy): Bacteria > Bacillati > Bacillota > Bacilli > Caryophanales > Caryophanaceae > Bhargavaea > Bhargavaea sp. GQ12. Next base: position 87,435 of record NZ_JCAXEU010000006.1, read on the forward strand.
AGACCTTGTGCGGATCAGCGGTAATGCGGACACCTGTGAAGTGTGTGCCCGCTATCAAGGCATGGTGGTCAGTCTGACGGGTAAGACGCCGGGCTATCCAGTGGCCGGTGAAGATATCCCGTTGCCGCCATATCATCCTCACTGCAGAGACGGAATCATCCCCTTTGTGGCAAGTCGCAAGACGCCGGAGGAGATCGCCGCAGCCAAGGACCGAAACGCCTCATACAGCCCAACAGCGGATCGGCGGACGCCTGAACAACGGAAGGCGTATGAAAGGGAGCAGAAGGCACGGCGGCAGGCGAACGCCGAGAAGAAACAATATGCCCGCTGGCAGATGGTTCTAGGAAATCAAGCACCTAAGTCGATTGGCGGGTTCCGGCGGATGAAGCGGCAGAACACGGTAAAGTTTCAGGAGCTGTCGGCTGAGTATCGGCGGATTACAAGAGAAGACGTAAAGCGATGACGCCGGTAAGGCGTTTTTATTTTGCTTTCAAGGGGGTGATCCGTGTGTTCGCAGTGGCTGTCCCGCGATATGCGGAGAAAGGAGTGTGATCCGCAGGGTAACCAATCCCTGTATCTCCGCTGGCCACGGTTATCCGGCTGGACCAAAGCGCGTGAAGTCCTTAAAAGCTCGTGTTTTTGTTTGCACTCATCGTCTGGCGAACGTTAAACGCCACCCTTTCGAGGTCGACACCCTCGTAAAAAAACGTAAAGGAGAATCAGTATGAAAAGAGACTTTCTGAAAGAACTCGAACTCTCTGACGAACAGATCGATAAGATTATGGCCGAACATGGCTCGACGTTGAACGCCACAAAGCAGGAGCTACAGACGACGCAAGCGACGCTGGAACAGTTGAAAGTCGAGATCCAGACGCGCGACCAGCAGCTGAACGACTTGCAAGGCAAAGCAGGCGACAGCGAAGCACTCAAGCAAGCCATCGACGACCTGAAGGCTGCCAATGAGCTGACAAAGACCGAATATCAAAAGAAACTCAACAAGCAAAAACTCGAGTATGAGCTGGATAAGTCCCTTCTGGGTGCACGAGCCCGGAACCCTCGCGCGGTCAGGGCGTTACTTGACCAGGACATTATCAAGCTTGACGAAAATGGCTCGGTCGCAGGTTTGACAGAGCAACTTGAGAAGCTGAAAAGTTCGGACCCGTATCTGTTCGAAGGGGAGGAGAAACCGGGGCCGCGAGGCTTCACCCCGGGATCGAATCAGAAAGGCAACGATCCGAAAGAGCCGAATCACTACAGCCTCGGCGTATCCGCTTACGAGCGACTGCGCGGCAAGAAAACAAAGGAGGAATAATTCATGCCATACACACTGAAGAACGAGCAGAGCCCATTCCGGGGAGGTCGTAACATCCTGGCATCCGGCTGGGATCTCCAATTCATTGAAGAGGGAATCACGCTGGACGCGGAAGTGATTGGGGCAACGTATCTTCCGGTCGGCACACCGGTCATGCGGAATCTTACCACCGGCAAGTTTGTCGTATACAGCGATGGCGGCACGACAGAAGCCCCGACGGCTCCTGCGGGCCATGACGAATTCTGCATCCTGAACGTCGATGTCGATTGCGACGGGCAGAACGACGTGTTCGTTGGAGAGGCGCTGGTTCGTGCGTCCGTTTACGAGGCGAAGCTGCCGGACACCGTGACAGACACTTTCAAGACGCTAACACCTATGATCCGATACGTTCGCAATGTCTAATTTAAATTAATTTAACAATCAGGAGGGATTCCATTGGCAGGTATCACACATCTCGAACAATTCAAACCGGAAGCGCTGGCGGGGGTCGTGGATGCGACTGTACAAAACGTCGTTCCATCTTTCGCAGACCGCTTTCTCCCGACGGTAGAAGACTACAACCGTAAATTCGTATATGACATCATCAAGAACAGCCAATTCCTTGCCGCCTACATCGGCAAAGGTGCAGAGCCGCCGGTTGTCGACCGTAACGAAGTGGCTGACCGTCACATGGAGGTTGCTCAGTTCGGTCTGGAGAACGTCCTTACTTACGAAGAACTGGAGGCAATCAACCACGCACGGCAGGCTGCGCAGAACAATGCGATCGACCGAGTGCTTGCTGACAGCATCGACCTTGTAGAGGCGACGGTGCGCCTGACGCAGCTGGCGAAACTTGACGCCCTTTTGAAGGGTGAGCACGAAGTCAGCGGCAAGGGTGTCCGCTTCAACTTCGACTTCGGTATCCCGGAAGAAAACCGTGTTGCGCTGACCGCGGACAACGACTTCAACACCCCTGACTTTGATGTTCTTGGTTACCTCATGGATCAGGTGGACGCATACATCGATACAAACGGTAAGGCTCCGGACTTCATCGGTGTGTCCCGCGAACTCAATGCCAAGATCCTGCGAAACAAAGGCATCGTCATCGAGTCTGGACGTCCAGCAGGCTCTACACGCGCTTCGCAGGACGATTTGAACGAAGTCCTCGATTCGTTCGGCATCCCGCAGCTCACAGTTGTTTCGCAACGCCACATGACATACCAGGATAACTATACAGGTCAGACCGTCCGCCGAGAGTACATGCCGGTCAACCGGATCGTCATGCTGAGCGATGGGATTGGGGAATACAAACTGGGTCCAACGCTCGAAAACAACTTCCAGCCGGGCATCCTTCTCCGTGCTCGCGATAAGGAAGATCCGATCCGTTCGGTTATCGACACAGTGGGCGCAGGCTTCCCGCTTGTTGAAAACCCGTATCTGATCCGACACATCGACGCATTTACACCGTGATAGGAGGCGATGAAGCATGGAGAAAGTAAAGGTAAAAGTCGTCAGATCCATCGTTGATGGCAAAGGACATGGAGAGACGCTGTCAATCGACGAGAAATCGGCTGCGCATCTTGAATCCATCGGCTATGTTGAGCGTCTGGCCGAGAAAAAGGACGACAGCAAAAAGGACGGCAAGAATGATAAAAAAGGCAAGGAAGGCAAGGCGTGATGTCTTGTCATTCTTTGCTGAAAGGAGAATGACCCATGCCAACATACACAGCAAAAGAGTACCTAACGCACAAAGGCAGCGTGGTTAAACCAAACGAAACGCTTGAGCTTACCAACGAGCAAGCGAAACGCCTTGGCGACAAGGTGAGCATCGTCGCTGGCGCAGAGAGTTCTGACAGCTCGGAGGCGGGCTCCAAGGACTTGAAGGACCGCACAGTCGAAGAACTGAAAGAAATCGCCCAGACGTACGAAATCGAAGGTTACAGCACCATGAAAAAGGCGGAGCTGGTCGAAGCGATCGAAGCCCGTCAGTAAGGCGGTGATCGAATGGAATTCACAGAAGTGAACGCCTACATGGAAAAGCTCTACTCAGCGGGTCCGTATTTCGGACTGCCGGAACACGAACAGCAGACAGCCGTGTTTGAAGCGACCGAACTGCTTGCCGATGAATACGGCCAAGACAAGCTGACGCCACGCATCATCGCCCTCCAGACCCTCTACATGATTGAGGGAGAGGCGGAGGAATACGCGATGCTCAAACGTCAGGGGGTCAAGAACCTCAAGGTGAAGGATCTCTCCGTCGAGTTTGCTGCAGACTTCGGCATTGCGCCGGCCGTCATCAAGATCATGACACCATCGGCATCTGCCGTGAGCGGGGCGAGAGTGGGGCGGCTGATATGAGACCGCCCATGAGGCAGCGCATTCTCTATCATGCCATTAAGACGGACGAACAGGGCAATCCAATCAAGGACAAATTCGGCCGGCCGCAGACCATCAAGACGGAATCCGTCGCCCGGGTACAGCGGCGCTCACGAGTCGTCGCAGACACCAAAGGGACGGAACGGCGCATCAACTTGGAGATCGACCTTCCACCGGACATCAATCCGGACATTGGTTTGGAATTGGAATTCGAAGAACCCGGCGGCAAGTGGGGCAAGGGAACGATCGTGACCAAGGATGAGGCCATCAACCTGACCGGAACCCGCGTTTATTATCGGACGGTGTTTGTCGATGGCTAAGCGGCGGGCTTTGCACATTGACCTAACATTCGAAGGGCTTGACGAGTTTGTTGATCTGTTAGATGACGCTGAGAAGCATCTTGAGCACAACTTGGTCAGCGCAATGAAAGAGTATTATGCCCTGGTTGACGAGGGAACAAGGTCGCTTGCACCTCGCGATGATGGCGACTTGGAAAACTCTTTCACGGTAGACATCCCGAGAGTCGTCGGAAGTTCGGTCGTCGGAGGTATTGCCAGCAACCTCGCATATGCGCTCAGACGGAACGAGGAACCCTACAGGGCGGGTGTCCATGACAAATACGACAACGGCACGAAGTATGAGGACTACTACGTTGACGGACGAGGACAGCGGACACTCCAGAAGCCGGCTTGGCGGGGGCAACGTCCCGGCAGGAAATTCATGACCCGGGCGGTTGAACTGACCGAACGAGACTACGACGAAATCTTTGCACAAGCGCTTGAAGACACACTGAGGGGGCGACGCCGATGATCCAGAGCTATTTGAGGGAATACCTCGCCGGTGTGCTGCCAGAGCTCAGATGGACGGAGAGCTACCGCGCAAACGACAACAACGTCGGCACGGTGTACTCCGAAGGGGGCAGCTCCCCGGATGAGTACGATGTTCCGAATCGATACCCATCATACATGGTCTATATCTCTTCGCCGGACTGGGATTTTGCCCAAACGGCTGCGGAGATTGCATTTGAACAACTGAAGAAGTTGAAAGGCGTGCGCGTGCCGGTGACGTTCGAAAAGGACGGCGCCCCGGTCATGACGCGCGTCTTTTGGTTATGGCGGACCCGAATGCAGGGCGAGCCAAATGATCTCGGAATCGAAAATGGCATCCGGGATTTCTCGATCAACTTTGATGTGATACTCACAAGATTGAAGGAGGATGAACATGGACGTTAAAAGCATTCCATTCGGCCCGGCCACCATCACGGTCGGCGAAGGTGCAGAAGCCATCAAATTCGATGGCAAAAACTATTTCCAGGCGGACGGGGGCGAGGTCAGCATTGAACCGACGCTTGCTCCAATCAGCGTCATTGACTTTGGAGAAAACGAGATTGACGACCGTGTGAACGGATACGCTGTCGGCGTGACCATCGTGGCCGCCCAAGAAACTATCGAGACGTTTAAGCTGGCGATGGCCTATACGGACGAAATCACAGATACAACATCAGGAGAAGCGACCGGGCTCATGGACTCGGCGATCGGCTCCAGCTTGCGCAAAAAGGCGCGGAAGGTCGTCATCCACCCACGTGAACTTCCGGAGAGCAATACTTCCCGGGACATTACGGTCTACAAGATGGCGGGTGCAGAAGGAATCACAAAGTCTTATGGAGTGGAGCAAGGCAACCTTTCGATTGCACTCAAAGCCTATCCACGCGATGGCGCAGATGCCTCGAAGCCGGGGAACTACTTCTTCATCGGCGGCACGGATCCAAACGCACAATAATCACGACAACAGAGGGGGCCGCTGGCTCCTTCTTTTTTTGTATTTGAACCCAAGGAGGCAATAAACAATGACAGCAAAAGTACTACTCAAAACCAAAAAAGAAGGCGTCACCGAAACTATTCCCTTTGAAATTGAAAAGTTGGGCCTGTTGAACTTTGCAAAGGCCATGAAGGCACTCAATGAGATTGTCGATGTCCTGGGAAAGAATCCGGCGCTCGCTGAGCTGTTCGAAGACATCTTCATGAGCGAAGGTGATTCAGACGAAGGTAGCGACCAAAAATTCATCACAGCTCTTGTGCAATCGGCAGAGACACTATTGGTCCACTTGCCTGATCAAGCCATCAACCTGTTGTCCATCTTCTCCGGAATCAAGCGGGACATCTTGGATCAGCAGGCAATCGAAGACATCTTTGACGTGTACGATGCCATTCTCGAAGTCAACGACATTGAACGCTTGATCGTGCGCGCAAAAAAGTCTTTGGCCGCCACAAAAACAAAGACAGCGTTTCTCCGAAAGGCCAGGGAAGCGACGGCTCCAGCGACGGTGGCGGCGGCCAAGTAAAGCCGTCACTGGAAGAAGCGTTCATTTTCAAGCTCGCCAAGCCACTAGGTGGCCGGCGGGAAGTGCTTGAGACGCCGGCGGAGGAACTGTTGCAGCATATGGACTATGTGATGACGGATGAGAAACAGGAGCGTGAAAAGGAACGGGCACGGGCTTATATCCAGTTCCTGATCTCCCATTTCACAGCGCCGTCGTTCGGCGAACCGGACCGAAAGTTCCTGGCTGCTAAAGAGCAGTTTGTGGAGTCCATCATGCCAGAGTCGGCGCGACCAAAGAAACTGACGATCGAATATAAGTGGGATTATGAATTGCTCGATAAGCTGGCGGGATCGCAGAAGGGAGGTTAATCAATGGCGGTTGTAAGGGAATTGAGGGCGCGCTTTACAGCGGAGGCAAAGGCACTCAAGAAGGTTATGGATGACGTCAGGCGGAGTACCCGGGAGCTTGCAAAAGGGCAGGACACGGCACGGAAATCGATGGAAGGCGTCGGTCGGGAATCCGATACGATGGCAAAACAGTTCAAAACGGCAGACGGGCGCATGATGCGGCTTAATCGGACCACAGCCGATACCGGCCGAACCTTCTCAAATGCAGGGAAAAACACGGCTGGATTCAGCAATAGCCTTTCCCAAACGGAGAAGGTGGCCTCTAATACCAACCGCACCTTCAAGACGGCTGACGGACGGCTAGGGACCTTGAACCGGTCATTCCTTGAGTCTAACAAGACGTTCCGGACGACAGGGGGCAGCCTGACCACTCTCGGCAGGCATTTCTCGGCCGCAGAGGTCAGCGCGCTCACAGCCGGCAAGCAGGTCCAGTCCACAAGCGGACAGATGATGCGCCTTAATCGATCGGCGAGCGAGTCTGTAAGGACGTTCAAAACCACTGGCGGTAGTATTACGACGCTGGGCAAGCACTTCAGTGCGGCTGAGACGTCGGCCATGACCATGGGCAAACAGGTCAAGACGACGGCAGGCGGAGTGTCCGATCTCGGAACAACTGTCGGGAAGTCTGCCAAGACCTTCCGTACAAGTGGCGGTGATATTCGGGAGCTTGGACGCCACTTCACAGCAGCGGAAACCAACGCCCGTTTGATGGGCAAAAGCATTGAGAAAAGCGGGGACACGGTGGGCAGTACTTCGAAAACTGTGCAGTCCGCTGTTAGGGATCAGGTTTCCGCGCCGTTTAGGGGAGCGATTGACAACGTTAGAGGGTTTACCCGATCTGTCCGTGATATTGTCACATCGCTCGGTGTCTTCACGCTCATTGACAAAGGCATCGGCATGGTCACCAATTCACTGGCCGGTGCCATCTCACGCTATGACACGCTCAACAACTACCCTCGAGTGCTGGAATTGATGGGTTTTGATGCGGAGCAATCCTCCAAGTCCATCGACCGGCTGTCAGAAGGAATCGACGGGCTGCCAACTACGCTCGACAGCGTGGTCAGCACAGCACAGCGGATCGCCATCATCACAGATGACCTCGACAGCGCTACGGAGACGACACTGGCACTTAACAACGCATTTCTGGCAAGTGGTTCGTCCGCTGCAGATGCAGAGCGGGGTCTAGAGCAGTACGTCCAGATGCTGTCCAGGGGCGAGGTTGATTTAGAGGCTTGGCGATCCTTGCAGGAGACAATGCCAGTCGCACTCTCCCGGACAGCCGAGGCGTTTGGCTTTACTGGACGGTCCGCGCAAAACGACCTATACGATGCGCTGAAAGATGGCGACATCACCTTTGACCAGTTCAACGAAAAAATCATCGAGCTAAGCAACAAGACCGGCGGCTTTGCGGATATGGCGAGAGAAAGCGGCGCGGGTATCGCCACAGCGTGGACCAACATGAAGACCGCGGTTGTCCGTGGAACGACCAACATCATTGAATCGGTGGACAAGTCACTCGGCGGTGTCGGCTCGATCGCTGGATTTATCGACAAGATGAAGGGCAGCGTAAACACCGGATTCAAGGCGATGGAGAAAGCCGTGCCGCCTGTCATCACCTCATTCAAATTCCTGTATGGCGTCTTCAAAGACATCAGTGATAGGGCTGAACCTCTTCGCGACGGCATCCACGGTGTAATCGAAGCGTTCAAAGGTAATGACACGCCGCTGATGGCGTTTATGGGAAACCTCGGCAAGACGTGGGATGAAACGCAACGGGTCGTCAACGGAATTCACAACCTCCGCGATGGGATCAAGGCGTTCTTCAAACTTTTACAGGGAGACACTATCGGCGCCCAAGCCATCTTGGTCCGCATGGGCTTGACCTATGACGAGATTCAGCGCGTCTTTCGGTTGATCGATACGCTAAAAGAAAATCTTACCCGCGCCCGAGATTTTATTGTCGATGTGTTTGAATCGGCACGGCCTTCTGTAGAGGCGGCATTATCGGCTATTCTGGGCGTCGTCATGTCGGTCGTCGGCAAAATCATCGACTTCTGGAAGTCTGACGGCAAACAGATCGGTGAAGCGGTATCTAATGTCTTCAATGGCATTCTGGCCGTTGTGAAATTCGTCATGCCGTTTGTCCTCGGCATCATTAAAACAGTCTGGGGCAATATTGCCGGCGTGATCAATGGTGCGCTTAATATAATCATGGGTGTCGTCAAAGTGTTCAGCGGACTGTTGACCGGAGACTTCTCAAAGATGTGGGAGGGCATTAAGCAGCTCTTCTCCGGTGCAGTGGAGTTTATCTGGAACTTTATCCAGCTTACGTTCTACGGGAAGATCCTCGGCGGGGCGAAAACTTTCATTGCTGCGTTCCGTTCCGGCTTTGCGTCCATGTGGCAGGGGATAAAAGCTCTGTTTACCGGCGGAGTCTCTGCTGCCCGGGAAGCAATCACCAAAGGCTGGAACACCATTTGGAATGCAACGAAGACCGTCTTTACGAACATCGGAAACTTCCTCCGCGATACTTGGAACTCGATCAAGTCGATCACATCCGGGGCGGTCAACCTGGTCAAGACCGGGATTACGACTGGCTGGAATGCAATTCGGAATACAACCACATCGGTTTATAACGCCATCAAGGGCTTCCTGACGACAACTTGGAACACAATAAGGAACTTCGTTTCTCGTACGGTCGATGGCATTCGGGGAACAATTTCGAATGTCTGGAACTCGATCAAGAATACGACCTCGACAGTATTCAACAACGTCTGGAACTCAATCAAGACTGCTTTCACGAATGCATGGAATTTCGTGAAGTCAACGGCGACCAATATCAAGAACTGGGTCGTTGATACGTGGAACGGTCTAAAGGTTAGCACGGTCAACACCTTTAAGGGTATCTACGACGAAATCGTCAAGCGGTTCAATAACATTGTGGATGCTGCCAAAGCACTTCCGAAGAAGATCGGTGACGGCATCGGCAGCATGGCCTCAAAGGTCACTGCCGGCGTTACTAAGGTCATCAACACGCTGGCATCAACGCTCGGCAAGGGCGTCAACGGCGTGATCGGCGGCATCAACTGGGTGCTCGGCAAGATAGGCGTGAGCTCGTCGATTCCGCAATGGAGCGTCCCACAATACGCTCATGGAACGGACGGGCACCCCGGTGGCCTTGCTTATGTGGGTGACGGGAAAGGCGCACTGAAGGGACCGGAGCTCATTCAGCATCCCGACGGGACAACATACCTGTCTCCGGATAAAAAGACGCTTGTGAACCTTCCAGAGGGTGCTCAAGTGCTGAACGCGAAGGATACGCAGAAACTTATTTATCCTCACTACGCTAAGGGCATCGGCAGCAAAATCAAGAATGCCGCGTCCAAAGCGTGGGACAAGACGAAGGAAGTCGGGAGCAAAGTAAAAGATGTCGCTCTGAATGTCTACGATTATGTAAAAAACCCCGGGAAACTGCTAGACCTCGCTCTTAGCACCATTGGGGTTTCCAAGCCGTCTGGCAATAACTTTGTCGGCTGGATGGCTCAGGGAGCTTGGAATAAGGTCAAGGAGGGGGCGGCCGGTTATCTAAAGGGCATGATAGAGAAGTTCGGAAACTTTGGTGGCGGCAAGTTCGGCCCTCCGTTCCGGCTGACTAGCCGCGCAGGATGGCGGATCAACCCGGTTACCCGACAGTATGCCTTTCACTATGGTGATGACTACGGCGCGCCGATGGGCACTCCAATCCCATCTCAATCCTCTGGCGTCGTAACGGAAGCTGGCTTCCATAATATTCGCGGGAACTATGTCCGGATCAAATCAGGCATTTACAGCTTGCTCTATCAGCACCTTGCGCGGATGTTTGTCGGGCGAGGGCAGTCAGTGACTAAGGGTCAAAGTATTGGTACTGTGGGCTCCACAGGTCGTTCGACCGGCCCTCACCTTCACTTTGAGGTCTGGAAAAACGGTCAGTTCGTGCCGCCGGTCACCATGGGATATGCGGATGGTGGCATCGTAGATCGCGCACAACTTGCATGGATTGCAGAAGGCGGATGGGCTGAATCCATCATCAGCCATGATCCGGCCAAGCGTGTGAGCCAACGGGCGATTTGGGAACAGACTGGCCGGGAACTCGGCTTCAACACCCAGGAAAACCCTCAAATTATTGCGCTTCTCCGCCGCATTGCAACACTCATGGAGGGCAAGCGAGATGTGAATGTGGATGGACAGAAGGTTGCCGAAATACTGGAACCATGGCTGGATATTCTGCAAGGCAACAAAACGAGCCTGCGTGGCTCGATGGCCAGGGGGTGATGAGATTTGGGATTGATTGTTGAAAAGATGACCGGTGAATTCATCGACCTTGATGAAATCGGCATCCATGAGGAAGAACGGTTGGTGATCGGCTCCCCTGAATTTGATGGGGAGCTGATTTCGATTGAAGGGATGCATGGGGTAATCGCTGGGGAGACCTACTTCCGCGGACGGCCCATACAGGCAAAGTTGATTTCTCTGGAAGACGGCCTTGAGCTAATGGCGCGCAAACGCAGCCAGATCTTCTGGCTGTTTGACGCCAGGCAGCCGTTTTGGCTCACGGAAAAGCGGGAGCGCGGAAGAAGGTGGCTGGTTAAATGCACGAGTCCCTATTCGATAGCTGAAGTGGCCACAATTGGCCGGTTTGATTTAGACCTTACCGCGCTTGTTCCATTCTCGCAGACCAAATTGATCATTACGCGAAAATTTAGCGGTGCTACATTCGATTTTTTAAATGAGGGTACAGAAGAAATCGACATGGCCAGCCCGAATATGCAAGAGACCGAGATCGAGTTCCGCGGCCCATCCGATCAGCTCGCCATCCGGAACGCTACGACAGGGAAAGTCTGGTCCTACAAAGACAAGACGGGGGCCGGTGATGTTTTGCTCTTGAAGGGGCCGCGATCAATGAAGAACGGAGAAAGTATTTTCGGCCGGACGAACTTTGAAGTCCTGACGTTCGCACCTGGCCGTAACAAAATAGAATTGATTGGCACGACCGGAGAGTTTGAACTAACCATCCGGACGCGTTTTTATTTCCAGTGAAAGGAGGGTGAACGATGATTTCAGTCACATATGGCGGTCAAACGGAACCGATCACTCGGATCGTTGAATCCAGCTATGAGCGTCACCGGGAAGTAAACGGCCCGTTCACCCTTTCTTTTGTATCAGTTGAAGACGGAGAGAACAATCCAGGCCACGAACTGCTGCAGGAAGAAGCGCTTATCACCGAAAAGAACGGCCATACCTACCGCATCAAACAGATGCAGCAAGTTGGCAGGAGGAAGACGGTACGAGCGATCCACACGTATTTCGACACACTGAACGGCATCCAGAAGCATGAAATCTTTGGTGGCACAAAGACACTCAAAGAGTTTGCAGAGTGGGTGTTCGCCGGTACTGGCATCACGGTGGAAGTTCGGGGAATTACAGAGTTGAGGCTAATCGCAAACTTCGGTGAAGCGGACGGTCCGAAACTCATGGAGATCTTGCTTGCGACGTTTGAATGTGAGCGGGACATCCAGCCCGGTCCGCACATCGTCTTCGAGCGTCAGATTGGACCGGACAATGACGAGCAGTTCCGATATGGGAATGACGTCATCACGCATTCTTACAGCGTTGACACGACAAACCTGAAAACCTCAATCACCGGCTATGGCGGCAACGGCTTGAAAGTGACCTATACGTCACCAAACGCAACACTCTTCCCGCATGCCGGTGAAGCAGAGCCTGTCCGGGATGAGCGTTACACCATAGCGGATAGTCTTCTTGAACGAATCAAGCAGGATCTGAATGACGTGCCGGAAGTCGCAATCGAAGTTGAATCTGTAAAAGCCACGGAACGGGAGCTCGGGGAGCGTATCTGGCTCATCCTCGACAACATTGGAATCCGGATGAAGAGTCGCATCCTGGCAAAGACGGACCGGAAGCCGGCCCATAAATCAACCGCTGTTGTTGGTAACACATTGCAGAAATCACGTACAGATCAGCTAACCGAGACCAACGTCCGAATTGACGATACCAACACAACGGTGGAGGAAAACCGCCGCCAATCAGAGACTAAATTCGAACAAACCAACGAACGCATCGGAATGACTGCAGAAGCCCTCGAAAGGTATACAGACGAGCGTTACGGCCAAGTCCAGCGCGACATGTCCGCCCAGTGGGAGATCACCGCTGAAGGCATCGCCGGAGCCGTCAGTGAGTCTAAAGGGTACACCGACAGCCGCGAACTTATCATCATGGATGCGCTTGAAGCTGCCGAAAACCGGTGGGGGGAAGACCTCTCATCCATCGGCGCCCAGGTCACGAATCTTGATGGGTCTTTCTCCACAATTGTTGATGACCTCGGGACACTCGACAGCGATCTGGACACCTTGCGGGGCGATGTTGTCGCGATCACTGAGAACTATGATTCACAGTTCACTCAAATGTCCAATCGCATCACACTTGAAGTCAGCGGGGCGCGGGAGTATTCCGAAACGCAGGCCGGCATTGCACAGGCAGCCGCTGAGGGATACGCCGATAATCTCGTAGGCCCGGTCTCGGCTGATCTCGCGACTCTGCAAGGGTCCGTGACTGACCTTGACACATATATTGACGGAGCGTTCTCCGACAAGATGGTAGACCTAACTGAGCGCAAGACAATCGGCCAACTCATTAAAGACGCGGATGCCCACAAGGCAAGTATGGATGGCCGGTATACAACGCTGATCAATGATCCGGACCTTCCGGCTCACTCCAAGACTTACTTGAGTGACGCTAAGACTGCGTTTGATACCGCCTATACAAATCTCGTCACTCGAATACAGGGCGTGATTCGGGATGGTTTCGCCTTCCCTAACGAAGCATCAGAAATCGAAGTCTTATTTGAAGTGTTCCGGGATGCCTATGGGGAGATGAATAAACAGCTTCAAGACGCCACCGCAGAGCTCTCCGCGAAGTTTGCAAGTGACGCCGGTGCAGATGCGAAAAGCTACACTGACGGTGAGATCCAAACAGTCCGATCAGAGGCATCGTCGAGTTTCGACGTCCTGGAGGGCCGCATCAATGCAAAGGCCGACTCTTCCACGGTTACGAGCCTCGGAACCCGAACCTATAATCTTGAGCAGGACATGAACGCCATTGAGGGACAAATCACGAACACGGTGAAATATACTGATTACACCGGACAGGAGATTATTTCGCGGGTGAATCAGACGGCCTCCACCTGGAAGGTTCATGCTAAGAATATCGACATGGAAGGGATCACAACAGTCAACGGGGTTCTCAACGTCGGGACCGGTGACGGATCTGCGAAAGAGCTCCGGTTTCCACTTGACCGATACGGTTACGCCGCGAATATCCGGGGGGAACTGGCCGGAGGATTGTCGGGGATGTCCTTGAATGCTAGTGACATCCACATACTCGGATCAAATAACATTACAATCGGGTCCTCATCAAACGTTGATGTTGTCGCTCGGGGGAATTGGAGCTTCCCGCAGGGCTTGACCGTTCCGGCGGTGTTGGCGTAATGGCAAATGTTGAAACATGGGGCAAGTATCTCAGCATCACGTCTATCTCACAGACACAAATGAGTATCAGTTGGTCATCCATGGGCGAGTCTGGGAACGTCGTCACAGATTCCTATTACAATCTCGAACTTTGGGAGAACGATGAGGGGCCTGAGGGTACTCTGGTTTTTAGCAGCTACAGGGTATCCTTATCTGCGAGATCGTGGACGTTCTATAACTTGAAGCCGTCTACCCATTACCTTGTGAAGCTATACGCCAACCGGCAAAAGGACCGGGCAATTGATCGGCATTGGGCACTGACCTCAGCGCCGACCAACCCTACCCCTGGAACTCCGAGCCTCTCGCTTTCGACGAGCGGCCGGAATGTCTACATCAGCGGGAGCAAGGGTTCGGATACAACCTATCTGAATGTCTACGTGGATGATGTGAGGCAATGGCGGGTTTACATGGGGAGCAACACGACATATACCCTCACCTATACCGGCAACTACAGCACTCGTTATAAGGTGACGGTCACGCCTGAGAACTCCTGGTATACAGGGACATCGGTCACTCGCTACATCACGACAGGAGCCGAGCCATTACCTGATCCGCCGCCCGCACCGTCGGGGCTGAACATCTACAACTCAGGGGAGACATGGGTCTCGTTTGCCTGGAATGCTGCAGCGCGGGCAGAAAAGTATGCCATGGAAATCTGGCAAGGTAATAATGTCGTAGCCTATGATTACAACATCTACGCCACAACCAAGACATTCTCGGGCCTTTCGCCGGGAGTCTCTTATATGGTGAAGCTCTACGGCTGGAACACTGGCGGGAACGGTACGCCGATATCGTTCCATTTCTCACTGGGGTATGTACGACCGAACAACTTTGGCTGGACGATCACTAAAGCCCGCGGAAGGTCGTATAGCATCGTCAACGGAGTGTTCGTCAATCTCATTTCATATGATGAGTTTCTTGCCTTCCGTCAGCGGATCAATGACTTCCGGCGATACTCCGGCAAGTCGACCTACACCTTTACCAACGTTGCGAGGAATACCCTTTTGTCCGCAACGCTCTATAATCAGCTCAATAATTCCATAAACGACATGGCCCCGCCAACTCGTCCGCCCGGAACTCGTTCATCCGGTGCAGGCGATTTGCCGGGGCTTTTTAATGGAGTCAGGGACTCGCTCAACTCAATCAACTAGGAGGTCATCAAATGGCAATCACAGTGAAAACGAATCAGGTCACCGGCACATACGACACAGAGGACATCAACGTTGTGGCCAGCGCGCTCAACTCCCCAAGCCCAATGATCAGCATCGGGGCGGACTACATGACGACCAAGGACGACGTCATCAGCTTCTACTCCGGGGAGCCTGGGGAAACAGCCACAAATACGTATCAAGTCACCACTCGAGCTGGAGATGCCTACATCATTTCCCTGCCTGACGGCGAGAATGCTAAGACACTCTCTGAAAAAATCAACAAGCATGCTGAGGGGAAAGAGGACCGGTTTGGCAATCGCATCGTCACCAAGCCGTTCATTGTACTTGGTGACGAAACCTCTGCGGTTGGTCTGCGATACAACGATATCAAGACCGCCGCCAAGGTGAGTCGGTCAGAACAAACACAGTAAGGGGTGGTCTAATTGGCAGAACTACGAACATGGCACACACTCACCATCGACACCGGAGATGAAAACTGGTCCGCCCGGCCCGACCTTGTCCAAAACGCGGATTACGGATTCATCCTCAACGTCCGTCACTTTGGCGCGGAAATCAACCTCACGGATGTCCGCGATGTTATTCTCATCAGCCAGCCGCCCAAGCGTGGAGAGGTACCAGTCATCTCAGAGGGAACGGTCTCCGGGGAATCACAGGTAACTGTTCCAATAAAGCGCGGAGAAGTTGCATGGCCGGGAGTCGTAAAGGCCCAACTGAAGCTACTCGGCACAGACGGCGGCACGATCAGCACTCTTCGATTTGAGTACCAGGTGCAGGAAGACGTGGACAATGGCGCTGTTCCGTCCACAGAGGAGCGCACGTATTTCGAGGACGCCATTGACAAGATCTACGACTCGACAGCGAATGCCGACCGGGCAGCTAAAGAAGCGGACGCCGAGCGAAGCAAACTGACCGGACAAGTCGGGCAGGCCATTAAGACGTTGAATGAGGATAAAGAACAAGTTCTCACGGAAGTCAGCTCGACCATCAGCACGCTCAACGAACAGAAAACGTCAGCCATCGAACAGATGCAGACCGAAACCCGGTCGAATATTGAATCCCTGCACGCGGAGAAGAGTCAGGCTATTGAGCAAATGGAGGAGCGCACTACCACTGCCATCGATACCCTCAACACAGAGAAGGGCGAGGCGATCCAGCAACTGGCCGATGTCCGGGAAGCGAACCGGATCAACCGGCTTCCGGCTGTCGAAACCGTTGCTGAACGGGACAGCCGGTATCCTACTCCGACGCAGGGCGACACGGTTCGGGTCATTTCTGAAGCCCGCACATACAGCTACGAGGACGGTGCCTGGATTGTAACCGACGCGAATCATCCGACGGCGATTAGTGAGGCCCTGTCCAAGTTGGACGATGCAGGTGCAGCCCAGACAGTTCTGTCCGAGGGGACGCACGTCGTAACAAGCCCGACAGACTCCCCGGTCGGCATGGAGATCCGCGGGACCACCCTTGTCTCCCTGGGTAACTCGAATCTAGAGAAGGGGAAGTATTACGCCCTTACAGACGAGAAGTACAAGGTTATCACGGATGGGAAAACGGTGGCCGGGGTCGGCAAATTTCAGAAGGGCGAGACGAATAAAACGGTTGCGGATTACACAGGAAAAGTTGTAGGAAGTACAACGTTGAATCCTCATAAGGCTTTGAGGACGGCATATCCTTCACATTTCAATGTGGATGCACCGAATGAATTAGGTAATGACACGGAATATGCACGGATAAGTTCTCTGGATTCCCAAGCAACGGCAAGTGGAGGGCCGAACGCAACATCAGGATATTACGGTCAATTCGTTTTTACCTTCAATGTCATCGAGCAAGTAGAAAGAAATCTGGGGACTATTCCGGGGGGGACAGTTTCAGAAAAGGTCGCATGGATTAATGCTAACGCAGAAACCATTCGGATTAATTGGTATGGATACGGTCAAGGACCAAGCGGATATAAAGCGAGCTTGGATGTTTACCGTGCAGGCACATCATATAAAAATTGGTTGAAAGCCTCTGAACATACTTCAAATGCTATCACAAGATTAACCTACCCTCTGTTTTCTGGCGATTTAGCAAGTACGTCAGGATTCGTTAGTCAAGATGGTTTGTTACGGGCGATTGTATACGCCGAACCGTCAGACGGAGTAACTTTTTCTCAAATTTACACCGACTATGTGAATCTCGACATCACCCTCAAACCCACCGCCCAACTCAACACCCGCCCGACCATCGTGAGGGTGGAGAACTTTGAGGGGAAAGTGAAGGGAAGCAAAGCAGAAAACCCTCACATCATAGGAAACCGGACGTCATCGACTGAACTCGCAAGCCCTGGAAGTATTGGCGCAGAGCCAGAATCGACAGACGCCTACAAAGAAGGCGACGGGCGATATGTAGCCATTTCAAGCAACCAGGTCATTGGCTCCGTTCCGCAACAAAAATATGAGTTCGATCTGGTGGAGGCCGTCGAGCGGAATGTGGGGAAAATCCCCGCAACAGGAAGACAAGGAAAGGCTGACTGGCTAAAAGATAACCTGGAAACTCTAAGGTTCTATTGGTCCGGAAAGGCCACCTCGACGACGAACACAGTCCGAGTACGCCGGTGGCATTATGACGCGAACAGGTGGGACGTCGCGGGCTACGAAACATCGAATAAAGTCTCTTTTTTCACCCGCATCACTGACGCGAAATACGATTACATCGGGAACGGATACGCGATCTTCCTGGCTGACGGCAGTCCGTATGACGGGGCTACGTCGTCCGACCTCTATATGGACTATGTTGAGCTGGAGATCCACCTGAAACCGACCGCCGACTTCCGCCAGCCGCGCGTGCCGCTCTATGAAGTGCCAAAAGCGGAATATGACCGGATCGGCGTGACGTACACGGACCAGGAGACCAAGCGCCGTTACCCGATCGTCGAGGGCGTCCAGCACTTGAGGAATCCATATGTGGTGAGTGCAGGAAGGACCGCAGGGGATAACCTAATCAATCCGATAGAATTTGTACACAGGCACAACAATGGTGAAATTTCACTATCTGATTACGGGGTTATTGTCTCGAAAACATCGTCCGGTGCAGGAGAATTGTCTGGGTATTTGGTGAAGGTTGAACCTAACACGACTTACACTCTTTCCGGAAGTCTTGAAAATAAGGGCAGCGGGGCAAGGTTAATGCAATTCAAAAAGAGACCTTCCGATCCATCGAACGGATATGACACACTGGTGAATAATTTCAGTCTACCATTCACCTTTACAACCAGAAGTGACGCCGGGTATCTGCTAATAGGGGCGTATTCATCAACAAGCTCGGTAGGCTTGACAATGGAAAACCTCATGCTCACCCCTGGCACAGACCCAAAACCATTCACCCCTTACAACCCACATACTCTCAGCGCTCCCGTCACACTGAGCGCCGTTGGAGACAGACGTGACGTTCTGTATCAGCATGACGGCCGGTGGTATGTGAGGAATAGGGTGAAGGAAGTCGAGATAGAGCCGGGTGACTTCCGGGTAGGTGGCGTGAGAGAAGGGTTCCGAATGATTGAAACCACCGAATTGGCAGAACCTAAATACGCAAATGGGAATGTTAGCAGTCGAATCATCACTGATTTTACCGGGAAAAGATTGGCTCACGGTGTCAGTACCGTTGTCGATAGGTTTAGTGGTCTGGAAAGAGGTTACACATGGCTCACGATTCCGAACGAACACACCGGCTTTTCTCCCGATGCGTCTTACACGTTTGATGATGCAAGTCGCTACTTCAACGGATGGCGCTATACGGACGGCACAACCTGGATCTCAGTCACTGGCAACGGCCAGACCGCCACAGCCGAGGAAGCACTGTCCACCATGCCAACCGACTACACGCCGTACAAGCTGACGTATGTACTCGCGACTCCGGAAGTGACCGATGTGACCGACCTGGTGGAAGGCGACCTCATCGTCAGCGAACTCGCGCAGATCACGGTCGGCAGCGAAGGACAGGTCAATGTCCAAGACGCTATTCTCACGATCCAGCAATCACTCCGGTCCGCGTTCGATGCAGTCAACACCAAACTCTCGGATAACGTTCGCGACACGCTCATGCTCAAGCGGCAGATGCTTGAGGTCCTTATCCGCTTGGATGCCGTTGAGGGGCGTGTGGACGTACTCGAAATGCCGCCTGAGCTAGTACCAGAGGGAGGAGAGGTCTGATGCAGTACCTACGCGAGAAACTGAAAGAGGATCTCGGGATCACAGACGAGCAGTACAATGAGCTCGTCCGGCAGGCCCGGGAGGAATCCACGGTGAAGAACGATATGGACAACATGGGCGAGATCAGCGCCGTTCAGGTCCAGATGCTGAATGACATGGGTGGTATGGTGGCAGATCTCATGACGCGGGTCATGATGCTGGAGGTGAAGAGCAAATGATCGAGTTCTATGTAACGGCCGTTCGTTTTGGGCTGTTGGATATGGAGCGGGTGCCTGCGGTTTATCAGACCATTGTGGAGGCGCGACTAGCCGAATTGGAGCAGCCGGAGGAAGAAATTGTCGAATACTAGTAAAAAAAGGCATTTTACTAGAAGGACTTTCCTCCTTGGTATCGAATTATGCAGTATCGACGCCAAGGAGGGGTTTTTTGTATGCGTGAAAAGCTGAAAGTAATGGATCCTGAGTTAAGAAGCGCCCTATGTGAAATTCTCTTTACGAGGAAAATTAGATCGGTACAAGAAATTGTTGAGTCTGCAACGATGAGGGGCTATGACCAAGAAACCATTATGAATAACCTTGATGTTTTTCTATACAATGAATTAATAGAACTACGTCAAGCAGGAATGCCTCTCTATGACACTAATGATTTGTTAATAAACGAGTCGAAATATAATGAACTCAAATCAAAAGGGGACCTTTAAATAACCCTTTCACGAAGGGAGTGGATCTTTAATGAGGAATAATTTTTTTCCTGTAGAAGCAGATAAGCTTAATTATGTAATGCGTATTTATGAAAATGAAATTAGCAACAGGAATGAATGGATTGTAGAAAATAGCATTCAGTTAAACCAGTCTATTAATACCAAGCGACCGTCTGTTGTTATTTCGTACGCAATGTCTATCATTAATCATGCGATGCTAGTATTAAGATTATTAGATAAGGAGGCAATAGGCGCTAGAATCAAAGATGATGAAAAAGAAAAGGCAAAAGAGCGCGCGCATATCTTACATCAAAGAAATCCCGATTTGCCACCTCCTCCAGACTCTTTGAGAGCTATTAGGAACGATTTTGAGCATTTTGAGGCGCGATTAGATGAGTGGGCGACGTCACATAACCCCAATACGTATATTGATCTAAATATGAATATAGGGCCTGGGGAGTTTATTTCTAAAGTAAGAAAAGAAGATACCTTTCGGCAATTAGACAACCTTAAATTAACATTTTGGAACAATAGTATCGAATTACAAGACGTGGTAGACTGGGTTGGCCAGGTTTGTGAAATAATCGAAAGCAATAATAGTCAATAAGAGCAACCAACCGGATGCTCTTTTCTTATGAAGGATTACTCCCACGGATTGCCGAATTATGAGGCAAAAGGGGGAATGCTTTATGAGGACGGCGGAATTTCGTCGAATCGCATTTGATGACTGGGAACGAGCTGCAAAGGGGACCATTGAGGACAATGCAAGTTATCTGGAGATCAAGACAGAAAACCGAGCTGTTTTATCATTTCTTAGCCGGTGTAGGACAACCCAGGAGGTTATTTCGAATCCTGTTGTCTGGGTTGACAGAACTTACAGGGTCCACGCCGGAGCCTACAAGGTCATCCACATGGATGATCAAGGCACAGTATTACGCAAGATAAAATAGGAATAGTGTCCGTCCAGGTAATCTTTTCTAGCTACATTGGGAAGGACTCCCTTTCTATTTGTCGAATTATGACACAGGAAGGGGGAGCTCCAATGAAAGATATAGAATTTTGGAGAATTTCTTTTAACGATGGGGTATTTGTAGTAAACGGTACAATTAGGAGATCCTCAAAAGCGCTCGAGATTATGACAGAGAGTGAGGCCGTCAGGGCATACCTCATGCACTGCATGGAAACTCAAGAGGTAATCAGAAACCCTCTAGTGAATGTCGGGAAAAGCTTCCACTTCTATGCGGGAGACTACAAAGTCATCTACATTGACGAAAAAAACATTGTTCTTAGTAAATCGAAAAAATAAGAGGAATACTACAAAAGAACATCCAAATTGGGTGTTCTTTTTAATTTTAAAGGGAAAAGGCAAATAGGTGCAGAAAAGAGAGTAGGGACAATATCACTACTCAACAATAATATCGCAAGGAGAACAAAAGTTATGAATGATGATGAAATCCAGTTGCCAAAGGCGAAAGTGAATACCTACTTAGGCGACTCTCGAGAGCAAATTCGGACAAGGCTAGAGGTCCTTCTGGAAGATCTACCTAATGGGATAGAAAAGGCAAAGGCAGGAGATGCTGAATACGCTGCTGTCTATCTTTCAGCTATAGAGAAAATTCTAAGTTCTGCTCTAGATGATGAAGCTATAGCATATAAGAAGTTAGTATCCAAGCAGGATAAATAATATCCATAGATAGTAAGCATGAGCGTCCACACGGGCGCTCTTTTTATGTACAGAGAGATTCATTTCAAAGGGGGAGCGTGAATGCAGGAGGGAGAGAATCGGGGTGATGAGTCGCTTGGAAGTCACCGGTATTAAAGGGGTTGGTGCCCTGATCATAAGTTTCATCATATACATGATCGACGTTGTGAACGAGGCCATTGTGGTTCTCGTCTTTTTTATGCTCTTAGACATGATCACGGGTCTGTTGCGCTCATGGGTGACTAAGTCACTGGACAGTACAATCGGCTTTGCCGGGGTGGTCAAAAAGTTCGCGATTATCATCATGGTCGGCATGGCTGCGGCACTTGAATACATGATTATGGCAGTTGGACAGGATCCCCACGGTTTTGTTTTGCTCGGAGTAACATCGTTTTTCATCGTGAATGAAGGAATCAGTATACTCGAGAACTGTGCTCAAATTGGGCTGCCGATTCCGGCGGCTCTTTTTAATGCGCTTGTAAAACTTCACCGGGATCCAACCGGGAAGGAGCAGCGTATCGCTCGGCATCCAGTAATGGACCGGGTGGATAAGGCTGATCTGTTAAAGCAGAACGAGATTCTCCAGCACGAGCTTCAACAACTCAAAAAGAAAGAGGAGGAAAATCTAGATGAACATTAACTGGCGTGTGAGATTCAAAAACCCCGTATTTTGGGTGCAGTTACTGGCCGCGGTCGCTGGTCCGGTGCTCGTGTACTACGGATTGAATTATGAGGACTTCACCACATGGGGAGCAGTCTGGTCCGTCACTGTGGATGCGTTCAAGAATCCATATGTAGTCGGAATGATTTTCTTTGCGGCATGGAATGCGGTGAACGACCCGACCGTCTCCGGGGTACACGACAGCCGCAAAGCCTTGACGTATGACAAGCCAAAAGATCCAAAGGGGTTGTGAACTATGGTTTCACTCAAACAGCAACTTGTGTCCAGCCGTGCGGCGGTATCGTCCGGCGTGAATGCTTGCGATTACATCACCATCCACGAAACAGCCAACACAAGCCGCGGGGCAGCGGCGCAGTCACATGCCAACTTGCAAAGCCGGGGGAACTCCCGGAACGCATCCTGGCATTATCAGGTGGATGATATAATCGCTATTCAGTCATTCCGCGACAATCAGATTTGCTGGCACGCCGGTAGCGGAACCGGGAACCGCCGATCCATCGGCATTGAAATCTGTGTAAACTCGGATGGCAACTTCAAGAAAGCGGTTCAGAATGCTGCCGACCTCACCACGTTGCTGATGAAAAGACATAACATCCCGGCAAGTCGTGTGGTCCAACACAATCATTGGTCCGGCAAAGACTGTCCACGCTTCCTCAGACACTCTTCAAAGGGCGTTAGTTGGTCTCAGTTCAAAGATATGCTCGGGAAGGGCACCGCGGTTTCTGGGACATCCAGTGACGCATTGGACTACAAGACCTTCCGTTACGGTCAAATGCTCACAGAGGGCATGGGCGGGGCGGCTGCCAAACGGATGCAAGAGGACCTAACTAAACTCGGATATCCGCTTGTGGCTGATGGCATCCTCGGTCCTGCAACGGACAGGGCGATCCGCGCCTTCCAATTGGCGAACGGACTCAATGTGGATGGGTATGCAGGAGAAGCGACACAGAAACGGATCACTGAACTACTCAATGAATTGAACAAGCCAAAACCACAGGAGGTGGCGCATGTGGCGAAACCAAAAGATGAAGGAATCAGGGAAGATCTCCAAGCAGACGTTGAAGGCGCGATTCGGATGGGTGTCACCAATGGTGTCCGCCCGAATGACTACACGAAACGTCAGGAAACAGCCGCAATGATCTATCGCGCCACTGACGGTCGTAAGTATTCTGACGAGGTGCGCGATGACTTTGTGGCTGACATGGAGTATGCAAAAAACCAAGGCATCTCAACCGGAGTTCGTCCGAATGCCCCGATGACTAGAGCAGAGGGGATTGTCATAGCCGCCAGATCCCATCACAAACTTTCAAAAGAAATTCAAGAATTGCGATTGGAAATTGAAGATTTAAAACGAAAAGCTGATAAGTATTAAGACAAGCGGCCTTCCCATTATCGGGTTGGCTGCTTTTTTATTGGAATACTTTTCTTGGGAATTACAGTATGGTAAACTGTTCAGAGCAGAACTTCAAATATGTGGACGTTCTGCCAACAGCCGGCTGACAAGGCCCCGTCAAGAGCCTGACATCTCCGGCTATAGTTATGCGATAGCAAATGCGGTCATCCTACTATAGGTTGACCGTCTTTTTTCTATTTCTACGATGTACATATTTTTTCTAGGACATATGCTCTACCATTTACAAAAAACTAATAGACACCCCCAAATATATCCATTATCATATAATCGAATCAGTTTACAAGGGGGAGAAGTATTGAACAAGTTTTTCAAGATGATGCTGGCCGTCGTTCTGCTTGTGGCTCTCGTACCACTTCAGAGCGTATCAGCCGCAACAAAATTCAAAGATGTCACGGGCTACCAGGATGAAATCAACTTCCTGACAAACAAGGAGATCATCAATGGTTATCCGGATGGAACGTTTAAGCCAACCAAGAACCTTAATCGCTTGAACGCTGTCCAAATGATCCTACGCGAGAAGGGGGTCACAGACTTTAACGCGCCGGATCCTGGTTTTACCGACATGAAGCCAGGCTCATACGGCTACAAGGAAGTCGCAAAAGCGGTCCAACTGGGCTTTATCTCCGGTAAGACCGCAAAGAACGGTTCCAAGTACTTCGAGCCAAACGGCACATTGACCCGTGCCCAGATGGCCAAGATCCTCGTTGAAGGTTATGGACAGAAGGAGACAGACCAAAAGTACAGCTTCACAGATGTCTCTGACAAGCACTGGGCGAAGGACTACGTTGAAACGCTTGCTTCAAACAACATCACGACAGGTTATCCAAACGGAACATTCGATCCTCAAGGCTTCCTTTCCCGCCAGCACTTCGCAGTTTTCATGGCCCGTCTGCTGGATGATCGCTTCAAGCCGGTAGTTCTTCCGCAGGCCCAGGTTCACTTCATCGACGTTGGCCAGGGAGACTCCATTCTCCTTCAAGCTGCAAACGGCAAGACTATGCTCGTCGATGGAGGAACAAAGTCCGCTGGAAACAAGGTAGTCCAGTTCCTACAATCTAAAGGTGTGAAGAAGCTCGACTATGTCGTAGCGACTCACCCAGACGCTGATCACATTGGCGGATTGATTCCGGTCCTTCAAAACTTCCCTGTTGGCACATTCATCGACAGTGGGAAAGCACATACTACACAGACATACATCGAACTGCTTGAACTCATCGATGCCAAGGACATTCCATTTGTGGTTCCTACAATTGGTCAAAACTTCGCCGTGGATCAATTTAACGTCAAAGTTCTGTATGCTGATGAAACTGCCTCTGATAATAACGATGCTTCAATCGTTCTGCGAGCCGAGTATGGCAATGTCAGCTTCCTGCTCGCCGGAGATGCTGATAAGAACATTGAAAGCCAGCTGATCAGCCGTGGTGGAGTAAAGTCTACAGTTTTGAAAGCCGGCCACCATGGTTCTAACACCAGCACTTCCGCAGCGTTCGCTAAAGCGGTAAGCCCACAAGCAACTGTTCTTTCTTATGGAAAAGACAACTCGTATGGCCATCCACATGCAGAAGTCGTCGACGCACTGCGCGCTAACGGTTCGAAGATTTATTCGACTGCTGTGTCCGGCAACATTACGTTCACAACGAATGGCAATAGCTTCAATGTAAACACAGCAGCGTGGACTGGTGGAGGCACACCGAAACCAGCTCCAGCTCCGGCTCCTAAGCCGACACCGGCGCCAGCACCTGCACCTAAGCCGACGCCTGCACCGGCTCCGCAGCCTACACCTGATCCAGGCAGCGGAACATACGTTATTCCTGGGGCGCCAACTACGTTCCAGAACTGTACTGCAATGCGTGAATACTACCCGAACGGCGTGAAGAGCAGCCACCCGGCGTATGCATCCAAACACGACCGCGATAAAGACGGATGGGCGTGTGAGTAATGACCAAATACACCATTGATCGGTTCGATGATGGGTTTGCGGTACTGCTGAAAGTCGACGAGGAAGAGACGCAGTTGCTCGTTCCCAAAGCTGAGCTGAAAGGCAAAGCTAAAGAAGGGGACAGGGTTCAAGTCGAAACATTTGAGAGCGGAAAGAGGATGTTTGAAGTCCTCGAGCAGGAGACGCTCACCCAAAAGCAGAAGGCAGAAGCCTTGCTGGAGAAGCTGAAGAACAAGAATAAGAAATGAGGAAAGCGGCCGCCCGTGTGGGTTGGCCGCTTGTTTGTGGGACCTAAACTAGCGCAGTAATAATATCAATGTCAAAGTTTGTGTTCCTGAAATCCCTATCATGTGTAACAACCTTTAGATTGTAGCGGTTTGCAAGAAATGCATAGTACTCATCATTAAAATCTTTCGTGGAATTATTTACAAAAAAGTCATCCTCATTAAATTCATTAAACGCGTCATGAATTTGTTTGCTGTTATTGACTATTTTTTGTTCTGTGATACTTCCAATGTGAGTTAACACAGGTGCATAACTACTGTTGTTCCTAAAATCTCTTTTGTAGTCAGACAGTTTGTCTGTCTTCTTAACCAAATTAAACTCTAGTCTACTGTATGAATTGATAAATTCTGAGATCAGAAGTGTATTAACAACTATTTCATTTCCGGATTCTCTAATTTCTTGGTAAAAATCACTATAAGCTTGTACTACACTAGAATTGTAGTTTCCGATACTACAATACATATACATCCATATATTAGTATCAAAAAAGAAGGTGTCATCAGGAAGGATTTTATATGAATTTAGTTCATGAATTGTTGCCATCTTCAAACACCTCATCGAAAACTGCGGAATTGTTATAATTTAAGTTAACACGTTCTATTACTTGTTTAACTAAATAATGATCTATGGCATCTAAATTGAGATATTTTAACTTTGACTCAACTTCGGTTTTATCAAATCTATCGTACAAATGCCCAATCCCCACATTTAAAAAAGCTGTGGTAAGATCTGTTATACCTTCGAAATCAATAGAAATTTCCGAATGGCTTCCGAAGAACTTAATAATTTCATCTCTTAGCAATTCTCCCTTTTGTGAAGAAATTGCAACTGTGGAGCCAATGGCATCCTGAACAAGAATTTTCAAGTTTGGATCTCTCCTTAATTAAAAATTGCTACCAAAGTTCGAAACTATATTTACTATTGTGCCTTGAAAATTATGCATTGAACTTCGTTTAAAGGGTTCTCCAAAGTCTTGTTCCCAAAATCCATTGCCAGAAACAATTTGCAATGAACCGCTTTGTTTTAAATGGCCTTTCAATAAATGCAAACCAATGCCGCCATCATTAGCTTGTTTTGTGGTGTTTCCAAATCCAGTTGCCCACTCAATTGCGTCTTGATCAATTACATGGCCAATCTTATTTCTTACATTATGCCCAATGGTGACTCCGATATCCACAATGGTAAACCCTACTTTCTCATTCTTGTGGAAGTACTGTCCGCAAGTGTATACGAAGTCGCTTTGAGCATGTTGGCCCGCGTTAATGAATGTTTCCTGCAAGCAAGTCTTAAAAACCTTCTTTTGAGAAGCACTCAAGGGAAGTTGGATTTTAGGGATTACCTCAGAATCGAGGTATTCCGTGAACTCTTCAGATTCATCTATGTGAAACCTTCTAAATGGAATTGTGCTGTTGTAATAATCATTTATGCTGCCAAGATTATAGTGCTCATAAAAACCATTCTTCATAAAAATGGCTTTAATTTCATCGTTTACACCCACAAGTGAGACATTACAATTATTCTCGTGTAGTACTTCAATTATAGAACCCAATATAGCTGTTAAATTTGCCTCAAACCAAAAGGTCGAAGAAAAATCAAAGTTGACGTCTGTGTTTTTGCATTCGTTACTTACATGGCAAGCTTTAGTGAAAAAGTTTAATCCACTATAATCATTTTTCACTCTATTAGGAACAGAGATATCTACAGCCAACTTTTTTCCCCTTTTCATTCTATATTCATCGGCTATCTGATTTTATGTACATTTAAAAATGTCGTAAATCATCATTCCTTACCTCGAGGTCAATTATATCAATATCTTGCATCCATCTACCATTTTATGCGTAAGTGATTTAAGAAAATGGTGAGTGACTTCTTAAAGCTTCCATTCTTAGGAGTAAAGGAATTTATTTTAAATAGAAGTTCCAATCCATTGGCTCATTTCCAAGCTCCCACTCTGGATTAACATACACAGTCCGTCTTTCCGAATCGCTCGTGATAACTCCCTTCAAATACAGTGGGCCACCTTCAACGCGCTTTGCCTTCCGGATGGTATCAGCTGCTGTCGTCGGATCCTCAGTTGCTTCTCCATAATTATGCAAGCGCCCATTTTGATCAAGGGTTAATACTTGAAATGTCAGGTTCATGTCGAATCCTCCTTCACCTGATTGTAGCGCATACATAAAACCGCCGCACCGAAGTACGACGGTCGTCATCTGCCCACTGATTTTTTAACGTCCCTCAAGAGCTCCCCCACAATGTCCCCCAAATGGTCGGTGCAGAACAAGTTCTTTTGGAAGGCCGGCCGGCAGTCCAATCATTAAAACCCTTGGTATCTCAACGTCTCACTAAACACAAAACCTCACTTCAAATTCCGGCATTACTATATACCATATTGCGACAGGGGGAGAAATCTGTATTGACATCGTTCCCGTTTCCGATAAAATGAGGATTATTATCATATTGAAACCGAGTGAGGATGGGGCCGGAGTAGCGCCGTCCGCCGAGCAATCAGAGAGGCAGCGGATGGTGGAAGCTGCCCGGCGGACGATCCGTGAATTACAGCCCCGGAGCAAGGCGCCGGCATGCGTTAACATGCATAAGCGGGGAAGCGGATTGCGCTTCCCAAGCCGGGTGGTACCGCGTTGATGGAATCAGCGCCCCTGCAGGATCCATGGATCCGCAGGGGCTTTTATTATTTTCTGGAGGGATGAACAATGACGAATGAACTGATCGATGACCTGAAATGGAGAGGCCTCCTCTACCAGACGACCGACGAAGAGGCGCTGGCCGAACTGCTGAACAAAGAAAGCATCTCCCTCTACTGCGGAGTCGACCCGACTGCAGACAGCCTGCATATCGGGCATATCGTTCCTTTTCTGACGCTGCGCCGGTTCCAGAAACATGGACACAGGCCGATCGTGCTGGTCGGCGGAGCGACTGGCATGATCGGGGACCCGTCGTTTAAGGCAGATGAGCGGCAATTGCTGTCTGAGGAGCAGTTGGCCCACAACGTGGCGGGTATCCGCAGTCAGCTCGAACAGATTTTCGACTTCAGTGACGAGAATGCCGCGGTCATGGTGAACAACAAAGACTGGTTCGGCAAAATGACGGCAATCGATTTCCTGCGCGATTACGGGAAGCTCCTGAGCGTGAACTACATGCTGGCAAAAGAGAACGTAGCAACGCGTCTTGAGACCGGCATCTCGTTCACCGAGTTTTCCTACATGCTTATCCAAGGCTCGGACTTTAACCATCTGTACGACCATTACAACTGCCGCGTGCAGGTCGGCGGATCCGATCAGTGGGGCAATATCACCACTGGCCTTGAGATCATCCGCAAAACCCATGATGAGCATGCAAAAGCTTTCGGGCTGACCATCCCGCTCGTTACGAAAGCCGACGGAACAAAATTCGGCAAGACAGCCGGCGGCAGTGTCTGGCTCGATCCCGAGAAAACTTCACCATATGAGTTCTACCAGTTCTGGATCAATACGGCCGATGCGGATGTCATCAAGTACCTGAAGATCTTCACGTTCCTCGCCAAAGAGGAGATTGCGGAACTGGAAAAGGCGGTTGAAGAAGAACCGCATCTACGCAAAGCCCAAAAGACATTGGCGGAAGAAATGACGCGCCTGATCCATGGAGACGAGGCGCTGGCGCAGGCAGAGCGCATTACCGCGGCGCTGTTCAGCGGCGATCTGAAGGCCTTGTCCGTGTCCGAGATGAAGGATGCATTCAAGGACGTGCCAAGCTTCGAGATGGCGAAGGAAGACCGGAACATAGTCGACCTGCTCGTCGGGGCCGGCATTTCCTCCTCGAAGCGCCAGGCACGTGAAGACGTGACCAATGGTGCCATCTCCATCAACGGTGAGCGGATCAAGGAGCTCGACTACACGATTGGATCAGCTGACCGTCTGGACGACGCGTTCACCATCATCCGGCGCGGCAAGAAGAAATATACGATGATCAAATTCAACTGACCGGAAAAAATGATGATTTGGTTCCGGCATACAGGGAGGGAATGGCGATGCTAAAAGACCGGCTGTACTATCAGGATCCATATCGGACCAGCTTTAAAGTAAATGTTGTCCGTGAGGGGGAGGAAGACGGGAGGCCGTACGCCGTTCTCGAGAATACCGTGTTTTATCCGACGGGGGGCGGCCAGCCGCATGACACCGGCAGGCTGAACGGCATCCGCGTGACGGATGTAGAAGAGATTGACGGCGAAATCCGGCATTATGTGGAGGAGCCGCTGAATGCACTCGTTGCCTCCGGTAAGATCGACTGGATGCGCCGTCATGACCATATGCAGCAGCATACCGGACAGCATATCCTGACGGCTGCATTCGTCGAGACGGCAGGCTGCCCGACAGTCAGCTTCCACCTGGGCAAAGAGGTCAGTTCGATCGACCTGGACACTGAGCTGGTGATTGATGAACAGCTGGATGCTGCCGAGCAGCGGGCGAATGAGATCATTATGCAAAACCGGGCGATCGAGACCCGCTGGGTGACGAGAGAGGAGCTGGACCGCTATCGCCTCAGAAAAGAAGTGGCGGTGGAAGGGGAGATCCGTCTCGTCATTATCCCGGACTTTGACTACAACGGCTGCGGCGGTACCCATCCATACTCCACCGGCGAGGTCGGCCAGCTGAAAATTCTGGGTATGGAGCGGATGAAGAAAAAAACACGAATCCACTTTGTCTGCGGTAACCGTGTCTTGGAACAGCTCGGGAAAAAGAACAGCTTCCTCAAAGAAGCGATCGGACTCCTGAGTGTGCCCGAAGAAGAAACGGCATCGGCGATCAGGCGGCTTCTGGATACCAACCGCTCTTTGGAGAAGCAACTTGCAGAAGCAGCCGACCGGCTGCTGGAAGTTGAGGCACAATCTTTGGCAGCCGGGGGACGGCTGATAAAGGCTTCCTTCAGGGACCGCCCCATCGCGGAGCTCCAGAAACTCGCAAGGGCCGCCGCCGCTCTCAGAGAGGACGCCATTGTTCTGCTCACGGTAAGGAACGGCGAAAAGCTCCAGTTTGTCGGTGCACGCGGCAACGCTGCAGACGCATCCATGAAGCGGGTGGCCGCCGCGGCCCTTGAGGCGACAGGAGGCAAAGGCGGCGGAAGTGAAGCATTTGTTCAGGGCGGCGGCGACATTTCTCTTGGAGAAGACGAACTGCTCGCCATCATGGCAGAATCTATCGGAGAATAAGCAAGGCCCCTTCGGATCCGGCAGATCCGAGGGGGCCGTTTCTGTTTTATGAGGTCACCGGGTTGACCCAATCGGGAAGTTCGAGGTCACTGTACAACTCCGGGTGCAGCATCCCGCCGAGTTTCAGCGCGCCTTCCAGCAGACGCGGAGACGGCCGGCAGTAAAGCCATTCCTCCATGACGTCAATCTGTCCATTCCGCATCGCGCGGAGTTCCGGCCATCCGGGACGCTTGAGGAGCAGCTCTGGCCTGATTTTCTCGGTCCGGACGCCGACCCATGCAAGCAGGATCCGGTCCGGGTCACGGGAGGCGACATCTTCCCAGTCCGTCTGGATGCTGGCAAGCTCAACATCTTCGTATAAATTGCGCCCGCCTGCGATTTGGCTGATTTCGGTGAGCCAGTTTACGCTTCCCGGTGTGAACACCGGTTTCGGCCACCATTCCCAATATAAAGACGGCCTGTCCGAAACGCGGTCCGAACGCCTCTTAAGCTCACTGATGAAGTCCATATATTCCCGGGCGGTGTGCCGGCCCCGATCTTCGATTCCGCATGCCCGGCCGACAGTGACAAGGTCTTCAGCGATATCCTGCAGGCTCTGCGGATTCGTGACGAGATGGGGAATGCCCCGTTTCTCCAGCTCCTCCACATTCCGCTCCATCCCCGGGACGCTTAGCGAAGCAAGGACCAGGTCCGGCCCGAGTGCTTCCAGCCGGTCCATGTCGATCGACAAATCCGGGCCAAGCTTTGGCAGATCCGAAACGGATGCCGGCCAGTCGGAAAAGTCATCCACTCCAACAAGCTGTACGTCTAAGCCAAGGTAGGCGAGCAGTTCCGTGTTGCTCGGGCAAATGGAAACAAGTTTCAATGCTATCCCTCCGTTCAGATAAACCGATTGTAACAGACAATTGGAATCAGCCATCAGACGAGTCGCTACCAATGGGGTGCTGAATTCCCACCAAGCCCCTGTTGAGTCGCAACCATTAGGTTCTGAATCCCTACCAAGCGGCGCCGAATCACTACTAACAGCCTCAGCATCGACGCCGACGGCAATCCCCGTATGAACACAAAAAAGCTGCAGACAAGGAGGAGAACCTCACTTTGTCTGCAGCCTGTAAAAGCTGATTAGCGGTTGTAGAATTCAACGATCAGCGCTTCGTTGATCTCTGCTGCCAGTTCGCTGCGCTCAGGAAGGCGGACGAATGTGCCTTTCTTCGCTTCTGCATCGAATGTCACGTAGTCAGGAACGAAGTTTGTCGCTTCGATCGCTTCTGTAACAGCCGACAGGTTCTGGGAACGCTCGCGAAGCGAGATTTCCTGACCAGGCGCTACGCGGTACGACGGGATGTCGACGCGCTTGCCGTCAACGAGGACGTGGCCGTGGTTGACGAGCTGACGTGCCTGGCGGCGTGTGCGGGCAAGGCCCATGCGGTACACGACGTTGTCGAGGCGCGTTTCAAGCAGGATCATGAAGTTTTCGCCGTGCTTACCAGGCATTTTGCCTGCACGGAGGAAGAGTGTGTGGAATTGGCGTTCGTTGACTCCGTACATGTGACGGAGTTTCTGCTTCTCTTGAAGCTGCATGCCGTATTCCGAAAGTTTTTTACGCTGGTTCGGGCCGTGCGGGCCTGGAGCGTAAGGACGTTTTTCGATTTCTTTGCCCGTACCGCTCAGGGAAATACCGAGGCGGCGGGAGATTTTCCAAGATGGACCTGTGTAGCGAGCCATGGATGACTCCTCCTCTTAAGTTGGTTTTATTTTGAGTAAAATAAAAACCAGATGTGTTCAAACACGGAGCCATTTCATCATCTTGCACCTTCGCCCAGCAGCCAAGGGTTACGCGATGCACCGTTTATCCGGACACTGTCCGGCGTAAAGGGATAAAATGGGCAGCCTTGCTCACACAACTGCTGCGTTTATTTTACACAACGAATATCATACCGCGTGCGTGCGCGGAAGTCAAGAAAGTAGGGAAGTTCCCTTTTTGATGCAAGCAAGATATAATAGTAGAAAATGATAGCGCTTTCAAAATGGGAGGGGCAAAAATGAACAAGAAGGTACACCGGGATACACTCATCATCCACGAAGGCCATGATCCCCGTGATCATCAGGACAGCCTGGCCGTCCCGCTTTACCAGACATCGACTTACGTATTTCCTGACGCGGAGTCGGGAGCGGCCCGCTTTGCAGGCGAGCAGACGGGCAACATCTACTCCAGGTTGACCAACCCGACAGTGAAGGTGTTGGAAGAACGGATCACCGCATTGGAGAAAGGGGCTGGCGCGCTTGCATTCGGATCGGGCATGGCTGCGGTCAGTGCCATCCTTGTCCATGCGACGAAGGCGGGCGACCATGTGCTTTGCACAAGGGGCATTTACGGCTGCACATTCGGTCTGCTGAACATCCTCGAGGACAAGTACGGCATCACGCATGACCTGATCCCGATGAGAAACGAGGATGAGATCGAGAAACATGTCCGTCCGGAAACAAGTGTCATCTATGTGGAAACACCCGTCAATCCGACAATGGAAGTGGCGGATATTCGCGCTGCAGTCAACGTCGCCCGCAGACATGGTCTTAAAGTGATCGTAGATAACACCTTCTGCTCGCCTTATATCCAAAATCCGATTGAACTCGGCGCAGATTTCGTACTCCATAGTGCGACCAAATATATCAATGGTCACGGTGATGTGATTGCAGGCCTCCTGATCGGCGCAGACAGGGAAGAGATCGAGCAGATCAGAATGACGGTGCAAAAAGACTACGGCGGAATCATTTCCCCGTTTGATGCCTGGCTGATGATCAGGGGCCTGAAGACACTGGCCGTGAGGATGGATCGCCATACTTCCAATGCCGAAGCGGTCCTTGCCTACCTGAAGACCGTGCCGGCCGTCCGGGAGGTCCATTATCCGCTGGATGCGGACAATCCGGATGTGGTAATCGCCAAGAGGCAGATGAATGCCGGAGGAGGCATTTTCTCATTCACGCTTGATGGAGGCCTGGAAGAAGCCCAAGCCTTTCTTGACGAGCTCAAGCTCATCAAGCTGGCGGTGAGTCTGGGGGATGCGGAATCGCTTATCCAGCACCCGGCTACGATGACCCATTCTCCAATTCCGGAGGAAGAACGGTTAGCTATGGGCATTACAGACTCGATGATCCGCTTTTCGGCAGGGCTGGAGCATCCGGACGACATCATCGCCGATTTGGAAGCGGCCTTCGCCGCCCTGAAAAAGAAAACGGCAGCGGCCACAACCGAATAATCCCCAACAAAAAAGGACAGCACGGCAATAAGGCCGGCTGTCCTTTTTTTGTCCGGAAACCGGACATTATTTGAGATGCTTCTCGAGTACGCTGACGAACTTTTCCAGTCCCCGTGCGTCCTCTTCCGTGAAGCGGGCCAGTTCAGGTGAATCGATATCCAGCACGCCAAAGACACGGCCGTCGACGATAATCGGAACGACAACCTCGGATTGTGAGGCCGCGTCACACGCGATATGGCCGGGGAATGCATGCACATCCTCGACCAGTTGAGTCTGCCTGTCTCGGGCTGCGGTGCCGCATACGCCTTTTCCAAGCGCGATGCGCACACATGCCGGAAGTCCCTGGAACGGCCCGAGCACAAGCTCATCCTCACCTTCCATCACGTAGAAGCCGACCCAGTTGGTCCGGTCAAGGAACTGATTCAGCAAAGCGGAGGCATTGGCGAGATTTGCGGTGACATTCTGCTCGCCTTCGAGCAGCGCGTCCAGCTGCCTGCTGAGAAGATCATATTTTTCCTGGAGGGTGCCTTCATAATGCTCTTGGGTGAACATATTCGATCTCTCCTTTCAGGGACGGATCCCTGCGTGTTTGATGAATGATGGCGAATCTTGCAAATTCCTGCGAAAAAACAACGGCATAAAATCGTGAAACATGATACTATTAAGGATAATACAGCGTTTACAGTGATTTTGGAACAGGGGGACTATGATGAAGTACGTCATCATTGGGATTATTATTCTCATTGCTCTGATCATCGTCGCCTTCATTATGAGGCGAAAGCATACAGCCGTCATCAACAAGCTTGAAGTGGAGAAGCTTCAGATTCAGCATAAGCCGATTCTTGAACAACTGACAAAAGTAAAGCAGCTGAATATGAACGGCGAGACGGAGGAGAAGTTCGAGCGCTGGCGCGGCAGCTGGACAGAAGTCATGGATGATCACATGCCGGCTATCGATGAACTCCTTTTCGATGCAGAAGAAGCCATCGACCGCCTCCGCTTCCGAAAAGCGACAGAGATCGAAAAAGAGATTGAATCGAAAATCGCTTATGCTGACGGTGAGATGAACCGGATCCTGGAAGAGCTGGATGAACTCATCGGCAGTGAGGAATTGAACCGCGTAGAGATGGAAGATCTGAAAAAACGCCACAAGGCCGCGCGCAAGAGCCTTCTTGCGCACCAGCATTCATTCGGCAATGCCGCCGGACGGCTGGAAAAGCGTCTTGAGTCCATCAGGCCGAGATTTGAAGAGTATGATGAACTGACTGCATCCGGCAATTATCTGAAGGCGCGTGAAACGGTTCTCGGACTATCCGACGAAGCCAAAGAGACGTTTGCACTGATCGAGGACGTTCCTGTACTGCTCTCGGAAATCCAGACAAAGATTCCGCAATCCATCCGGGAACTTCGCGCAGGCCTCCGGGAGATGGAGGATGGCGGATATTTCATTGCCCATCTGAAGATGGAAGAACGTCTGTCTGAAATCGAACGGGAGCTTGACGACCTGAAACTCTCCCTCGAGTCCCTTGAGGTTGCAGAAGTCAAGGAGCGGACGATCCTCCTTGAAGAGGAGATCAACGGGTTCTACGACAAGCTCGAGAAGGAAGTCTACGCCCGCCACTACGTTGAGGAAAATCACGCCCATATTGCGGCGGACCTCGGCGAACTCAGCGCCTTTACGAGGAGCACTGCTGACGAAGCGCGCTTTGTCCAGCAAAATTACCGGCTAAGCGAACAGGAAGCGGCCATTCCGGAAGCTGCGCTTGAGCAGGTGGCCGGAATGGAAAAGCGGTTTAATCTGCTGACCGGCCGGATCAATGCCGGCCAGTCTGCGTCGTCTGTTCTTGAGGAGGAACTGAAGGCCATCGATGAAGAGTCGAAACAGCTTCTGGATGAGCAGGCCCGTTTCTCCGACAGGCTGAAGGAACTTCGCGTCAACGAAACCGACGCGCGTGCCCGTCTGTCCGAGCTTGGAAGAATCCTTCAGGAAACGGACCGCAAGCTCTACAAAGCAAATACTCCTGGAATACCGGAGGACATGGATGTGCGGCTGGAAGAAGCCGAAGAGCAACTGTTCATCGTCAGCAGAAACTTGCAGGAGATGCCGCTTAATATGGCGCTTGTGAATGAAAGCCTTGCAAAAGCGGAAGGCTACATTGACGAGGTGTCCAAGAAAGCGGATGAGATGCTGGAGAACGTCGACCTGATCGAACGCCTCATCCAATATGGGAACCGATACCGTTCCAATCCTGCAATCAACGAACAGCTGGCCGAAGCCGAAGAAGCTTTTCACCAGTGCCGTTACGGTAAAGCGTTGGAAGATGCGGCATCCGCAGTTGAAGCTGCAGAACCAGGCGCACTCAAAAAAATCGAAGTACTTGTCAAACAGGAAGTCTGACGTACATAATAAGTCAGGGAATCAGCCACCTCACAGTCTTGTGACGGTGGCTTTCGTTTGGAAAGGAAGTTTACATCATGATTTATTTTGACAACAGTGCCACGACGATGCCTGATGACCGGGTATTGGATACATTCATAAAATCCTCAAAAGCTTTTTTCGCGAACCCGTCTTCGCTGCACCGGCTCGGGATCGAGGCGGATCGCCTGTTGGCGCGTGCATCGGAGCAGGTGGCTGAGCTCGCCGGCATGTCCGGCGGAACTGTGGTGTTCACGTCAGGAGGCACTGAAGCGGATAACCTGGCCCTTTTTGGCCTGGCGCGAGGCAACCGGGCCCATGGGAAGAAGATTCTTGTCTCTGCCATCGAGCATCCCGCCATCCTCCGGTCGATTCCTCAGCTGGAAAAAGAGGGATTTGAAGTGGGGACCATCCGGGTCGGCAGAGACGGGGTCATTGATCTGGCCGATCTGGCCGATCAGCTAACGTCTGAAACATCGGTCGTCTCCATCATGCATGTCAATAATGAAACAGGCGCAATCCAGCCGCTTGAGGAAGCCGGCAGCCTGATCCGCGCAAAATCACGCGCGGTCTTTCATTCGGATACGGTGCAGAGCTTTGGAAAAGTCGCCATCCCGGTTTCGGAAAATGGGCCGGACGCCATATCAGTTTCCGCGCATAAGATCCACGGCATCGAAGGTTCAGGCGCACTTATCCTGAAAAAACGGCATGGCTTGGAGGCGATCCTGTTCGGAGGCAACCAACAGGAAGGACTTCGGAGCGGTACCGTTCCGGTTGCCCATGCGGCGGCGCTCGCCAAGGCGATGCGGCTGGCCGCGGAAGAGATTGGCCGCGCACCTTATGGAGAGTGGAGAAACGGACTGGTCAGCTATTTCGGGGGCTTTGACAAAGTAATGGTTCTGGGTGCGGAAGAAAATGCCCCGCACATCCTGTCTGTGGCGATCAGGGGCATCAAAGGAGAAATCGCCGTCAATGCCCTTCAGGAACAGGATATCTATGTATCGACATCCAGCGCATGTTCTTCCAGGAGCCGGAAGGAAAGCCATGTGCTTCAGGCCATGGGGGTTCCTGATGACTATCGCCACGGCGTTATCCGGATCAGCTTCGGCCGGATGAAT
Organism: Bhargavaea sp. GQ12; assembly: GCF_059758705.1. Classification (NCBI taxonomy): domain Bacteria; kingdom Bacillati; phylum Bacillota; class Bacilli; order Caryophanales; family Caryophanaceae; genus Bhargavaea; species Bhargavaea sp. GQ12. The sequence goes on from NZ_JCAXEU010000006.1 coordinate 125,490, forward strand.
TCGGAAAAGGATATCACAAGATTCAAGGAAGTATTTACGACATTCATGGAAACGATAGAAAGGGTTTGATCCGAAAATGATGTACCACGAAATCATGATCCGTTATGGTGAGCTCTCATTAAAAGGGAAAAACCGGAATGTGTTCATAAGAAAACTGAGAGATAATATCCGACGCATCACAAAAGACCTTCCATCGGTCAAGGTAAAGTCGGAACATGACCGGATGTATCTGATCGCCGATGAAGGCCGGGAAATCCAGGAGGCTCTGGAGCGCCTGCAGGACGTTTTCGGTATCCAGTCATTCAGCCCGGCGGTCCGCTGCAGGGCTGACCTTGAGACCATCAAGGAGACGGCGGAACGTATCCTTTCCGGAATGGATACGGAAGGGAAGACGTTCAAGGTCGAGGTGAGGCGCGCAGACAAGACATTCCCGCTAAAAACTATTGAGCTCCAACAAGAAATGGGCGCTCATCTGCTTCCGCTCTTCCCGAATCTGATCGTCAAAATGAAAAACCCGGAAATCCGGCTGCTGATTGATATCCGGGAAGACGGTGCCTACCTCTCCACAAAAACTATCCAGGGAGCAGGAGGGCTTCCTGCAGGATCCAACGGACACGCACTGCTCATGCTCTCGGGCGGGATTGACAGCCCCGTGGCCGGCTACCTGATGATGAAGAGGGGACTCAAGCTGGATGTGATCCATTTCCACAGCCCTCCGTTCACGAGTGAGCAATCCAAGGAGAAAGTCGTGGAACTTGCGGAACGGCTGAGCGCGTTCGGCACCAGGATCCGGATGCACACCATCCACTTCACAGAAATCCAACAGGCAGTCCAGGATGCGGTTCCATCTGCACTGACTATGACCACCACCAGGCGAATGATGATGAAAATCGCTGACCGGGTCCGTGAAGAAATCGGTGCCAAGGCGATTGTCACAGGCGAAAGCCTGGGGCAGGTTGCCAGCCAGACCCTTTCCAGCCTGAGCGCCATCAATGAAGTGACAGCAACACCGGTGCTCCGTCCGCTCATCGCGATGGACAAACTGGATATCATCAGCATCGCTGAAAAAATCGGGACGTACGAAACGTCGATCCGGCCGTTTGAAGATTGCTGCACGATTTTCACCCCATCCAATCCGGCAACCAAACCGAGAACCGATAAAGTCATTTATTATGAAGGCAATGCGGATTTCGGACCGATGATTGAAAAAGCGGTCGCGGAGCGGGAAGTCATCGTTTTGCCGCTTAAAAAAGACGATGATCCGTTTTCGGAGCTGCTGTAACCTGCCATAAATTCCCGTTGTTTTTCGCTGTATGATTGTCCGTCTCCGGCACATTCTATGTGCACAAGGAGGTGATACATCATGGCAAACAACAACAGCAACAATTCCAACCAGCTTCTCGTACCTGGTGTCCGCCAAGCGCTTGACCAGATGAAGTACGAAATCGCTCAGGAATTCGGAGTTCAGCTGGGTGCCGACGCAACATCGCGTGCCAACGGTTCCGTTGGCGGAGAAATCACCAAGCGTTTGGTTTCGATGGCACAGCAGCAAATGAAGGGCCAACAATAATGTAAGCGAAGGCCGCCCGTCAAAGACGGGCGGTTTTTGAATTGTGCAGTTATTCCCCTGCTTTTATCAAGTGTGCGGTATCCCGGCCGATACATACTAAATTCCGAATACAATTTCTATTTTGAAACGCTCAAATGTTAGGCGTATAATCGGATATGAACATGGAAAAGGGGTGACTGGGCATGAAAAGAGAAGACCTGCTTGCTCCGGAGCGGTACAACCTGGCTTCGGAATTTGAAAAATACGCCGATGATCCGGCGCACAAGGCGCTGATCTGGACAGACGGCCAGGAAACACGGGAGCTGACTTACCGGGAATTGATGGCCCGTGCAAACCGCTGCGCGAATGTGCTTGTCTCACATGGGCTCGGAAAAGGCGATGTTGTCATCGTCATGATGCCCCGGCTGATCGAAGCTTATGTGGCCTATGTGGCTGCCCTAAAAGCCGGCATCGTTGTCATTCCGAGTTCTGAAATGCTTCGTGCGACAGATATCGATTACCGGCTCGTGCATAGCGATGCCAAGGCGATTATCGCCTATGCCCCATTCGCCGATCAGTTTAAGGAAGCCCGGCATATGGACGGCGTTGAGCTGTTCATCGTCGGCGAGTCGGAACAGGGTATCCAGCTTCTCGACGAAATGGAAAAGGCATCCGACCAATTCGCCGCCGCAGAGACGTCAAGCAGTGATATGGCGTTCCTGTCTTATACATCAGGCACTACAGGCAAGCCGAAGGGCGTTGTCCATACCCATGGCTGGGGCTACGCTCACCTGCGGACCACCGCTGCCAACTGGCTCGGCATCGAAGACGGAGACACTGTCTGGGCGACTGCAAGCCCCGGCTGGCAGAAGTGGATATGGTCGCCGTTCCTTGCTGTGCTCGGCAGCGGATCAACAGGATTTGTCTACAATGGGCGCTTTGAGCCGAAAAAATACCTGGAACTCATCGGACAGTACGGGGTCAATGTCCTTTGCTGCACACCGACCGAGTATCGGCTGATGGCAAAAACGGACCAATTGGGCGACTATGATCTCTCTTCGCTCCATAGCGCCGTATCAGCCGGGGAGCCTCTCAATATTGAAGTGATTGAAACCTTCCGCCGAGAGTTCTCGCTCGAAGTCCGTGACGGATACGGGCAGACCGAGAATACTTTATTGGTCGGTACGATGAAAGGCATGGAAGCGCGCCCGGGTTCGATGGGCAAGCCAACACCGGGTAACCGTGTGGAAATCATCGATGATGAAGGAAAGCCATGCGCCGCCGGTGAGGCGGGAGACATTGCGGTACATGTCGATACGCCGGCGCTGTTCAAGGAGTACCTGAATGATCCGGAGCGGACAAGCCGTCAGTTCCGTGGGGATTATTATGTAACGGGCGACCGGGCCAAGAGGGATGAGGACGGCTATTTCTGGTTTGAGGGACGTGCCGATGACATCATCATCTCGTCGGGTTATACAATCGGTCCGTTTGAAGTGGAAGATGCGCTGACCAAGCATCCTTCAGTCAAGGAATGTGCCGTTGTGGCAAGTCCTGATCCGGACCGGGGAAGCATCGTCAAAGCATTCATCGTTCTCAGGAATCCGGAAGAAGCTTCCGAGGAACTCGTAAAAAACCTGCAGGAGCACGTGAAAACAGTCACGGCACCGTACAAGTATCCGCGTGCGGTCGAGTTCCTTGATGAGTTGCCGAAGACCGCTTCAGGCAAGATCATGAGAGTCGAACTGCGTAAGCAGGAAGCCATGAGCTGACTCTCGTCCTCACTATCCTCTCCGTCCGGCGCAATCGGATGGGCATAGGTCAAACCTTCCCCGGGTTGCATCGGGGAGGTTTTTTAGTTTGGTGCGTACGCAGCGCAAGAAAGGAGGGACCGTCCTTGGAAAACAAGGAGAAAGCAGGCATCATCTGGGCGGCCTCCGCTTACCTTATATGGGGAGTGCTGCCGATTTATTGGAAAGCCCTCGGTCATGTGCCGAGCGGGGAAGTTCTTGCCCAGCGGATATTCTGGGCGTCCATCACCACGGGGGTTGTAGTCCTGCTATTGGGACAGGGTAAGCAGCTGGCCATAGATCTGAAAGCTCTCTGGAAAAACAAGCGGGCATTCTGGAGCCTATTCGGGGCTTCCGTCATCATTTCGGGCAATTGGTTCCTGTTTATCTGGGCGGTCAATAACGGCCATATTGTCCAGACCAGTCTGGGATATTACATCAATCCGCTTTTGTCGATCCTGCTCGGGATCGTCTTCCTGAAGGAGCGTCTTTCTGCGCCGGAGAAGGCTGCCGTCGGACTTGCTCTGATCGGAGTCCTGATCATCACATTGTCATACGGCACATTCCCGTGGCTGGCATTCGGCCTTGCGGGGACATTCGCCATCTACGGTTTTGCGAAAAAGACGATTCATCTTGATTCCCTGAGGGGACTGACGATCGAGACGGCATTTATCGCGCCGGCAGCGATCATCTATCTGATCTGGGCGGAGACATCCGGCAGGCTCGTGTTTTTCGAGGCAGACACAAGTACTGTCGTGCTCATCGTATTATCCGGAGCGGCGACGGCTATCCCGCTTGTCCTTTTCGCAAAAGGGGCACAGAGCATGCCGCTGTATCTGCTCGGCTTCCTTCAGTATATCGCGCCTACGATGATGCTGTTTCTGGGAGTCGTGGTCTATGGTGAGGCATTCGGGGCAATTGAACTGATCGCCTTTTCCTTCATCTGGGCCGGGCTGGTCCTGGTGACGGTATCTAAGTTCCGGATGATGAAAAAGATGAGGCCAGCCCAAGAAAAATGAAACGCACCGGGGTTATTGCCCGTATAGAGAGTTGGAAAGGGAGGTAGAAATCACATGAACATGAAACGATGGATCGCTCTCGGTGGGGCCGTGCTTCTGTTCGTCTTCGCGGCTGGCATCAATACTGTATCCTCCATCATGTCGATGAACTGGCAGACGATGATGGAGGACAGTCTTGCGCCTGCCGGCGGACAAATGGAGCAGGTCGTCGAAGAAGGGGACGCGAGGAACCGAATCGCATTGCTCCGGGTAGACGGAATTATCCAGGACACTGGCGCAGCCTCTCCGTTGTTTGCGGCAACAGGATACAACCATCAGGCATTCATGGAGCAGCTTGAGATGATCCGGGAGGACAATTCCGTCAAAGGTGTGGTCCTGTATGTGAACTCTCCGGGCGGCGGTGTTGTGGAATCGTCGGATATCCATGACAAGCTTGTCGAAATCAAGGAAGAAAAGGACATTCCTGTCTATGTGAGCATGGGCGGCATGGCTGCATCGGGCGGCTACTACATTTCTGCACCGGCAGACAAGATCTTCGTACATAAGGAGACACTGACCGGTTCGATCGGCGTCATCATGGAAAGCGTCAACTATGGCGGATTCGCGGAAGAGCACGGCATCGACTTTGTCACGATCAAATCGGGCGAGTACAAGGACATCATGAGCCCGACAAGAGACATGACGGAAGAAGAGCGGAACATGCTTCAGACGATGCTGAACGACTCGTATGAGCGATTTGTCGATGTCATCGAGGCCGGCCGCGGAATGAGCGAAGCTGAAGTAAAGAAATGGGCGGACGGACGGATCATGAACGGCGGGCAGGCAGTCGAGGCCAAACTGGCTGATGAAACCGGTCGGCTGGAAGATGCAATTGCCGGGCTCCGGGAAGACCATGGCCTGGATAAAGCCCAAGTTTTCGAATACGGCATGGATGCGGGCTTCGGCTCACTGTTCGGGGTAAAGATGCAGTCGCTCTTCCAGGGTGATCTGGAAAGCCGCATCATCGGACAGGTGCTGTCCGACTATAACTCGCCGCGCATGATGTACCTGTACGGTGAAAAGTGAGGAGGGATTCAAATGACAGAACCAATTCAAGGAACCGGTCATCTGTCCGGATCCTTTCCTGAACCGGAGGAATTCCGGCATGCCTATGCAGGGTTCTGGATCCGCTTCTGGGCGTATCTGATCGACCTGATCGTCCTCGGATCATTCAGCATGCTGGCAGTGCGTCCGCTGTTCAGGCTGGCAGGTCTGGAAATTGCACCTGAAGCCTGGTATGCGCCGTACAATCTGCTGACTGCCGCTGTCTTTTTCCTTTATTTCATCCTCATGACGAAATACTTCGGCCAGACAGTCGGCAAGATGGTTACCGGCATTCGGGTTATCCGCAGGGATGGCGGGCCGCTGGACTGGAAGACGATCCTGTTCCGCGAATGGATCGGCAGGTATTTCTCCAAGACATTGGCGGTTCTCTACCTCGTGGTCGGCTTCACCCCGAAAAAGGAAGCGTTGCACGACTATATCGCAGATACACTCGTCATCCATGAAGAACGTTACCGGAAGGCTGAGCGGCCACGCGGTTATGCGAACCGTTTGCAAGACGGTCACGCACTCTAGTACACTGAGTGAAAAGGAGGCGTTGCAATATGGCTCAAGTTACATTCAAACAACAACCGGTTACACTCCTCGGCACAGAAATCAATGTGGGTGACGAGGCACCGGACTTTACAGTTCTCCAAAATGATCTGACTCCCTTCACGCTAAAAGACACGGAAGGGAAGATCCGTCTCATCAGCGTCATTCCGTCGATCGATACGGGCGTCTGCTCGACACAGACAAAACGCTTCAACGAAGCGGTCACCGATCTCGGCGATGACGTGACGGTTCTGACGATTTCCGCAGACCTGCCATTCGCGCAGGCGCGCTGGAAAGCATCGGAAGGCCTGGACAATGCCCATACACTTTCCGACCACCGCGACCTGTCGTTCGGCACGGCGTACGGCACTGTCATGAAGGAGCTGCGCCTCCTGGCACGGAGCGTCTTCGTAATCGACAAGGACGGTAAAGTGGCCTATGTCGAATATGTTCCGGAAGGCACAGACCACCCGGACTACGACAAAGCCATCGACGCAGTCAAGAAACTGGCGGAATAAACAAAACGAAACCCACTCCGGCGAGTGGGTTTCTCATTTGCGGAGGATGACCATGGAAACCAATACAGAACAGATCTTCAACTTTCTCGACGGGCACGCCGAGAGGATATCAAAAAAAGAGGGGACGCTTTATCTGGAAGCCGTGCTTGAGACAGTAAGGGCATGGGCTGACGGGAAAATTTCCCCCGAAGCGGACCAGGCAGAAAAGGAAGAAGTGCGAAAGGGCCTACAGCTTGCCATGCTGAAGGGCATGAAAGAAAGTGCCCAGCCGAACCATCAGATGACCCCGGATTCCATCGGTCTCATTGCCGGTTACCTCGCAGACCGGCTTTCAGGCGGCAAGCCGTATATCACCCTGTTCGACCCGGCAATCGGCACAGGCAACTTGCTGTATACTGTCATGAACTTCATGGACGGACGTACTGCGGCGAGCGGATCTGAGATCGATGATCTGCTGATTCAGCTCGCGGCTGCTTCTGCCGACCTGCTGGCGCAGCCGGTGACCCTGTATCACCAGGATTCACTTCGTCCGCTCATGGTCGACCCGGCAGATCTTGTTATCACGGACTTGCCGGTCGGTTATTACCCCGACGATGAAAACGCGATGAATTACAATCTTAGGGCGGAGGAAGGCCATTCCTACGCTCACCATCTGTTTATCGAGCAGTCGATGCGTCACCTAAAAAAAGGCGGTCACGGGATCTTTGTCGTGCCCGCGAACTTGTTTGAATCGGAATTTGCGACTCAGCTCCACACATTCCTTAAAGACGAGGCGGAGATCCTCGGTGTCATTGCGCTGCCGGAAGGTCTCTTCAAGAACCGCGCAAATGCCAAGACCCTGCTGCTTCTAAGAAAACCGGACGGCCGGACGGGACCGAAACCGGAAGTATTGCTGGCGCAGGCGCCAGATCTGAAAAATGCCAATGCAGTCACTGCCTTTTTCGGAAAAGTGGATGCTTGGGCTGAAGAAAACGGTTATCAAAAGAAATAACAAAAGGGATGTGCAGCGCGTATGCTGCACATCCCTTTTTGGGTTATTCGGCAACCGGCCCTTCACCGGGCAGTTCCTCTGTCCGGACTACGAGCACGTCACACTTGGCACTGCGGACAATCGTCTCCGAAATTGAGCCGATCAGGAAGCGTTCGACGGCATTTAGGCCAGTTGCACCGCAAATAATCAGATCAGCGTGTACCTTTTTGGAGATGTCACGAGGAATCATCGTCTTAGGGGAACCATATTCAACAACGATGTTGACATCTTTTACACCGGCTGCTTCAGCTTCCTTCTTGTAGTCGGTGAGGAGTTCATCAGCAAATTTCTGGGCACGATCTGCAATGGAGCGGTCATATGCCTCGACCGCGGCAAACGAACGCGTGTCGATGATGTTCACGAGGTTAAGTGTGGCGTTGTTCCGCTTTGCAATGCCGACCGACTTCTTGAAAGCCCATTCGGCTTCCTTCGAACCATCTACTGCAACAAGCAGATTTTTGTAATTTAATGTCATATCGTTCCCTCCCTACTTTTTACTATAGTACTTTTTCGGGGTAAGCATTGGCGAATCCTGCATAGCCTTGGAGGGAACAGTGGCAAAATTGTGGCGGTTCAAATAAAAAGCGCTTCCGCCCCAAAAAAAGAGTGGTATGATGGAACTGCAGAAACAGGGGACAAGCGGTCCTTCTGCCCAACAACCAAGGATAGACATACGGGAGGGTTTAGGAAATGCGTATCGGTATACCAAAAGAAATCAAAAACAATGAAAACCGCGTGGCGATGACACCTGCAGGAGTGGTAACGCTGAAATTGGCGGGCCACGAAGTCCTGATTGAAACGGGAGCGGGAGAAGGTTCCGGCTTCACAGATACAGACTATCGCGACGCGGGGGCGGCCATCGTCGAATCAGCGCGTGAAGCCTGGGATGCGGAAATGGTGATGAAAGTTAAAGAGCCGGTCGCATCCGAATACCAATACTTCCGTGAAGGGCTCATCCTTTTCACTTATCTCCACCTGGCGCCGGAAGAAGAGCTCACTGCGGCGCTGCTCGAAAACAAAGTCGTCGGCATCGCCTATGAGACTGTTCAGCTGCCGAACCGCTCACTGCCTCTTCTCTCGCCAATGAGTGAAGTGGCTGGCCGCATGGCGACACAGATCGGTGCCCAGTTCCTCGAACGCATCCACGGCGGTAAGGGGATTCTCCTGTCCGGTGTACCGGGCGTGCAGCGCGGAAAGGTTGCCGTCATCGGCGGCGGCATGGCGGGCGCGAACGCTGCCCGCGTTGCGGTCGGAATGGGAGCGGAAGTTACCGTTATCGACTTGAGCCCCGAGCGTCTCCGTCAGCTTGATGACCAGTTCGGCAACGACATTCAAACACTTATGTCGAATCCGTTCAATATCGCAGAAGCGGTGAAGGACGCGGACCTCGTTGTCGGAGCGGTCCTGATCCCGGGCGCGAAAGCTCCGAAGCTCGTTACGGAAGATATGGTCAAGTCGATGCAGCCGGGTTCCGTGCTTGTCGACATCGCAATCGACCAGGGCGGGATTTTCGAGACAAGCGACCGTGTGACGACACACGACGATCCAACTTATGAAAAACATGGCGTTGTCCATTATGCAGTTGCCAACATGCCCGGCGCGGTGCCGCGGACGTCTACAATGGCACTTACGAACGTCACCGTTCCATACGCGCTCCAAATAGCCAACAAAGGCTGGAAGCAGGCAGCGCTTGACAATGAAGCGCTCCGCAAAGGATTCAATACGCTAGAAGGCCATGTAACTTACAAAGCTGTTGCAGAAGACCAGGGCCGTGAATACGTCCCGGTCGATTCGCTGCTTCAATAATAGGAATGCAAAACCGCCGAAGGAATTTTCCTTCGGCGGTTTTGCTGTATTCGTATTGCAGGCTGCCGACGTGATCAGCCGATGATCTGGAGTTCTTTCGGGAATTGCGTCAGAACTTCTACACCGTCGGCCGTGACAACAACGTCATCCTCGATCCTGACGCCGGTGATCTCCGGATGATAGATGCCCGGTTCGATTGTAAAGACCGTGCCTTCCTCCAGTTCCATCTCGTTGGAACCATGAAGGGAAGGGAATTCATGAACTGAGATTCCGAGACCGTGCCCGAGACGGTGGGTGAAGTACTCGCCGTAACCCGCTTCTGTGATCACATCACGTGCAATCTTGTCGAGGTCCATGGCGCGGATGCCCGGTTGGACTGCTTCCACGGCAGCCTGCTCGGCACGCCGGACAGTTTCATAGATTTCCCGCATTTCGGCCGTCGGTTCTCCGAATGCCACCGTCCTGGTGATGTCTGAGCAGTAACCTTCCCAGACCACTCCGAGGTCGAACAGGATAAAGTCCCCTTTTTGGATTTTCCGGCTGCCTGGCTTGCCGTGCGGGGAAGCCGTTTTTTTACCGCTCAGCACCATCGTGTCAAAGGACATATGAGATACGCCTTTTTTCTTCATTTCGAATTCGATGGCCGTCAAAATTTCCAATTCCGTCTTGCCCTCCGCGATTTCACGGCAGCCGACTTCAACCGCGTAATCGGCCAGGCGTGCGGCCTCGCGGAGTTTTTCGAGTTCGGCTTCATCCTTGATGTTCCGCATTGCATTCAGCTTGCTGTCGAGCCCTGTGAATGCAGCTTCCGGATAAAGCTCTCTCAGGCGTTCGTAACGTTCGACATTCATATGGGACTTCTCGATCGCGATGAGGGAGGGAGCGATGCCCCGTTCTTTGACGGAACGGGCGACAATCTCCCATGCGTCATCAGTATCTTCATGGCCCACTGCATCGCCTGTCCAACCGGCCGCCTGGACGTCCGGCAGTTCCATCTTCGGCGCGATGACGAAAGGCTCGGCATCACGGAATACCGCGACTGCCAGAAGCCGTTCATGAGGGTTGCTCTTGAAGCCCGAAAGATAAAATACATTGTCCGGGGTTGTGATCAACGCAGTGTCAATACCGTTTTCGTCCATGTAACTTCTGATTTCCTTCAACTTTTCCAAAGCGAACACCAGCCTTTCTGCTTGAATCCATCATAGCAAAAAGAAGGATTCGCCGCACACCCTGTCGAAACATGCCGGGAGCGAACAGTGAAAGGGGAATGCGTTCATGAAAGTATCCTACCACGGTCATTCCGTCGTTAAGATCAAGACGGAAAGCCATACAATCCTGATTGATCCATTTATTACAGGCAATGAGTTAACCGACCTGAAGGCCGACGAGGAAAATCCGGATGCCATCCTTCTGACGCATGGGCACGGGGACCACGTGGGTGACACGATTGATATCGCCAAGCGTTCCGGTGCTCTTGTCGTCGCGCCAAACGAGCTGGCTGTCTGGCTTGGCTGGCAAGGAGTAAATGTTCACCCGATGCATATCGGCGGCGCGAACCAATTTGACTTCGGAAAAGTGAAGTTTACCCAGGCCTTCCACGGTTCTTCCTTCATCAAGGAGGACAGCCAGGAAATCATCTATACCGGTATGCCTGCGGGGATCCTGTTCACGGCGGAAGGTAAGACGGTCCACCACCTCGGTGACACGGGCCTCTTCTCTGATTTGGAGCTGATCGGAAAGCGTCACCCGGCGGACATCGCCTTTGTCCCGATCGGGGATAATTTCACGATGGGACCGGAGGATGCCGCTTATGCGGTCGGTCTCATCAAGCCGAAACTCGCCGTGCCGATCCATTTCGACACCTTCCCGCCGATCAGGCAGGATCCTGAATCATTCAAGGAGCTAGTGGACGGTACCGAAGTCCGGATCATGAATGCAGGCGACTCAATCGAACTTTGAGCCAATCAATTGAAGCGCAGGACTTTTGAGGATTTTTCGATCACGGACCTTGTCCCAATGTCCCGTCCGAGATTTCAGCGGCCAAAGCGGAACCCCGTTCTTCAGGGGTTCTTTTTACTTTTCAGCCACCGCCACTATGGTAAGATGGAATCATCAGAAGTTGGGAAAAGGTGACGACGTGGCGACAAAACATGAGAAAATTCTGCAATACATCGAGAGCCTGCCGGTCGGCGACAAGATTTCCGTCCGCCAGGTCGCCAAAGAGATGTCTGTCTCAGAAGGGACAGCCTACCGCGCCATAAAGGAAGCGGAGAACCGGAAACTCGTTAATACGATCGAACGGGTCGGGACGATCCGGATCGAACAGAAAAAGAAGGAAAACATCGAACGGCTGACTTTCGCCGAAGTGGTGAATATCGTTGATGGACAGGTGCTTGGCGGCCGCAACGGCCTTCATAAGACACTGACGAAATTCGTTATCGGTGCGATGCAGATGGAAGACATGATGCGCTACACCGATCCGGGCAGTTTGCTGATTGTCGGGAACCGCCTGAAAGTACACGGCAATGCGATCCGTGCAGGTGCGGCAGTGCTGATCACCGGAGGGTTTGATGCATCGGATGAAGTGAAAAAGCTTGCCGATGAGATGGAACTGCCGATCATTTCAACCAGTTACGACACGTTCACCGTGGCGACGATGATCAATCGTGCGATCTACGACCAACTGATCGAAAAGGACATCCTGCTCATAGAGGATATTATTGTGCCGATCAGCCAGACGGCGACATTGGATGCTGACGACCTGGTGTCCGATTTTCATGCGCGCAATAAAACAACATCGCACGGCGCTTTCCCGGTGACAAGCGGCAACGGCCGGCTTGTCGGGATTGTTACGGCGAAGGATGTGATCGGGATGGACGGCGAAGTCCCGATTGAGCGTGTCATGACCCCGAAGCCGATTTCTGCGGGGATGAAGATGAGTGTCGCATCGGCCGCCCACCGTATGATTTGGGAAGGAATCGACCTGATGCCGGTCGTCTCGACAGGGGACAGGCTAGTAGGGGTAATCAGCCGCCAGGATGTCCTGAAGGCGCTCCAGGTCGCACAGCGTCAGCCCCATCAGGGCGATACCTTCGAGGATCTTGTGCGCTCGCAGATGGAGGAAGACCAAGAAGCTGAGTCGACTCTTCTCTTTACTGTGACACCACGGATGACAAACCCGCTTGGGTCACTGTCACACGGTGCACTGACGATCATGCTTTCCGAGGCGGCCGATCAATTCCTGAAAAAGCGGAAGCGCGGAGAAAGCGTCATTGAAAGTATGTCGGTCTATTTCATGAAACATGTCCAACTCGGCTCTACAGTCCGGATCAGACCGGAACTGCTTGATATGAGCCGGCACTTTGCCAAGATGGAGTTTACTGTGCATAGCGGTGACGTGATCGTCGGCAAGGCGATGATGATGCTCCAAGTATTTGAACGATAAAAAAAGTGATGCACAGATGTGCATCACTTTTCATTCAGACGTCTTTCCTCTTCAAGGAAGCCGGCATAGTGCTTTCTCGCCTTGAAGTTATGGACAAAGACATAAAGCCCGAGCAGGACGAATACTGCGGAGACCAGGTAAACGGCCAATCCGCCGAACAGGAACAGCTGGCTCACGCCGAACAGCATGATAAACGCCCCAAGTGCGGCTGAAGCGCTGCTCCGATGGTACTGCCGCTCCGCCTGAAGAGTCGTGCGGAACTGTTTCGTCTTGAAATACAAGTAGGCAACCGCCGCGAAAATAATGAGTGCGGTTAAAATCAGATTAAGCATCGAATCCCTCCGGTCAAGCAAAACTGTTCTCATTGTATCTCGATTTTTGCCGGATTGCGAAGGGAAAAGACCGGTGGATGGGGGGAACAAGCTTGAAACGACAAATCATTGACACAATTGAACGCTACGATAGGGTCATCATCCATCGGCATGTACGGCCGGATCCCGATGCTTACGGATCCCAGCTCGGGCTGAAAACGCTGATTCGTGACAATTATCCGGGCAAAGAGGTTTTGGCGGCCGGAGACCATGATTTCTCGCTGGACTACCTCGGCAGTCCGGATGAAGTGACAGAGGCCGACTATGAAGGCGCTCTGGTCATTGTGACCGATACGGCGAATACCGCAAGGATCGATGGCGGCCATTATGGCAAAGGGGCCGAGCTCATCAAGATAGACCACCATCCAGATGATGATCGGTACGGCACCTTGCGTTGGGTGGAGCCCGAGACAAGTGCAACAAGCGAGCTGATTTACAGGCTGTTCAAGGAAGGGGAACAATCGCACGGCTGGAAGATGAGTGAGGAAGCCGCCCGCCTGCTTTACGCGGGCATCATCGGTGATACCGGCCGCTTCCTGCATCCATCGTCCGGACCGGAGACATTCCTTGCAGCGGCTGAGCTTGTGTCACACGGCTTTGACCGGCCATCTCTCCACAATGCCATGTACGAGATGGATGCGCCGCTTCTGAGGCTGAACGGTTATATCCTTCAGAATCTCGAAGTGGACAACGGTGTGGGTGTGGTCAAGATCACGTCAGAGACGATGGACGAGTTTGGCGTCACTGCTTCGGACACGGCAAAACTGGTGGGAGTGCCAGGCGGTGTCAAGGGGCTGATCGCCTGGGTCTTCCTCGTCGAAGAGGAAGACCAGATCCGGCTGCGGTTCCGGTCCAAGGGTCCTGTCGTCAACGATCTGGCACGGCGGTTCGGAGGAGGCGGCCATGCGCTCGCTGCCGGCGCATCAGCGAAGGATTGGGCGGAAGCCGAGCTTGCCGCAGAAGCCCTGAGGGAACTTTTCAGATCATAACAAGGGAGGGATCGGGATGGACATCGCATATGCACAGATCATGACATCGGATGATCCGCTGCAGAGCATCATCCGGACCGTTATGCTCCCGGCAGCGCTGAAGGAGCGGAGAGCTGGTGCGGCGGCAATCGTCAATACGAAGCTGTACGGCGTCCTGCCATTTGCCCGGGCGGTGAAAGCCGCGGGCATCCGGCCCGTCATCGGACTCAGTGTACAGATCGAGACGGAAGCCGGCGTTCTGCCGGCTTTTATTTATGCGAAAGATGACGGGGGATACCAGAATCTCCTAAAGATGAGCAGTGCCCTTTCGGTCAGGGAACGGGAGACGCTGCCGTTGGCCTGGATGAGGGCTTACGGCCGTGGGTGTCTGGTCGTCTTTGACCCTGGCGCAATGGCTGAAGGCGATCCGCAAAGCGCCATGCAGCAGGCCCTGGAATCAGGCGGCCCGGATCGCGTATGGGTCGGAATTTCCAGGCCTGCTAACAGGCAGAATCCCGATGAGGACCTTTGGACGGAATTTGCGGATTCATCCGGGCTTGCAGTTTGTGCGGTGGCAGTCGCCCGCTACCTGCGGCCGGCCGATGCATTCGCCTACCGGGTCGCGCGGCTGATCGACGAGGGAGGAAAGCTGTCGGAAAACAGTCTTGCCGATCTGCCTGATGCCCAATTACCGATGCCGGATGAGCTCTTGGAACGGTTTGGCGATCATCCGGAATGGCTGGAAGCGACATATGCGCTTTTGATGTCCTGCAGTGATACGGTTCCGGAGGCGGAGCGCCTCATGCCCAAGTACCCGCTTGGAGAGGGGGAGACGGCGGACGGAAGGCTCCGCCGTGACTGTCTGGACGGGTTGCAGGAGCGCCTAGGATCCGTGCCGGACATTTATGGGAAACGGCTTGAGCATGAACTGAATGTCATTTTTTCGATGGGCTACTCGGACTATTTTCTGATCACGGCTGATTTCATCTCCCATGCAGTTTCCAAAGGTATTCTTACGGGTCCGGGACGCGGTTCCTCGGCAGGCTCCCTTGTCGCCTATGCACTCCGGATCACCGATGTCGACCCTATTGCCTATGGACTGATCTTTGAGCGATTCCTCAATCCGGAGAGGGTCAGCATGCCCGATATCGACGTGGATTTCGCGGACCACCGCCGCCACGAAGTCATTGAGTATGTCGCAGAAAAATACGGACGCGACCACGTGGCGCAGATTATCACGTTCGGGACTCTTTCCGCGCGTGCAGCTGCGAGGAGTACAGCGCGGGTATTCGGTTTTCCTGAAGCGGAGCAGCGGGAAATTTCCAAGATGATACCGGGGCGACCGGGCATGACACTGGAACAGGCGGCCGCTCCGGGATCTCCGTTGGCACGGTGGGCTGAAAGTGCAGAGCTCAGACAAAAGTGGCTGGAAGCCGCACTCGCGCTTGAAGGCATCCCGAGAAATGCATCAACCCATGCCGCAGGTGTTGTTCTTTCTCCTGTACCGCTGGTGGAGGCGGTTCCTCTGACGGGCGGATCTGAAGGTATCTATCTCACACAGTGGCCGATGAAGGAAGTGGAGGAGCGCGGACTTCTCAAGATGGACTTTCTCGGTCTCAGGAACCTCACGCTGCTCGACCGGATCCGCTCCATGATCCGTTATGACCGCAATCTCGAACTGGATTTTGGCAAGATCCCCTTGGATGACCCGGCGACGATCCAACTGTTCCAGTCGGGTGACATGACGGGCATTTTCCAATTTGAGTCCGCCGGAATGCGGGATACACTGAGAAAGCTGAAACCTGAACGTTTTAGTGACATATACGCTATCAATGCGCTCTACCGCCCCGGACCTATGGATAATATCCCGGTGTTCGAGCGCAGGATGCACGGTAAAGAGCGCGTCCCGTCCATCCACCCGGATATCGATCCTATTCTGGAGGAAACATATGGCATCATCGTCTACCAGGAACAGATCATGCAGATTGCCGTAAGGATGGCAGGATTTACAATGGGCGAAGCGGACATTCTCCGCCGTGCCGTCAGCAAGAAAAAGCGGGAGATTCTGGAGCGGGAACGGGAGCACTTTGTCCGGGGGGCGGAATCCCGCGGATACGACCGTCGCTCCGCCACGATGGTCTACGACTACATCGTCAGATTTGCAGATTACGGCTTTCCGAAAAGCCACGCGGTGGCCTATTCGCTGATCTCATTCCGCCTGGCCTACCTGAAAGCGCATGAGCCGGCATACTTCTACGCGGCCCTGCTTTCACAGGCGGCGGGGGACGCGGATCGGGTCTCAAAGCTCGTCGGCGAAATCCGGTCGAAAGGAATCCGCATCTTGCCTCCATCCGTCCTGAAAAGCGGATATGCGTGCCGGGTGGAAGACGGAGCGATCCGATATGGGCTCTCAGGCATCAAGGGCGTACCTGCACCGTTCATCAGGAAACTCTTGGACGCAAGAAAGCGGACGGGCCAATGGGAGGATCTGTTCGACATGGCGGTGGCCCTATCGGGTGCCCATTTCACCCGTGGTGCGGCCGAACCGCTCGCACGTTCCGGTGCGCTTGATGACTTCCATCCCGACCGGGCAGTCCTGCTTGCTTCGATTGCGGCCGCTGAAACCTATGCGAATCTCGTCAGGCCTTCAGAAGAGGATGACCTGTTCGGAGGAGACACTGCATCATTCGGACGGCAGAAGTACTCTGAAGCCGGGACGCTCCCGGAAGCACTGAAGCTCCAATACGAGCGAGATACACTCGGATTCTATGTATCGCAGCACCCTGCTGCCAGGCTGAAGTCGCAGAGCCCGGGACAATATGCAGATATTGCGGCCCTTGGAGGGGGCAGCGGCCGGGTGCGCGTCGCAGGGATCATCGATGACATCAAACGGATCCGTACGAAAAAAGGGGAGGCGATGGCGTTCTTCAGGCTCCAGGACGACACCGGAGAAGTTGAATGCACCGTGTTTCCAAAGGAGTACGCCACTTTTAACCGGCTGCTCAATGAAGAGGCAGGCATCCGGCTTTCCGGCCAGGCGGAAATGCGCAACGGCCGTTTGCAGGTGATTGTTAAAAATATCGAAGGCTGAGGCCACTTTGACTGTACAGGGTTCTGTACAGTTTTTTCTTTACTCGTTTTTCGGTTTCCGTTATGCTGTAGACGAGTGGTCAGACCACTTTGAATTAAATGGTAAACAAGGAGCGCGACAATGACCGAAACGAAACCGTCCCGCAAAATGTTTCTTGAAGTGGTGCAGGAATTACGCACCCTTATCAGGAATGAAAATATTCTGGCAGGAGATAAGCTGCCTTCCGAGCGGGTTCTGGCCGAGCGGCTCGGTACCGGGCGTTCTACGATCAGGGAAGCTCTGAGGAGTCTGGAGCTGCTCGGGCTGATCGAGTCGAGGCAGGGAGAAGGAACATTTCTGTCCGACTTCCGCAAACATCAGCTTGTCGAAGTGCTGGCCGCCTTCATCATGCAGGAGCCGAAATCTCTCGAAGATGTGAGGGCGACGATGCAGATTCATGAAAAAGAAGCGGTCCGCTCGGCTTCGGCAGATGAGGAGACCCGGAACCTGCCACTATGGACGGGGCTGATCGCAGCAGCGGAATCGGAGGCCCCTTATTTGAGGGAGGACATTGTACGTGAAGTGCTGATCGCATCCGGCAACCGGCTGTCCCTGAAAATCTGGCATCTGCTCTACCAATATGCAGGGAAGCCATATACGGGCGAGGCAGGGTCTGACGAACGGACCGAGATCGCATGTATGCTCAGGAAAATCAGGAGCGGCGAAACAGAAGAGGCGGTGGCGGCCTATGACCGCTGGACCGCAATTGTACACGCTCAAAGGGGGAATACCGATGGCAATCATCCGAGAGATGTTCAAAAAAAATAAAAAGCGATACATGACAGTCCCGTCTGACGCATCGAAGGATGTACCGGAAGGACTCATGACAAAGTGTCCGGAATGCAAGTCCATTGTTCTGACGAAGGATCTGATGAAATGTGATAAAGTCTGTCCGGACTGCGGACATCATTATAAAATGAAGGCATACGAGAGGGTGGAATGCCTGTTCGATGTAGAATCCTTTGTTCCGATGGACGAAGGGATGAAAACAGTCAATCCTCTCGGCTTCCCTTCATACGAAGAAAAGGTGAATGCCGATGCAGAGAAGACAGGCCTGAATGAAGCGGTGCTCACGGGCATCGGTGAAATCAACGGCCAACGGACTGCAGTCGCGATCATGGACTCCCATTTCCGCATGGGCTCCATGGGTTCTGTCGTCGGTGAGAAAATCACCCGCGCCATTGAAAAAGCGACGGACGAAGGCATTCCGTTTATCATCTTCACGGCAAGCGGAGGTGCCAGGATGCAGGAAGGCGTCCTTTCGCTGATGCAGATGGCGAAGACGAGTGTTGCACTTTCCCGCCATGCCGATCGGGGCCTTCTTTTCATCTCGGTCATGACCCATCCGACAACGGGCGGAGTATCTGCAAGTTTCGCGTCGGTCGGCGATATTAACTTAGCTGAACCCAAGGCGCTGATCGGGTTTGCTGGCCGGCGGGTCATCGAGCAGACGGTACGGGAAAAGCTTCCGGAAGACTTCCAGACGGCTGAATTTCTTCTGGAGCACGGACAGCTGGATGCCGTCGTCCACCGTTCGGAGATGAAGAAGACACTTTCCACATTGATCGGATTTCATACGAAGGAGGCACGCTGAAATGGTGAAGCCGCTGCCTTTTGAAGAGCCGGTTGTACGGCTTAGAGAGAAAATTGAAGAACTGAAGAATATTACGGATGATGCCCATGTAGATATGGGCGATGAAATCAAGAGCCTGGAAGATCGTCTGCAGAAGCTTGAATCGGATGTCTACGGGAATATGAGTGCATGGGATCGTGTCCAAGTTGCACGCCATCCCGAGCGTCCGACAACGCTGGATTATATCGATTATCTTTTTGAGGACTTCATTGAGCTGCATGGCGACCGTTCATATGGAGATGACGCCGCCATTGTCGGAGGTGTTGCATCGTTCGACGGGACGCCGGTGACCGTCATCGGCCATCAGCGCGGCAAAGATACAAAGGAAAATATTCGGCGAAACTTCGGAATGCCGCACCCTGAAGGCTACCGGAAAGCGCTCCGCCTCATGAAGCAGGCAGAAAAGTTCGGACGCCCCATCATCTGCTTCATCGACACGAAAGGCGCATATCCGGGCAAGGCAGCCGAAGAGCGCGGACAGAGCGAAGCAATCGCGAGAAATCTGGTTGAGATGGCGGGGCTCCGTATCCCGGTGATCAGCGTCGTGATCGGCGAAGGCGGAAGCGGAGGCGCGCTCGGCCTCGGCGTGGCCAACCATATCCACATGCTCGAGAACTCGACCTATTCCGTTATTTCTCCGGAAGGGGCAGCATCGATTCTTTGGAAAGACGCCGCCCTTGCACAACAGGCAGCAGAAGCGATGAAAATCACCGCAGCCGACCTGAAAGAAATGGGCATCATCGATGAGGTCATTCCAGAGGTCATGGGTGGCGCTCACCGAGACGCTGCGGGACAGGCAAATGCGATCGGGGAGGCACTCCGATCATCAATGGAACAGCTTTGCCCGATGGACAGGGACCAGGTGATCGAGGACAGATACCGTAAATTCCGCGATATCGGGGTATATGAAGAAGGCGAAAAATAAGATTTGATCGGGAGGTGCCCGAATGAACAAGATTGCAATTCTGACTAGCGGCGGTGACGCCCCCGGCATGAATGCCGCCATTCGTGCCGCAGTCCGCAAAGGGATCCATGAGGGACTTGAGGTATATGGAATCTATAACGGGTATCAGGGGCTGATTGAAGGAAAGATCGAGCAGCTGGATGCCGGCTCCGTCGGAGATATTATTCAGCGGGGCGGAACGATGCTGCATTCATCCCGATGCCCTGAATTCAAGACAGCGGAGGGCCAGGCGGAAGGACTCCGCCAGCTCCGTGAACGCGGAATCGAAGGGCTTATCGTCATCGGCGGGGACGGCTCATTCAGGGGTGCACAGGCACTCGCGGAATTGGGTTTTGCTTGTGTCGGTGTACCGGGTACGATCGACAATGACATCAGGGGCACGGACTATACGCTAGGTTTCGATACGGCGCTCAACACTGTGATCGATGCCATCGACAAAATCCGGGACACCGCCACTTCACATGAGCGGACGTTCATCGTCGAAGTGATGGGCCGCGATGCGGGAGACCTGGCGCTTTGGGCCGGTGTAGCCGGCGGTGCGGAATCTATTCTGATTCCTGAACGGCCCCATGACATCAAAGAGATCATATCCAGGCTCCGGCAAGGGACAGGCCGCGGCAAAAAGCACAGCATCCTGATTGTTGCAGAAGGTGTCATGACAGGCCATGCCCTCGCCGACCAACTCAAGGAAGCTGCGGATATCGAGACCCGAGTCTCGGTACTGGGCCATATTCAGCGCGGAGGAAGCCCGACCGGGCGCGACCGGGTACTTGCATCGAAGTTCGGTGCGAGGGCTGTCGAAGTGCTGATCGAGGGCAAGACGGGTGTCGCCGTTGGCATGCGAAACCACGCAGTGATAGACTATCCTTTAACGGAAGTATTCAGCAGAAGGGAAGGCATGGAAGACGGCCTGTATGAACTTTCGAAAGAACTATCGATCTAAAGGATTGGGGCGAGCGATGTGAGGAAGACAAAAATCGTATGTACAATCGGACCGGCAAGTGAATCGCCGGAGATGCTCGAGCAGCTGATCGGCGCAGGCATGAACGTGGCGCGCCTCAACTTCTCGCATGGTGATCATGAAGAACACTTGGCCAGGATTGAAAACATCCGCAAGGCGGCCAGGAAGATGAACCGTGTAGTCGGAATTCTCCTGGACACGAAGGGCCCTGAGATCCGTACCCACAAGATGGAAGGCGGAGCCATAGAGCTGGAGAACGGGCAGGAAATCGATATCATGATGACGGAAGTGGTCGGGAACACCAACCGTTTCTCGGTCACTTATGACAAACTGGCTGAAGATGTGCATGCCGGTTCCACCATTTTGCTTGACGACGGACTGATCGAGCTGGAAGTCAGGGAGTCAGATCCTGAAGCCGGCCGCATCCGGACGATCATCAGGAATGCCGGCACCCTGAAAGACAAAAAAGGGGTGAATGTCCCTGGCGTGTCGGTCCAGCTTCCCGGCATCACGGATAAAGATGCATCTGATATCCTGTTCGGGATCAGGAACGGGGTCGACTTTATCGCGGCTTCCTTTGTACGCAGGGTTTCCGATGTCATGGAAATCAGAAAGCTGCTGGAGGAAAACGACGCCGGCCATGTCCAGATCATCCCGAAGATCGAGAATAGGGAAGGGGTCGATAACCTCGACTCCATCCTCGAAGTCTCGGATGGACTGATGGTCGCGCGAGGCGATCTGGGAGTGGAGATTCCGGCGGAGGAAGTTCCGATTGTGCAGAAGCGCATGATCGAAAAGTGCAACCAGGCGGGCAAACCGGTTATCACCGCCACGCAAATGCTGGATTCGATGCAGCGCAACCCCCGCCCGACACGTGCGGAGGCGAGCGACGTGGCGAACGCCATTCTTGACGGCTCGGATGCGATCATGCTTTCCGGGGAAACTGCAGCGGGACAATATCCGGCAGAGTCCGTCCGGACGATGGACAGGATTGCAAAGACAGCGGAAGCTGCTGTTGATTACCGTTCGGTCATTTCAACACGTCGCCGCGAAAAACAGGGCAATATGACCGACTCGATCGGACAGGCCGCAGCCTATACGGCGGTCAACCTGAATGTCAAAGCCGTCATCGCACCAACCGAGAGCGGGCAGACAGCCAAGATGATCGCGAAATACCGTCCGGGCTGCCCGATCATTGCAGTGACGGCTTCAGACGAATGCTCACGCAGGCTCACGCTTGTCTGGGGTGTTTATCCGATTGTCGGCGAGCGTGTGAAATCCATTGATGCCATCCTGGAGACGTCTGTCGAGGAAAGCATCAAGCATAAATACGTCACTCATGGAGATGTCGTGATCATTACAGCCGGTGTGCCTGTCGGTGAAGCGGGCACGACCAACCTGATGAAGATACATGTTATCGGTGATCTTCTGGCGAAAGGCCAGGGTATCGGGAAGGCGGTCGCATTTGGCGAAGCCGTCGTTGTCCGGAATGCGGAAGAAGCGCTTGCCCGCGATACGAAAGGCAAGATTCTCGTGACATATGGAACAGACCGTGACATGATGCCGGCCATCGAACAGTGTGCAGGCATGGTCGTACAGGAAGGCGGACTGACCAGCCATGCTGCCGTCGTCGGCCTGAATGTGGGCATTCCGGTCATCATCGGCGTGAAAAACGCGATGACCGATATTGAAGACGGACAGGATCTTACAATCGATGCCGAAGCCGGCGTAGTCTACAACGGTCATGCTTCCGTGCTATAATCAGAACAAGAAAACTAGACGCCCTGGCCGGAATGGCAGGGCGTCTTTCGAAAGGATTTTGCATTTTGAAATGGCTGTTCCTTTTGTTTATCGCGGTTCCGACGGCCGAGCTGGCGGTCCTTCTTTACGCGGGAAGCCAGATCGGTGTATTTGAAACGATTCTATTGATACTGCTTACTGCGGCTGCCGGGAGTTTTCTTGCAAAGCGTGAAGGGCTGCGTGCATGGCAGGAGATCCGCAAAAAGGCAGAGGAAGGACTTCCGCCGGGAGATGCGGCATTGGATGGTTTGTTTATCCTGGCTGCAGGACTCATGCTTTTGTTTCCCGGTTTTATTTCCGATCTGATCGGTCTTGTGTTCCTTTTACCGGCAGCCAGAAAAGCATTGAAACCGCTTCTCTACCGCCAGATCAGGAAAAAGATGAAAAAAGGCAATGTGGTCATCATCCGCTAAAAGCCGGCATTTTTTTGATGCGGGCCGCCACAAACAGCAGGATCGGGCTCAATACGATCCCGGCCAGTCCGAAAAGCAGGATGGACGCTGCCGTGATGAAAAAGGTTTGGGACGGTCGCAGCTGGAACGTGGCTGCCCACATCCGTGATTCTGCGATCTGCCGGGTCAGCATCACAAAAACATAGAGTATGATCAGCGCTGTACCGAGAAGCGGGCTTCCGCTCAGCAGGTAGTAGGCAGCCATTGGGATCAGGAAGATGCCGACGCCAAGAAACGGCAAGCTGTCTGCGAGGGCGATGAGAAACGCCCTTCCGACCGGAGATCCGAAACCGAGTGCAGCAAGTCCGATGCTCAGTATGGCAAATGTCAGCAAGATCAGCCTGAGCTCCACGAAGAGGAATGTTCCAAAGAGGCTCCCGCCTTCACGGAACATTCCTTTCGCTTTTTTTCTGGCCTCTGCAGGAAGAGCGGCAAGGAACCAGTAGCGGTCCCTGGCTGATTCGTAAAGAGAGAAGTAGAAGGCGAGCAGGAAAAGGATAAAAGAGAATACACGGCTGAATGCGGTTTGTACCATGCCCGCAGACGAGTCGATGAGCCGGTCACCGGCTGCAGTCAAAGCTGTTTCTGCGTAAATGAGCCACTCAGAAGCGACCGGGTGCTCGAAGTGCATAGAAGAAAGGGCAGCACGGATTGCCGGCAAAGCGATGATGATCTGCTGAAGCGCGAACAGCAGGGCAAATGCTGCAGACACCAATATCAGGAGTTCTGCCACAATGGCGGCAACCGGAAGAGGGATTCGGAGACGCTCTTTCATAAAGGAAACTGCGGGAGCTGCAATGTAGCCTGCAAGTATGGCGAGCGACAGCTGCGGCAACAGAAAGCAGAGGGCTGCTCCGGCAGCGACCGGACCATATGTTTTGAGCCCGTTTTGGAATTTGATTCCGCTTTTCACCTTTTCACCCTCCTGTTCTCAGCCTCTTTTTTTGATGCTTTAGCCTTCTTTTTGCTGATTCTGGCCTGCAGTAAAAGAAAATCAGGCATATCCATTCACAAAAATGTTAGAAATGATTATAATGTTCTTGTAAGCGTTTAATCAGATAGTACAAGCTGAATATTGGCCAGACTCCGGTTTTTTTTATGTCCGGATGACGGCATTACAGGGAAAAAAGGAGAGATTGCTATGACTGCAACACGCGGACTAGAAGGGGTAGTAGCTACCCAGTCTTCCATCAGCTCCATCATCGACGATACACTTACATATGTCGGTTATGACATCGATGATCTGGCAAATCATGCAAGTTTCGAAGAAGTTGTTTATCTTCTTTGGCACAAACGCCTGCCAAAAGCGGACGAGCTATCCGAGCTAAAACAGCAACTTGCGGATAATATGGCTGTGCCTCAGGAAGTGCTCGACCACTTCAAGACTTATCCGATCAACAATGTGCACCCGATGACAGCACTTCGCACGGCGATTTCGCTCTTGGGATTGTATGATGAAAAAGCGGAAGACATGTCCGACGAGGCGAACTACCAGAAGGCCATCGAGCTGCAGGCCAAAGTCGCAACAATCGTCACTGCATTTTCACGCATCCGAAAAGGCGAGGAGCCGGTAGCTCCAAAGAAGGAACTCAGCTACGCTGCGAACTTCCTCTATATGCTGAACGGCAAGGAGCCTGAAGCGATCGAAGAAGAAGCATTCAACAAAGCTCTTGTCCTCCATGCAGACCACGAGCTGAATGCTTCCACATTCACCGCACGTGTATGTGTCGCGACGCTTTCCGACATCTATTCCGGCGTGACTGCAGCAATCGGCGCGCTTAAAGGACCTCTGCATGGCGGCGCGAACGAACAGGTTATGAAGATGCTCACCGAGATCGGATCCCCGGACAAGGTTGAATCTTATATCCAGGAAAAACTGGACAATAAAGAGAAGATCATGGGCTTTGGCCACCGTGTCTATCGCAAGGGCGACCCGCGTGCGAAGCACCTGCGTGAAATGTCCGAGAAGCTAACCGGCCTCACAGGGCAGGAAGACCTCTACAAGATGTCCACTCAAATTGAAGAACTCGTGACGGGCCAGAAGAACCTGCCTCCAAACGTCGACTTCTACTCGGCATCGGTCTACCACTCGCTCGGCATTGACCACGACCTGTTCACTCCGATTTTCGCAGTGTCCCGCATGTCGGGCTGGATCGCGCACATCCTCGAACAATATTCGAATAACCGCCTGATCCGTCCGCGTGCGGAGTATGTAGGTCCGGGAATGCAATCCTATGTTCCGGTAAACGAACGCTAATTGTATGTGAAATAGTGTACAATGATAGGGACGGCATCCGCCGTCCCCTACTTGTGAAGAAGATAGAATCAGGAGGAATGCTACAATGGCAAACGGTGAAAAAATCACAGTATCCAACGGTAAACTGAACGTACCTGATGCACCTGTCATCCCGTTCATCATCGGTGACGGCACAGGCCCTGACATCTGGAATGCAGCTTCCCGCGTCCTCGAGGCAGCGGTTGAGAAGGCATACGACGGCAAGAAGCAGATCGTCTGGAAAGAAGTGCTTGCAGGCGAGAAGGCTTTCAACGAAACAGGAAACTGGCTCCCTGAAGAAACGCTGAAAACGATCGACGAGTACCTCATCGCAATCAAAGGTCCTCTGACGACTCCAATCGGCGGCGGCTTCCGTTCCCTGAACGTCGCACTTCGCCAGGAACTCGACCTGTTCGCATGCGTGCGTCCAGTGCGCTACTTTGACGGCGTTCCTTCGCCGGTCAAGCACCCTGAACATACAGACATGGTCATCTTCCGTGAAAACACTGAAGACATCTATGCCGGCATCGAGTACAAGCAGGGTACAGATGAAGTAAACAAAGTTGTGGAATTCCTCCAAAACGAAATGGGCGTCAAGAACATCCGCTTCCCTGAAACATCCGGTATCGGCATCAAGCCGGTTTCCGAAGAAGGCACGAAGCGCCTCGTCCGCTCTGCGATCGAGTACGCACTCAAAGAAGGCCGCAAGTCTGTCACACTCGTACACAAGGGCAACATCATGAAGTTCACGGAAGGCGCGTTCAAGAACTGGGGCTACGAAGTGGCTGAGCAAGAGTTCGGCGACAAGGTCTTCACTTGGAACGAGTACGACAAGATCAAGGAAGAGCAAGACACGGATGCTGCGAACAAAGCACAATCCGATGCTGAAGCTGCCGGCAAACTGATCATCAAAGACGCTATTGCCGACATCTTCCTTCAGCAGATCCTGACACGCCCGAAAGAGTTCGACGTCGTTGCGACAATGAACCTGAACGGCGACTACATCTCCGACGCGCTTGCTGCGCAGGTCGGCGGCATCGGTATCGCACCTGGTGCGAACATCAACTACGAGACCGGCCATGCGATCTTCGAAGCGACACACGGTACAGCACCGAAATACGCGGGCCTCGACAAAGTCAACCCGTCTTCGGTTCTCCTGTCCGGCGTCATGATGCTCGAGCACCTCGGCTGGAACGAAGCGGCAAACCTCATCACAACTTCCATCGAGAAGACGATCGAATCGAAAGTCGTCACTTACGACTTCGCGCGTCTGATGGATGGTGCGACAGAAGTTAAAGCTTCCGAGTTTGCTGATGAACTGATCAAAAACCTTTGATCTGTTCAGGCATTTTCGGCTGAATAACGGGAAATGGTAAGAGAGGAGCCCCGGCTCCTCTCTTTTTTCATGCTGAAATTTCGCCGAAAGCAGACCTGTTTCAAAAGGAGGAAGATACAATGACCATCAGACGCAGAAAAATCTCAGTAATAGGATCAGGATTCACCGGAGCGACAACAGCATTTCTTCTTGCCCAGAAAGAGTTGGGGGATGTGGTTCTTGTCGACATCCCAGACATGGAAAACCCGACTAAGGGAAAGGCGCTCGATATGGCCGAAGCTGCTCCTGTCCTGGGTTTTGATGCCAGGATCACAGGAACTTCAGACTATGGCAAGACAAAAGGATCGGACTTGGTCATTATCACGGCGGGCATGGCAAGGAAGCCCGGGATGAGCCGGGACGATCTCGTCAAGACTAACCGGAAAATCATGAAGGCGGTTACCTCAGAAGTGATCGCGCATTCTCCCGACACCATCATCCTCGTGCTGACAAACCCGGTGGATGCAATGACCTATACGGTTTTCAAGGAGAGCGGTCTCCCGAAAGAACGTGTCATCGGCCAGTCTGGCGTGCTCGACACGGCACGTTTCCGGGCGTTTGTCGCAGAAGAATTGAATCTTTCGGTCAAGGATGTCACCGGATTCGTCCTGGGAGGACATGGTGACGACATGGTTCCGCTGGTCCGTTATTCTTACGCTGGAGGCATTCCTCTTGAAACGCTCCTGCCTGCTGAACGGATCGGAGAGATCGTCGAGCGGACCCGCAAAGGGGGAGCCGAGATTGTTAACCTGCTGGGGAACGGATCCGCATACTATGCTCCCGCAGCCTCTCTTGCCGAAATGGCGGAAGCGATCCTGAAAGACCAAAAGCGGGTACTTCCTTCGATTGCTTATCTGGAGGGCGAGTACGGAATGGAAGGGATCTACATGGGAGTGCCGACTGTGATCGGAGCGGCCGGCATCGAAAGAGTCGTCGAATTGGAACTGGCCGAAGATGAAAAAGAATTGCTCCAAAAATCAGCAGCATCAGTAAAAAACGTCATGAAGGCGATGGAATAATCGGAGGTGCAGGGCATGTGCCCGAAACTCCGGAATGCAGCGGCCTTCCAAAGGCTGCCGGAAACCAATCATTAATAATAGAGCCGTCGCTATTCCAATATGGATATAGCGGCGGCTCTTTTCGGCATATGAGACTTTTTCGAAGGTCTCTGCAAGCTCTTTTGCCGCCTGTGTACGACACCGTCAGAGTCCATGCTATAATAGGAATATTGAAAGTTAACAGAGAGGCGGATTATTTCTGTCAACCGCCGACTACACCGCCAAAGGGGAGATTCGATTGTTATTCAACCGGCGCCGTGTCCGGATCCGTCCGGCCGAAGAGCTGACCGAAGGGGAATCACTGAAAATCATCGAGAAGATGGAGGACAGGGACCTCCTCTTGTATCTCGGTCTTACCAATGACAGCAATCCGCTTTACATCCAGCATGATTTCACAGCGGCAGCAGGCTATGACAGGCCGGTCGTCCCGGCAACGATGCTGACAGGCATTGTCACTGCTGCCGTTTCCAGGCATCTTCCCGGTCCGGGATCACGAGTGCTGGAACAGCAGTTCAAGTTTCCGGAACCTGCCTGGCACGGGTCAACGGTGACTTTTGATCTCGTCCTCGCCGAAGTGGACCTTTTTTCCCGGACTGCACGGGTCCGTGTAGAGGCGGAAGACGAGAATCTGCGTAAAGTGATGGCCGGCGAGCTGCTGGCTGAGATCCCTTCGATGGCGGAAGAAAATACGGAAATTACAGCGCTCGATGCAGCTGATGGAGGCATGGTTGAACATGAAACGAATTCTCGTCGTAGATGATGAGCGTCCGATCCTGACGCTTTTGGAATATAACCTGAAACAGGCAGGCTATGAAGTGATCACTGCGGCAGACGGTGAAGAAGGTCTGCAAAAGGCGGAAGCGGAAAACCCGGATCTGATTGTACTGGACCTGATGTTGCCGAAGATGGATGGTATGGATGTGTGCCGTACATTGCGGCAGAGAGGTGTAGAGACTCCGATCATCATGCTCACCGCAAAATCGGATGAACTGGAAAAGATCCTGGGCCTGGAACTTGGCGCCGATGACTATATGACCAAGCCATTTAGCCCCAGGGAAGTTGTGGCGAGGATCAAGGCAGTCCTTCGCAGGTCTGAACAACGCGGACCTGCAGCGGACACAGATGGCGAAACTACAGAATCGATCTATGAATCGGGTCCGCTAAAAGTATTTCCTGAGCGATTTGAGGCCTACAAAGGTTCCACACCGCTTGAATTTACACCTAAGGAATTCGAGCTTCTTGTCCATCTGATGTCAAACCGGAATCGTGTCATGTCCAGGGACCAGTTGCTGAGTGCGGTCTGGAACTATGATTTCGCTGGAGATACGAGAATCGTCGACGTACATATCAGCCACCTGCGCGATAAGATCGAAGAAAACACCAGACGTCCCGTTTTCATCAAGACCATCCGGGGAACGGGTTATAAATTCGAGGGTCCACAGGAAGGATGAAATCGCTCCAGAGGCAGCTGTTCCTGGCATTCACCCTCATTATGGCCCTTACACTTGGCGGCTTGGCAATTGTACTCGGTCAGACATTCCCTATCCTGCAGCTCCAGGAAAGCAGTTCAGAATCTGAGTCGATTGTACGGCACTTGGATGAGATGGGAATTGCGATGGAAAACAGTGAGCGGGAAGAGCTCCGTCAGAGAATAGAGGGTGAAGATCCGGGAGTGGCACCGGTACAGTTTCTCCGGCTTATTGTCATCGTCTTCACAGTGGCATTCATCGTGACCGTCATTGTTTTCCATCGGCTTACTGACCGGTATATCCGTCCGATCGACCTGGTGACGGCTACTACAATGGAACTCGCAAAGGGGAATTATTCGGCCAGGGCCGGATGGACGGCACCCGGCACACAGCTTGGCATGGTTACCGCGGTAAATGCGCTCGCACGGAATCTTCAGGAGATGGAGTCGATGCGGGAGACGGAGGCGGAACGTCTGGAGACCCTGATCGCAAACATGGGGAGCGGGCTGCTTATGATCGGGAGAAATTCTGAAATTTCCATGGCCAATTCTTTTTTCCTCAACCAAATCGGCAAGGATGATGACCGCTTAATCGGCCTCCCCTACAAAGCGGCAGCGCTTCCGGAAGCCCTCGTCATCCTTATTGATACGGTATCCATCAGGGAAAAGCCGGTTACCGAACAGATTGATATCATTGCGGAAACGGGTATCCGCACGATGGCGGTGTATTCTGCACCTGTCATCGACAAGCATGGGGGATGGCTCGGCATTGTGGTCGTCATGCACGATATTTCGGAACTTATCCGGCTGGAGAAGATCCGAAAAGATTTCGTCGCCAACGTCTCCCATGAGTTGCGGACACCGGTCACCTCGATCAAAGGTTTTTCGGAGACGCTGATGGATGGAGCCATTCAAGATGAATCGGCAGCGATGCAGTTCCTGGAGATTATCCATGGCGAAAGCGGCCGTCTGGAAATGCTGATCGAAGATCTTTTGGACCTATCCAAGATTGAGAAAGAAGGATATGTACTCCGGCTGCAGCCCGTTAATGTGAATGAAGTCATCGAACGTTCAGTGAGATCCATTTCCGGCAGGCTGAAAAACCGGGAAATGACAGTTGAGGTCGATTATCCCCATGAACTTCTGATCAAAGCGGATCCGGAGCGGCTCGTACAGGTGCTTGTCAACCTACTGACCAATGCCGTCAGCTACTCGAAGCCCGGAACACTCATTAAGGTTACGGCGGCCGAGACAGCGAGTATGGTATCCATCTCCGTTACCGATCAGGGCATCGGCATTCCTGCTGAGGAGCTTCCCAGATTATTTGAACGTTTTTACAGGGTGGATAAGGCAAGGAGCCGGGATTCCGGGGGAACCGGGCTCGGACTCTCCATTGTAAAGCACCTGGTGGATCTGCATGGCGGGACGATTACGGTCGAAAGCGAGCCGGGCAAGGGCTCGACATTCACCGTGAGCATTCCGTTGGCAGACAAATGACAGATAAAGAAATCTCCCCGTCCCGTTCCGCATGGTAACGAGCAGATGGGGGGTTTTTATATCCGCTTTTTGCCGGACTCTGAAAAATGTTGAAACCGGATGGCATATTTAACCGTATAGAAACTATACATAAACCCAAAAAGGAGAATCGGACATGAGCGTAAAGCGAATATTGACAATCGCCGGCATGGCGGTCGCCGGTCTTGTCCTCCTCATCCTCGCGTTTACCACCTGGTATACCGTTGATGAGGGTGAGCAGGCTGTCATCATCACGTTCGGCAAGGCGGATGAAACGATCACTGAGTCCGGCCTGAAGTTCAAGCTTCCGTGGCCGGTCCAGAAAGTGGAGAAGTTGTCCAAAGAGACGTTCAGTACGACATTCGGATACAACCAGGACGCCGACGGCAATCTTATCTCCTACGACAAGGAGACAAAAATGATCACGGGTGACGAGTATATCGTCCTTGCCGATCTCGTTGTTCAGTGGAAGATTACAGAACCCGTAAAGTATCTGTTCAATGCGGAAGACCCAAGGGAACTGCTTCATGATGCCACGGCGGCTTCAATCCGCTCGATCATCGGATCTTCACCGATTGATGATGCACTAACGGATGGCAAAGCGGAGATCGAAGCGGAAACGCGTGACCTCCTTAGCAACCTTATAGATAAGTATGACATCGGCATATCCATCCAGGGGATCAAGCTTCAGGACGTCGAACTCCCGAACGAAGAGGTACGGTCCGCGTTCACGGCGGTCACCGATGCCCGGGAGACGAAGAGCACAAAGATCAACCAGGCGAACAAATATGAAAACCAGAAAAAGAACGAAGCCCAAGGGGAACTGGATGCCATCCTTTCGAGGGCACAGGGAGACCGGACCTCACGCATTGAGCAGGCGCACGGGGATGTCGCGGTATTCGACAAGCTTTATGAGGAGTACCGGAACAACCAGGACATCACCCGCCAGCGCCTGATACTTGAAACATTGGAGCAGGTACTGCCGGGCGCCAAAATCTATATCATGAACGATAATGAAGGAACTGTGAAATACCTGCCGATCCAGCCGCCTCAGCAGCCTGCGCCTCCGGCGGCAGGAGAAGGCAACCAAGAGGAAGGAGGCGCCGGCGATGGACAATAAAAACAATCCGTTCAAGAGCATCGAAGAGAAATTTCAGGAGCGCCAGCGTCAGGAGCAGGCCCGGAGAAATGCGGCCGGCAGCGATCCGAAGAATCTCTTCGGACAAAAACGCCCGAAAAAACCGAAGGGGCCCAAAGAACCGAAGCAGCCTGTTGAACTCCGGAAGTTCATCAAACCTGCCATTGCGTTCACCATCGTATTTGCACTCCTGCTTATTGTCATCGCCAATGTGTACGTCGTGAAAGAAAACGAGTACCGGGTTGTCCGCCAGTTCGGTGAAATCGTCCGGATCGACTCGGACCCAGGCGTCAAGTTCAAAGTGCCTTTCCTCCAAAGCGTGACGATGCTGCCGAAGAATCAGATGGCCTACAATGTGTCCGAGGCTGAGATCACGACAAAGGATAAAAAGCGCATGATCATCGATAACTACGCGGTGTGGCGCATCACCGACCCTAAAAAGATGATCAACAATGCCCGTAATATTGTCAATGCGGAAGCACGCATGGAAGAATACATTTACTCCGTCGTGCGTTCGGAGCTTGGCCAACTTGATTACACCAGCATCGTCAATGATGAAGACTCTTCCCGGGGCAATCTGAACGACAAAGTGACCGACCGGGTAAATGAACTGCTTGAATCGGGGAACTTCGGGATCGCGGTGACCGATGTGCGGATGAAGCGGATCGACCTTCCGCCGGAAAACGAACAGTCCATCTACACCCGGATGATTTCGGAGCGCGAATCCACTGCACAGACCTATCTCTCGGAAGGGGATGCGGAAAAGCGCCGGATTGAAGCCGAGACCGATCGTGAAGTCCAGGAGCTTCTTGCCGGTGCCAAAAAGGAAGCGGAAGTGATCCGGGCAGAAGGAGAAGCTGAAGCTGCCCGCATCTACAACACATCCTTCTCTAAGGACCCGGAATTCTATGAACTTTACCGCACGCTGGAATCGTACAAAAAGACGATCGGGGATGAAACAATGATCGTCATTCCGTCGGATTCGCCTTACGCCAGAGTCCTTTCGGGATTCACTGAATAAGCCTCATCACGTCGTTTCAGCTCCGTCCTGCCCCTGTGGTAAGATGGAGAGAGACGACGTTTTTTATTTGCGGATGGAGGGACCGGAATGACCAAGCAGAAAATGCTGCTCCTTGACGGGAACAGCCTGGCCTATCGGGCGTTTTTCGCATTGCCGCTTCTGACAAATGATCAGGGTGTGCATACAAACGCGGTATACGGTTTTGCGATGATGCTGGAGAAAATCCTGAAAGAAGAGAAACCGACCCATATGCTGGTCGCGTGGGACGCCGGAAAGACCACGTTCCGCCACAGCACATATAAAGAGTACAAAGGCGGCCGGCAGAAGACACCGCCCGAGCTGTCCGAGCAGTTCCCATATATCAGGAAAATGCTGGATGCCTACAATATAAGACAATATGAGCTGGAGTCCTATGAAGCCGACGACATTATCGGCACGCTGAGCCGCGAAGCTGCCCAGACCGGCGTGGAAACAGTCGTCATCACCGGAGACAAGGACCTGACGCAGCTGGCAGACGATGCAGTGACCATCTTCATCACCCGTAAGGGGATGACCGATATTGAAGCATACACGCCGGACCATGTCATGGAGAAGTATGGCCTGCAACCTGAGCAGATCATTGATATGAAAGGGCTTATGGGTGATGCTTCCGATAATATTCCGGGTGTTCCGGGTGTAGGTGAAAAAACGGCGATCAAGCTGCTGAAGCAGTTCGGCACGGTTGAAGCTGTCTACGAGGGCATTGACGAAGTAAGCGGAAAAAAGCTGAAGAAAAAGCTCACGGAAAACGAAGAACTTGCGAAGATCAGCAAGCAGCTCGCCACCATCAACACCGAGTCGCCGATCGAGATCGGTATCGGCGATCTCAACTACCCGGGTCCGGACATGGAGCAGGTCATCCCGGTGTTCCGCGAACTGAATTTCAGGACGCTGATCGAGAAGGCGGACGGGGCCCAAACGGCACCGGAACCCGAAGAAGCAGAAGAAATCCGCTTCGAGATTTTGGAACAAGTTCCTGATGCTCTCCTTAAAAGCGGAATCGCTTTCCACGTGGAGCTGTCCGACGAACATTACCACACAGCGGATATTCTTGGGGTGTCGCTTTCCGACGGGGAAGAGATCGTATTTATTCCTATGGAAAACCTGGCAGGGGACAGGCGTTTTGCCGGATGGCTCTCGGATGAATCGATGGAAAAACTGACTGTGGACGCGAAGGCCTCCCTGGCGGCCCTCGCCCGTCTGGGGATGAAGGCGGACGGGATCGTCTTTGACCTCCTGCTTGCGGCTTATATCGCCAATCCTTCTGTTTCGCTGACCGATGCTTCTTCAGCTGCAAGAGAATTCGGTTTCACGGGAATTTCAGAGGACCAGGCCATCTACGGAAAAGGCGCAAAGCGGGCGGTCCCGGCCCGGGAAGCTGTAGCGGAACATGCGAGCAGAAAGGCACTGGCCGTTTACCGTCTTCGGAGCACCGTTGAGGGTCGCCTCAAGGAAAACAAACAGTACGAACTGTACCGGGATCTTGAGATTCCGCTCGCGACTATTCTAGGCCGAATGGAAGCCACCGGGGTCAGGACCGAACGGGGCATCCTGGAGGAGATCGGGGCAGATCTTGCAGGCAAACTGGAAGCCATCGAAGAACAGATCTACGGAATGGCCGGACAGAAGTTCAACATCAACTCTCCCAAACAGCTTGGCGTGATCCTGTTTGAAGAAATGGGGCTGCCGGCGATCAAGAAGACAAAAACCGGTTATTCCACTGCGGCGGATGTGCTGGAAAAACTACGCGGCCGGCATGAGATCATTGACCAGATTCTAGAGTATCGCCAGCTGGGCAAACTTCAGTCGACTTATATCGAAGGGCTTCTGAAAGAAATCCATGCGGACGGTAAAATCCATACGTATTATCAGCAGGCTCTTACCCAGACAGGCCGTCTCAGCTCCACCAATCCCAATCTGCAGAACATCCCGGTGCGAATCGAAGAAGGCAGGAAGATCCGGAAAGCGTTTGTGCCTTCGGAACCGGGATGGGTGATGCTCGCAGCAGACTATTCCCAGATCGAATTGCGTGTACTTGCCCATATGTCTGGAGACGAGCGGCTGATTGCTGCATTCCGGGAGGGAGAGGATATCCACACCCGTACAGCGGGTGATGTGTTCCACGTGGAAGCGCAGGATGTGACACCGGATATGCGCCGCGCGGCGAAAGCTGTCAACTTTGGGATTGTCTACGGCATCAGTGATTACGGCCTTTCACAGAACCTGAACATCACGAGGAAAGAAGCCGCAGAATTCATCGACCGTTATTTGGCCAGCTTTCCCGGCGTCAAACAGTACATGGATGCCTCGGTGGCAGAAGCAAAGGAAAAAGGCTTTGTCACTACGCTGCTAAACCGCCGGCGCTACCTGCCTGATATCAACAGCCGGAACTTCAATCTGCGCAGTTTTGCCGAACGGACAGCGATGAACACACCGATCCAGGGCACAGCTGCTGATATTATCAAGAAGGCGATGGTCGAGATGGACAAGCGGCTCGAGCAGGAAGGCCTGCAGGCGCGCATGCTGCTCCAGGTGCATGACGAACTGATTTTTGAATGTCCAAAAGAAGAGCTCGACAAGCTTGGGCAAATCGTACCCGAAGTGATGGAATCGGCACTGGAACTGGATGTTCCGCTTTTAGTGGAATCAGAATCAGGCTCATCCTGGTACGATACTAAATAATGACAAACACAATTGTCACTCCAATAAAGAAAGAAGCTGAAAAATATGCCGGAATTGCCGGAGGTAGAAGGGGTCGTGCGGTCGCTCGCACCGGCCGCAACCGGTCGGACAATCCGGGACATTAAGGTTTCCGACACGATAATCAGATCCAAATCTGAGGCGAAAGAAGCCATCCTGAAAAATAGTTCACCGGAAGAATTTGCCGGACAGTTGCGCGGGATGACGATAACGAATGTCACCCGGAGAAGCAAATATATTTATTTCCATCTTGAGAAAGACGGGGAACCGCATCTGCTTGTCAGCCACCTCGGGATGTCGGGGGCCTGGTTCGCGGTTCGTGAAACCGGTGAAGTGGCGGAAGACAAATTTCGCCGCCATATCCATGTCATATTCGCGATGGAGGATGGTGGCCTGCTTGTTTACGCGGACATTCGCAGGTTCGGCGAGCTCCGCCTGATCCGTGAAGAAGCCGACCATCCTCCGCTCCTCACAATGGCACCCGAGCCGTTTGATGAAACGGCCGCGGGACATTTTTTGAGTATGTGCAAGACGCCGAAATATGCCGGCAAGCCGATCAAGGAAACGATCATGGATGGGAAAGTGATTTCGGGCTGCGGGAACATTTATGCAACAGAAGCGCTGTTCCGCACCGGGATCCATCCTGGCCGTAAAACGGGCAGGATCAGCATGCTCCGTCTGGAGAGCTTGTTCCATGAAATACAAAAGGTGCTTGCGGAGGCCATCGAGGCAGGTGGCAGTTCCATCTCCGATTACCGGAATATCAACGGCGAAGCGGGAAACATGCAAGAAAGGCTGCGCATGTACGGGAGGAAAAACTGTCCCGGCTGCGGTGCCGAAACCAAGCGGATGACAATCGGGGGACGGACATCGGTTTATTGCCCGAAATGCCAGCATTGAAAGAGGTGTAACGATGATTATCGGATTGACCGGAAGTATCGCAAGCGGCAAAAGCACAGTCTCCAAAATGCTCCGGGAGAGGGGATTCCCAATTGTGGATGCGGACCTGGTCGCAAGGTTTGTCGTCGAGCCGGGACAGCCGGCACTTGAAGAGATCCGTCAGGCGTTCGGAGACGGGGTGATCCTCGAAGACGGGACGATGGACAGAGCTGCGGTGGGAGAACGGATTTTCAACGATCCTTCAGAACGGAAAAAGTTGAATGATATCGTGCATCCCGCGATCCGGCAGGAAATGCTCCGGCAGCGCGACAGACACTTCGAGAATGGAGCCCGCACTGTGGTGATGGACATTCCACTCCTTTTTGAAAGCAGGCTCCAGCATTATGCGGACAAGATACTCGTTGTGTCGGTCAGTGAAGAAACACAGCTGAAACGGCTGATGGAGCGTGACGGGTTCACTGAGAAAGATGCCAGGGCACGGATTTCTTCCCAGCTCCCGATATCCGAAAAAGAGCGCGGAGCGGACGCAGTCATCTACAACAATGGGACAATCGGGGAGTCGGAAAAGCAACTTGAACAGATTCTGGATTCATGGAACGCTGCTCCATGAGCGAGAATCTTCCTGAATTATGAAACTTCTCGAATCATGACAATTGTGGGTGCTTTTTTCTTCGAATGTGATATACTAATTACGAATTAAAGAAAAAGAGTATAACACAGTTACAGGAGGCCCACCCATGAACCCTTCAATCGCGATCAATGGTTTCGGCCGGATCGGCCGTATGGTATTCCGTCAGGCAATACAGGAGGACGGACTGAATATTGTGGCGGTCAATGCCAGCTACCCACCTGAAACCCTTGCACACCTTTTGAAATATGACACCATCCACGGGAAGTTCGAAGGAAATGTCCTGACCGAGGAAGATGCTCTTGTCGTCAACGGCAAGAGGGTTCAGCTCATTGCTGAGCGCGACCCTGCAAAACTTCCGTGGAAAGAGCTCGGTGTCGACATTGTCATCGAAGCGACAGGTAAGTTTAACTCCCGGGATAAAGCGGCCCTCCATCTGGAAGCGGGCGCCAAGAAAGTCATCCTGACAGCTCCCGGCAAGAATGAGGATGTCACAATCGTCATGGGTGTAAACGACGAGCTGCTTGACCTTGACCGGCATGATGTCATTTCCAACGCGAGCTGCACGACAAACTGTCTCGCACCGGTCGCCAAAGTATTGAATGACGAATTCGGTATTGACAGCGGTCTGATGACTACTGTGCATGCCTACACAAATGACCAGAACAATATCGACAACCCGCACAAAGATCTCCGCCGCGCGCGTGCTGCTGCGGAATCAATCATCCCGACGTCCACAGGCGCCGCAAAAGCGCTCTCGCTCGTTTTGCCTGAGCTGAAGGGCAAGCTGCACGGCATGGCGCTCCGGGTCCCGACTCCGAATGTTTCGCTTGTCGATCTAGTTGTCGATCTTAACCGTGACGTGTCTGTGGAAGAAATCAATGATGCGTTCATCCGTGCTGCAGAAGGTCCGATGAAGGGGATCCTCGGCTTTACGACAGAGCCGCTCGTCTCCAGTGATTTCAAGACAGATGCACACTCCGCTACAATCGACGGCCTTACAACAATGGTCATGGGAGACCGGAAAGTCAAAGTCCTCGCATGGTATGATAACGAGTGGGGCTACTCTGCCCGAGTCGTTGACCTGACTAGGAAAGTTGCGGTCGGAATCGGCGCGAAAGTTAAGGCATAATAAACGAACCCGGGCCAACGCCCGGGTTTTTTCATCCGTCATCCAGAGACCAACAATGTATGAACGGGCAGCATTTACAAATGAATTAATAGTTGCGTTCGTGGTGTTGCCATCATATAATTATCCCGTGAACCTCAAAGTTCACGCTGGGCAGCTTAAAGGGTTAGGACCTCATCGGACTAACTTTCCCCCGTGGTTGCCCGTTGCCGGCAAACCGGCAATCATTTATTGGAGAAGGGGGGACGAACCATGGAAACAATGGGTCGTCATGTAATTGCTGAACTTTGGGAGTGCGAATTCGACAAGTTGAATGACATGCCTTATATCGAGCAGACATTTGTAGAAGCCGCATTGCGTTCGGGTGCGGAAGTGCGTGAAGTCGCGTTCCACAAATTTGCGCCACAGGGTGTCAGCGGTGTCGTCATTATTTCGGAATCACATCTCACGATCCACAGCTTTCCTGAGCATGGCTACGCCAGCATCGACGTTTACACGTGCGGAGATCTTGATCCGACAGTTGCGGCAGGGTATATTGCAGATGCGCTCGGGGCAAAGAACCGTCAGATGGCCGAATTGCCGAGAGGCATGGGGCCTGTCACAGCAGGCAAGACAGCTGTCACGGTCACAGCGTGATCTCTTAACTACCGAAACATTCAAAGCAGAGGCAAAGGCTTCTGCTTTTTTATATTGTGCTGAGGCATCATCATGGCTTGCACAAACCCGTTCAGCGGATAGCAGAACTCTGCTATAATATAATGAACTGATCATGTCCGGCCGCCAGAGGGGACTGGACAATACGAATTAACTAAGAAAGCGGGGATGCCGATGAAGTGCCCGGCCTGTCAGCATAACGGGACGCGAGTCGTCGATTCCCGGCCGGTGGACGAGAGCAAGGCGATCCGGCGACGCAGGGAATGCGAGGATTGCAGTTTCCGGTTCACCACATTTGAAAAAGTTGAAGAGATGCCTTTGATCGTCGTGAAAAAAGACGGATCCAGAGAAGAGTTCAGCCGTGAAAAAGTATTGAGGGGATTGATACGGGCCTGTGAAAAAAGGCCGGTCCCGCTGGACGTTCTGGAAGATCTCGTCTTTTCCATCGAGAAGGAATTGCGGCACCACGGGAATGCCGAAGTGAAATCGGAGGATGTCGGTGAGAGGGTGATGGAGCGCCTCGTTAAGATCGATGATGTCGCCTATGTGCGCTTTGCCTCCGTTTACCGGCAGTTTAAGGACATCAATGTCTTTATCGACGAATTAAAGGATCTCCTTAAGAAAGAAGAAGACTGATCCGCCCATGGAAAGAAAGGATGGGAATATGACCCCGCTTTATAAAGAACTGCAGCCGTCGGATGTTTATTGTGTCCGGCTTCCTTATCCATTTTCCGATTTTGACCGCCAGATCCTCACCGCCCTCTACCAGCCGCTGATCGGGCACGGAGCGATGGCGGTCTTCTTTGCCCTGTGGGGAGAAGCAGAGCGTGAAGGGACTGTCGAGTCCACCCACTACCACCTCCTGAACCTATTGGATATGCCGATCGGATCTGTATTCGAAGCGAGGCTTTCATTGGAAGGGATCGGGCTGCTGAAGACCTATCGGAAACAGGAGGGGGAAGGACGTGCCTTCATCTATGAACTGACACCTCCTCTGGATCCCGACACCTTCTTCCATGACCCGATTCTGTCGATGTTCCTATTCGGCAAAGTCGGGGCACAGACATATAAGCGCCTTCGCAGCCGTTTCCTGAACCCGGCCGTACCCGATGGGTATGAAGAGGTGTCAAGATCATTTCCTGAGGTGTACAAATCCGTCAAAGCAGGTGCCATGGAGGAAGACAATGATACATACGATTCGGACCAAAGGGCACGAAAGCTCGCTTTCAGCGGATATCCGTTTGACTTTGCCCTCATGATGGAGGGATTGTCAGCCCAGCTGGTGCCGAGGAAGGCTTTCACGCCGGCAATCAAGGAGATGATTGTCCGCATTGCCTTTTTGTATGGCCTGTCACCGCTCGATATGCAACAGGTTGTGCTGCTCGCCATTGATGCGGACGGAAACCTGACGGAAGACCGGATGAAGCGGGCAGCCGCCGATTTCTATAAGCTCTCGCGGTCGAGCTCAGCACCGAAGATCACAAAAATCATCCCGTCATCCGTAAAGCAGGGGAGTCCAACTGAGCCCGCGACGAAAGAAGATGAACTGATCCAATACCTGGAAACCTGCCCGCCGGTCGAGATGCTGAAAGATATCAACGGGGGACGGGAGCCGATGCAGGTCGATGTAAAACTCGCACAAAAACTTGTGCTGGAGCATAACCTGCCGGCAGGCGTCGTTAATGTCCTTCTTCAGTATGTCCTTTTGCGCAACGACGGAAAACTGACCAACAATTATGTCGAACGGATCGCCTCGCACTGGATGGCGAAGAAAGTCGATAATGTCAGAGACGCATTGGTACTCGCCCGGACCGAACATGACAAGTATATGAAATGGCAGCAGGAAGGCTCAGGAACACAGCGGACGAGAAAGCCCGGTGCGAAAACCGAAGCGGTGCCGGACTGGTTCTACCGGAAAGACCAAAAACCGGAAGAACAAAAAGCTCCGGAAAAAAGCAAGGCGGATCCTGATGTGGAAGCAAGAAGGCTCCGGCTTATGGAGAAATTCGGCATGACGAAAGGCGGTGTCAACTGAAATGGAACCAATCCGCAACACACTTAAGCGAATAGTCAATGCACCGACATTCGCCGAACGATATTCGGAGTTGCGATCTGAAGTCCTGGATCATCCCGGCGTCCAGTCTTTTTTGGAGCAGCATGCAGGGGAAGTGGACAGGGATATGGTCAACCGCGGAATGGGTAAGCTTTACGAATACACTTCCCAATCCCACGACTGCGGCAAATGCGAAAGCCTGGAATCCTGTGTCAATATGATGAAAGGCTATGAGCCGAAGCTTGTTATCGAACGCGGATCCATCGGCGTCGATTACGTGATGTGTAAAAGGAAAACTGCAGATATGGAACGTCGCCGCGTATCTTCCATGATCCGGAGCATGCATATGCCGAAGGACATGCTTAACCTTGATATACGCGATTTTGACATCGCCAAAGGGGAGAGCCGGCTGGGTGCGGTGGAGCTGGTTTCTGAATTCCTGGACAAGCTCGACCGGACAGGGGAATTGCCGGCGCAGGGCCTCTATATCCACGGCCCGTTCGGAACGGGCAAATCATATCTGCTTGGAGCGGTCGCGGGTGAATTGGCAAAGCGCCATGTTGCGTCGGTCCTCGTGTTTGTACCGGAGTTCCTGCGCGAGCTGAAACAGTCGATCCAGGATCAGTCGCTGAACGAGAAGATCGACTTCGTCAAACGGGCACCGGTCCTCATGCTCGATGATCTCGGTGCGGAGACACTCACTGCCTGGACACGGGATGAGGTGCTGGCGACAATCCTGCATCACCGGATGGCTGAAAAGCTCCCTACTTTCTTTACGTCCAATTTTGACTACAAAGAGATGGAGACCCACCTGTCGTACACACAGCGGGGGGACAAAGAAGTCGTCAAGGCGGGCCGCATCATGGAGCGGATCCGCGCGATGACCGTACCTGTCCGCCTGGACGGAGAAAACCGGCGCGACCGCAGTTGAGCGGCTTATTTTTCCGCTTAAACGGATACGTGAGAATCACTGTTGCAAAGTCCGCAAGTATTGCGTATGATGAATTCAATACTTCTTCCAAATGCAATGACGGGGACAACGAACGGTTGTCCGGCCAGACAGAGAACGGGGCCTTAGGCTGAGAGCCCCCGATGGCGCGGCATCGGATCGACCACCCCAAAGCAGCGAAGGTGAACCCGGCAAACCGGGCTAGCCCGAGCCGGCCTCCGGTCCGTTATCCGATGCAGAGCTTCTCCGGCATGGTCGTCATTGCCGGCAGGAAGAAGGGTGGAACCGCGAGCAGGCCTCGTCCCTTTTTGGGACGGGGCTTTTTTGCGTACTTTTTGAAGAATGAAGGGAGACTACCGACATGGCAGAACAGATTAAATTGACATTCCCGGACGGTGCGGTGAAGGAATTCGTATCCGGCAGTACAACAGAGGACGTGGCCCAGTCGATCAGCCCCGGGCTGCGCAAAAAAGCGCTGGCCGGCAAACTGAGCGGTCGGCTGATCGACTTCCGCACACCCATCACGGAAGACGGCGACATCGAAATTATCACGCAGGATTCACCGGAAGCACTGGAGATTCTCCGCCACAGTTCTGCACACTTGCTCGCCCAGGCGGTAAAACGTCTGTTCAAAGATGTAAAACTCGGCATTGGGCCGGTCATCGAAAGCGGATTCTACTATGACTTCGATTCGCCTGAACCGCTCCGCGCGGAAGACTTTGCCGCCATCGAGAAAGAAATGAAGAAAATCATCAATGAAAACCTTGAAATTATCCGGAAAGAGGTCACTCGTGACGAAGCCCGGAAAATCTATGAGGAAATCGGCGATGAATATAAGCTGGAACTGCTCGACGCGATTCCTGAAGATGAAAAAGTGACGATTTATCATCAAGGTGAATTCTTCGACCTCTGCCGCGGCGTCCACGTACCGTCCACCGGCAAGCTGAAGGAGTTCAAGCTGCTCAGCACTGCCGGCGCTTACTGGCGCGGTGACTCCGACAACAAGATGCTCCAGCGCATCTATGGAACGGCGTTCTTCAAGAAGGAAGACCTGCAAGAACACCTTCGCCTGCTCGAGGAAGCACGTGAGCGCGACCACCGCAAGATCGGCAAAGAACTCGATCTGTTCATGACGAATCAGCTTGTCGGTCAGGGACTTCCTATGTGGCTCCCGAAAGGCGCGACGATCCGCCGTCTTGTCGAACGCTATATCGTCGACAAGGAGGAGAAGCTGGGCTACGATCACGTCTACACACCGGTGATGGCAAACGTGGAACTCTACAAGACATCCGGCCACTGGCAGCACTACCAGGACGACATGTTCCCTCCGATGCAGGCAGACAATGAGGAACTTGTCCTGCGCCCGATGAACTGCCCGCACCATATGATGATCTTCAAGAACGGCATCCACTCCTACCGTGACCTGCCGATCCGAATCGCCGAACTCGGGCTCATGCACCGGTATGAAATGTCCGGAGCCCTGTCCGGCCTGCAGCGCGTCCGCGGCATGACACTGAACGATGCCCATATCTTCGTCCGTCCGGACCAGATCAAGGACGAATTCAAGCGCGTTGTCGAGCTGGTGATGGATGTCTACAAAGACTTTAACCTCAACGATTATTCGTTCCGCCTGTCCTACCGCGATCCGGCTGACACGGAAAAGTATTTCGATGACGATGAAATGTGGGAAAAAGCACAGAGCATGCTGAAGGAAGCGATGGACGACCTCGGCCTCGACTACTACGAAGCGGAAGGGGAAGCGGCGTTCTATGGTCCGAAGCTCGATGTCCAGGTTAAGACAGCCATCGGCAAGGAAGAGACGCTTTCTACTGTCCAGCTGGACTTCCTCCTGCCTGAGCGATTTGACCTGAACTACATCGGCAGCGACGGCAAGCAGCATCGCCCGGTCGTCATCCACCGCGGTGTCGTCTCGACCATGGAACGATTTGTAGCATTCCTTATCGAAGAATACAAAGGGGCGTTCCCGACGTGGCTCGCACCGGTCCAGGTGGAAATCATTCCGGTATCTCCGGAAGTCCACCATGACTATGCAGAAAAAGTCCGCGAAGCTCTCCAGGCAGAGGGCCTGCGCGTAGATGTGGACAGCCGTGACGAAAAACTCGGCTACAAGATCCGCGAAGCCCAAACACAGAAAATCCCGTACATGCTCGTCCTCGGCGACAAAGAAGCCGAATCCGGCGAAGTCAACGTCCGGAAATACGGCGAACAAAAATCCGAATCTATTCCGCTCAATGACTTCATCGCCAAACTCCGCGAGGAAGTGGACGGGAAGAAGTAATATTAATGGAATGCTCCAAATGAGGTGGCCCGATGATGTGCGACGTTCCGGTGCCGGCGGATGGCTTTGGCCGTAAGCATGGCCCTAAGTCACTTCGTTCCCGGCCAATCTTACGGCGTCGCCTACCGCATCGGTCACCTACACTTCATTCCGCTCCGATATGTTGTGTCGGCGCGAGATGAAATTCGCGCCAATCCCGATGGGGAAGTTAATAACTATGATCAGTACTACCTATAATGGTTGATTGTAGCGTAGGGCGGC
Source organism: Bhargavaea sp. GQ12 (assembly GCF_059758705.1). Lineage (NCBI taxonomy): Bacteria > Bacillati > Bacillota > Bacilli > Caryophanales > Caryophanaceae > Bhargavaea > Bhargavaea sp. GQ12. The sequence goes on from NZ_JCAXEU010000006.1 coordinate 170,020, forward strand.
GACTCCCTCGGGAAAACACGGTAATATCAAGGGTTTCGGGTGCTTCCGACGCCTTAAAAAGTTTTTTCATTGATAACCTAACATTCTTTGCGCCTTGATATTACAAGTCATTCAAAAGACTGTAAGTCAATTCCTGCGCTGCGCTGCCAGTTCCACGAACTGGTAATTAATATGGCATGCACTGTGGAGCTCCGCTACGCTTATGACGACTGACCCTCCCATGTCTCTTAGCGTCTGGCGCTGACATTCCTTCGTCCGGTCTTTTCATAAGGCGGAGGCCGGCGATATGCTCCTGCTGGGGCTCGGGGCCCAATGTACGCCGCTTGTGCCGGCTTCTCCGTGTCATGATGATGGATCTATACTTGACGGTTAATTGAATGGAATGTTAAAAGCGCTTACTAAGCTGTCCGGAGACAGGTCAGATCACGGATCATCCGTCCGGAATCGAAGTGCACTTGTTTTGTGCACAGGCCGTGTAGAATCTTAAGCAGCTTGGTGCTTAGAACTGTTATCGCCTGCTTGCCCTTCAGGGGGTTCTCAGGCCGGGTTGTATAGTGCTCGTACAACAATTTGAATGCTTCGTTGTTGCGGATCAAAGGTAGGATTGCTTTATATAGCAGAGTCCTCAGACGGCGACGTCCGCGCTTAGAAATACGCTTCTGACCTTTATGCATGCCAGAAGAGTTCTCCCGAAGCGTGAGTCCCGCTAACTTGATTAGCTGGCGTGGACTCTCATAATCGGTGAGGCTCCCGACTTCGGACAGGATGCCGGCGACCGTCATTTCTCCAAGACCCGGGACAGAGGAGATGTATTCAAATTCGGCTGTTTGTCGGGTGAGTTCATTGAGCGCTTCATCGGTAAAGATAATTTCTTCTTCGATAAGCCGATAGCGTCGCATGAGGGAGCCAATCTCCCGTTTCGCCCCGTCCGGGGCTTGGCTGATTCCAATAGAATTCCGGGCCACTTGAACCAGCTCTTTCGCCTTCTTAGGACGTCGCTGTTTCATTCTGCCGCCCGATGCACAAAGGTTGGCTAATTCTTCAGGCTCCATACTGGCGATTTCAGTAGGCAGTAGTCCTTCTTCCAGTACGGCAAGCATCATCGCCGAAAAATCTTTGAAGACAAGAAATAACTCGGGGAAATGTTTATCGACCCAGCGATGCAGGTTGTTCTTCAAATCGGTCCTAGCCTGAATCAGAGATTCTCGAAGGTTATAAGCGGACCGGATTTCCGCCTCGAGCTCCCTTAGGAGTTTCGGTTTGGAGAACCGTCCATCCTTCATAAGACGGGCAATGGTGACCGAGTCTTTCTTGTCGTTCTTCGTTTGGAGATTGTCATCCAGTTCCTTTACCTGTTTGACATGGCTTGGATTGACGACAACCAGCGGGATTCCCCGACCTTCCAAGAAGTACGCAAGGTTCAGCCAGTAATGGCCAGTCGGCTCGACACCGACAATCACTTCTGATTTGTTGTGATTCTCCATGCCTTCCAGAATGGATTGGTAAAGTGCTTCGAAGCCATTTTGGGTTTGATTAATCGGGAAGGCATTCACAAGCAGCCGTCCGCGTTCATCGACAAAGGAGGCGCAATGTTTACGCTTCGCAATATCAATACCGACGACCAAGGTTTTTTCAGTGACTTGATTAATCCTTTGATTCGCTCTAGAATTCATTTCGAGTCCTCCTTGGTTATTTAGGGGTCAAGTTGTCGTAGCCTTGACACCCCGCATCATACCAAGGAGGCTCTTTTTGCATCAATAGGGCCAAAGCATCCTGACAGGAATGCTCCTGCGGGAAAAGCCGGACAGGCGAGACCCGGGAGACGCAGTCGCGGGGCTCGGCGCCCGCCCGCGGAAAGCGTCCGCCCGGAGCGGAAATCAACCACGCTCCATAATCAATACTGTCCCAAAACATGATTCTCCAACATAATCATTGACAAGCCGTGTTGCATAGGCTATTATTGATTAGGTTAAGGAATACAGTTTGTGGTAGAAGAAGGAGCTGCCCGCTTCTCACCTGATCGACGCTTCGGCTGTTGGCAGGTTTGCACCATTGTGACGTCCCGTGCCTCTTGGCGCGGTCACATATGCGGCGGGTGGACCTCGGTCCACCCGTTTTTCTTTCGGATTGGCCACGGGGACCATCCCCGCGAGCCTGCCCAAACCATGTATTCGCGAATTACTACACGGAGGTGGCTTACGATTAGCAGAGATAACCGAGACAAATTTGTAAACGATGGCATCCGTGCCCGGGAGCTCCGCATCATCGACCAAAACGGTGAACAGCTGGGCGTCAAAACACGGAATGAAGCGATGGAAATCGCGACGCGTGCAAACTTGGATCTCGTTCTTGTCGCACCGAACGCAAAACCGCCAGTAGCCCGGATCATGGACTATGGGAAGTTCAAGTTCGAACAGCAGAAGAAAGAACGGGAAGCGCGCAAAAATCAGAAAGTCATCAGTGTCAAAGAAGTGCGGCTGAGCCCATCCATTGACGAGCATGACTTCCAGACCAAGCTTCGAAACGCAATCAAGTTCCTTGAAAAAGGGGACAAAGTGAAAGCTTCCATCCGCTTCCGCGGCCGTGCGATCACCCACAAGGAGATCGGCCAGCGCGTTCTCGAACGTTTTGCTGAAGCCTGCAAGGAAGTCGGAACGGTCGAACAAAGACCAAAAATGGATGGCCGGAGCATGTTCCTTATGATGGCCCCGATCGAAGAAAAGAAATAATCTACGCAAAGGACTAGGAGGATACCGACCATGCCTAAAATGAAAACACACAAAGGTTCCGCTAAGCGCTTCAAGCGCACCGGTTCCGGCAAACTCAAGCGCGGCCGTGCTTATACAAGCCACTTATTCGCCAACAAATCGACTAAGCAAAAGCGTCATCTCCGCAAAGCTGCTGTCGTTTCCAAAGGCGATTTCAAGCGCATCAAGCAAATGCTCACTTACATGAAATAATTCCGATTATAGAAATCGAATCAACATCAGGAGGGAAATCCAATGCCACGCGTAAAAGGCGGAACAGTAACGCGCAAGCGTCGTAATCGTGTTCTCAAACTTGCCAAGGGCTACTACGGCTCGAAGCACACACTCTACAAAACAGCAAACCAACAGGTCATGAAGTCCCTGCAATATGCATACCGTGACCGTCGTCAGAAAAAACGTGACTTCCGCAAACTGTGGATCGCACGGATCAATGCTGCTGCACGCCTGAACGGCCTGTCTTACAGCAAGCTCATGCACGGCCTCAAAGTTGCCGGCATCGATGTAAACCGCAAGATGCTCGCTGACCTCGCCATCACTGACGAGAAAGCATTCGCACAGCTTGCAGAAGCTGCGAAAAAAGCAGTCAACAACTAATTCAGTGAACAGACCGGCGAATCGTTCGCCGGTCTTTTTGCATAACTGGGGGAAGCGCCATGGAAGACGTGCTGATCGGCTGGATTGTGATTTTATCTGTCTACAGCTTTTTCATGATGGGTTATGACAAGAGGCAGGCGAAAAACGGTGGCTGGCGCGTCCCGGAGCGGACACTTTGGATTATTGCCATCCTTGGCGGAGGGGTGGGGGCCTATGCGGGAATGCAGACATTCCGTCATAAGACGAAGCATACCTCATTCCGAGTCGGCTTTCTGATGCTGGCCATTCTTGATCTGGCAGCAGTTCTATATCTGGCCGGGACAAGCCAAGCCGGATAAATACAAAAAGGGCGGACCGCATCACGCGGTTCCGCCTTTTTTCATCAGCTGTTCGATTGGATTCTTCCAATTGATTTCCGCATCCGGATAGCTCATCCGGATTTCTTTCTCGAGAAAGATAAAATCGTCCCGGTTAAAGCCCTGTAGGGAGGCTTCGTCTTTGACCCATACAAAGATGGAGACCACTTCAAATGAACGGTCGGTCGTCCCCATGTATTTCTCACCTTCGAAAAGAGCGCCTTTGTAAGTGATAAAGAAATTTTTCCGGACATTTTTCACATCGTCATAGAAGTAGTAGCGTTCCTGCTCAAAGGCTTCGTCCAATTTTCTTTTTGGGTCGGTGAGGTACCGGATGCCCCGGTAGAAAAGGTATACGATGATGGCTATCACGATCATTCGGATAATCAAGGCCATGGCGGTGCCTCCCTTGCACATACTGGTACCCTCCTATACGATTGAAACGCATAAAGGTTTCATGAAACATGATTTTTTTCTGATTGGAAGTGACAATGTGGAATTGACTGAACTATTTATGATGCAGAAACAGCTGGATGTGTATATTGAAGAGAACAATGGTGTCGAGCGGGAAGTTTTTAGGGAGAAACTGCTCGCCCTGACCGTTGAACTTGCGGAGCTGGCCAATGAGACGAGATGCTTTAAGTTCTGGAGCCAGAAAGGCCCATCTACCAAACCGGTGCTGATCGAAGAGTACGTTGACTCAATCCATTTCTTGCTGTCTCTTGGCATCCTGAAGGGGATGGATGATCTCAAGCAATGGCCTGAGGGGGAGGAGGATGGAGACCTGACGGAGCTGTTTCTCCGGACGCAGCGCGCAGTTCTGGATTTCGGAAAGCGGCAGGACAGGGCTTCGTACGAATCGGTCTGGATCCTTTATAGAGCAATTGCAGAGACGCTCGGTTTCACCGCGGATGAGTTGATTCAGGCTTACCGGGAGAAAAACGAAGAAAACTATGCCAGGCAACAGCGTGGGTATTAAAAAAGGGCCAGTCCTGAGAGCAACCTGCTCAGGACTGGCCCATGTTTATGTTCGCTATTAAATCGCTTACTGCTGCTTCACTGTGATTCTTCCATTATCGGATTCAAGTTTAACCGGAATGCTGCCATCCCCGTAGAGTGCCTCTTTCGTGCGCACTCCGAAAATATCCACTTGTCCATTGTCGGTTCTCGTCCTGATCAAGGCATCAGTCGGTTTAGCCATTGTGGAGACAGTGATACTGCCATTGTCCGTTTTCAGGTCGACCGAATCACCGATGCGGTCTACGGAAAGTTCAATGCGTCCATTATCCGTCCTTCCGGTAATTGCTCCTTCCACGTTTTCCATGACGATTCGTCCGTTATCAGTTTCTGCGCGGAGCCGGCCGGACCGGACACGGAACATCTCAATGCGTCCGTTGTCCGTCTCGCACTTGATTGTATCTGATTCGGTCTTGTTTATTTCAATGCGTCCGTTATCGGACTTCGCATCGATCTCGCGAAAGGCGCATTCCCTGATGGTGATCCTGCCATTATCAGAACGGGCTGCAAACTGTCGGGCCAGTTGCTGTTCGGCAGAAATCGACCCGTTTTCCGTTCTGGCCAAGATAGAGTCATACAGTTTCTTAGGTAAATGGATCACCATCCGGAACGTCGGGGTGGAACCGAAGCTGAACCAGCTTCTGATGGTGCGCCGTCCAACCAGAGTAATGCTCAGCTTTGCATCACTAATATCGGCATCGAACTTTAAACCTTTCTTTTCTCCGATCAGCTCGATTCGGGTGACAGAATCAGTTGACGGTATGAGACGTACAGCACCAGTTTCGGTCATGACTTCAGCGGCAGTAAAGTGCCCGTCAGGAATCTCGATCAGTTCATAGTCATCCCGTTGCCTGCTGCTGGGGGCAGCAGGCCTTTCCGTTTCCGTGAATTCCGGATACGCACTCAGAATGTCAGAAGCGATGGCCGCGGGGGAGCCGAGAGATACTGAAATTTCCTCCTCGCTCTTGCCGTCGCGTACCCCTTCATCAAAGTACTCATCAAGATCACCGAGGACGTCCTCTTTCTCATCTTTAGGCAATACAGCCAGTTCTTCCTCCAGTGCAAGCAGAAATTGTTCCTTATTCATCTTTCCCATCCCCTCCGATCAGTTCGTTGACATTTTCGGTGAATTCTCGCCATTCGGCAAGCAGATCTTGCAGATAATCCTGGCCCGACTGAGTCAGCCGATAATATTTTCTCGGCGGCCCTTCATTGGATTCTTTCAGATAGGTCTCGAAAAACCCTTCTTTGGTCAGTCTTCTAAGCAGAGTGTACACAGAGCCTTCCGAAACTTCGATCCTCCTGGAAATCATCTGGACAAGCTCATAGCCATAGCGATCCTGGCCGTCAAGCAATGCAAGAACACAAAGATTGAGCACCCCTTTTTTAAATTGAATATTCATGTGTCACCTTCCCATTCAATAGTACTGCTCAAAGATAAGTACTTAGAGACAGTATATTCCAATGTACTGCTTAATGACAAGTACCATGATAAAAAGAACGGCACGGAATCCGTTCTTTAACAGTCATGCCCAAACTGAAAGGAAGCAATCGGTTTGTATTTCGGCAGCTGCTGAGGGTGGATGGCAAAAAGATGGAAGTGATCAACCTGAATCGTATGAGGATTGAACAGATCTGGGGAAAGATCAAGACGCTCGTCGGTCTTCCGTTTTTTCGCGATGGTAATATGGGGGACAAAGCGGTCGGACGAAGGAAGGCCGGTCACAGACTTGACAGCATCTGAGATGGATTTCTGAAGCCGGTCCAGCATCAGGTTCTTTGTAACCGACAGGTAGGTGACACGCGGACCGGTAGACGGGCCAAAAAAATTGAAACCGTCCACTTGTATGGAAAATGGCTGATGCTCCGCCGCAACAGAACGCAGTTTTGTAACCAGTTTCGAAATTTTATGTTCATCACATGCACCCAGGTAAAATAGCGTGATGTGCAGGTCGTCCTGATGAGTAACCACTTTATAACGATCCGGCAGCATGTGAAGCTCCATGTACTTTTCGGCAAGCGGCTGCACATCTGAAGGAATCCGGATGCCAAGGAAATAATGCTGTTGCAAGCACAACACCTCTTTTCTGTGGAGTGATTTAATTGTACCACCGGATATCAGAAACATCAGTTAAATTCGACTAAATTCGGGAGGTTTCGAATGGCTTCACCAGTGAAAAAGAAGAAGAAGGCCGGATTGGAATAATGAAAAAAGAAAATTCGTTGCCGTATTTATTGAATAAGTTAAGCTGTGCTATGATGGGGAATAGATGAGGAGGGACCCCTATGGCATGGAATCAGAAAGCATTCGGCAGCCGGCTGAGGAAACTCCGTGAACAACAGGGCCTGTCAATGTTGGCTTTCGGAAAAGAAATCGGAACGTCCGCGAGTCGGATCAAACATTGGGAAGAAGGAAAAAGTGCTCCTTCGGCCAGTTGGATTGTAACCATCTGCGAGCGATTTGATGTATCGGCAGAGAATTTGCTGACCGGCAGTAACACGGGAACCGGCGAAAAAAGAATCAATACTCCCGAACATGCTGCTTTCGGTGAAACAGACAGTCCGGGAGTGGACGGATTAGTGGAATCCTTTATCCGTTCAGAACAAGAGAGGTATGGGAAACAGGGAGGACGGGAAAGGCTGATAGAAGAAATTACAGTCCGGCTATCCGGGATGAGTGAACGGGATCTCAGGGAATTGTCGATGCTTGCGGCTCTGAAAGAAAAGTCAGGAAAAGAATTTGGCAGTAAAACAGTCGGCTAAGCAAAAAAACTATGCGGCTCCATGGACACCCGTCCCTTAATCCCTTAAGATGGAACAAGAGTCTGCAGGAGGGAGGTACACGAAGTGAAATTACTTCAGGTACGGAAAGGACAGTTTGTTTATTACAACAATGAACTGCACAAAGTCTATACGATTAACCCGCTGGCAAAAAAATCTGTGCACATGTACCGTGTCAAGGATATGGAACAGGTGACGAGCAAGGCGGAAGAAATCACTCTTCATAAACTGCGTCATATGGATGCATTTATGTTAATGGGAAAATGGTACACCATCCGTGAAGACCTCGAGCCTGAAATCGACGGATATATCCTGGTCACGAAACCTGACCCTGAACCGATGAGTCATTATGGTCTCAATGAATTTGAGAAGGTGGAACAGATTGAGGGCAGGACAGTAGTCACGGCGCGGCAGAATCCGATCAAGCGCAAAGAATTTGTCGTCCTCAGGGAAGGTCTTGAAGAAGGCAGCCGGAACATTGCCTACCAAGACCTTTCCAAAGTAACGGAATCCCAAGTTGCCGAAGATGCAAAGCTGGCAGCGCAACTGTCCCGCACTCAGGAGATCCAGCCGAATATCGGGGATATCTATCTTAACCTCCATAACGGCGGGCGTTCGATGGTCGTTGCGGTAATGGGGGAGGATGTCTGGCTCGGCCACGGCGAAAAACTCAAGATTGAAGATCTGCTCGATGCGGACCATTGGACACTGGTCTATGTAAATACAGAATTCGTTCTTTGATCCGCAACAAGAAACCGCTCCGGAATCAGCCGGAGCGGTTTCTTTGTCTGGCGGATGGCGCGTCACTCACCAGCCTTCTTCCTCCATCCGCATTTCTTCTGCGGCAAAGTTGAGGTCTTCGCCCGAAATGGTCAGCAATTCATAATGGCCTTGTTCAGCGGCGGGCAGGGCAAGCTTTCTCAACCATTTTGGAGAGCCTTCATTTTCCTCGTCATAGACCAGAAGCAAGCCGTCAGAATTCCGGAGGAGGAACTTATCCCGCTCCGAAAACTGCCACGGGCCCTCATATGGCCGGTTCATCAGCACGGTTGTAAAATCCGCCTGTTCAAGGATGGATTCATAGGCAATCTTTTTGGATTCGTTCCAGTTCTTCTCCTGCTCAAGAAATGGCGAGATGACCGCGACTTTAAGTGCGGGATATTCAGTACGCAGTTGGAATGCTGCTTCGGCAGTCCAGGTCTCCACGCCTGGCTGTCCGCTGACGATCACCCATTCAAGGCCTTCTTCCAGAAGTGCCCGCATTCTGCCGGTTATGGCCCGGCGGATTACTGCGATTCCCGGGTGTTTGTCATTGAATATCCCTAGTTCGTGGGGTTTGTAGCCGCTCACCAACAGCCGTTTCAGCATCATCGTCATCCTTTCGCTCGATAATAAATGAAAAAGGCCAGCCCGTAGAACGGACTGGCCGGTAAAGTGTAAAATAAGAAGCCGCCTTTGCCGTAGGAAAATTAGAAAGTTAAAAACCATCACTCCACAAAGTGGGTGTCATCAGAGATGTTCCTGCACGTCTCCGGAAAAAGGTCCGGAGCTTATCATTCCGATCTCGTTTTTAAACTCCCTATTTCAGCTCAAAGGTTTAACTTTATAATCAATACGGTCAATGCAGCTTGTATTTAGAGTATAGGGCAAAACTCTTCGGGATGCAATGGAAATGTCTGGCCGGAAAAAACTATTTCCTGCAGTGCCGGCAGTGCAGTTCGGGAATGCCCGCCGTGTTATAATGGAAACAGTATGAAAAGCGGGGTGAACCGTTTTGTTCAAGTCGGTGACATTATACACAGACCAGCTCGCCGCCATGCGGCGTTTTTATGGCAATATTCTTGAGCTCGAAATCACGGAAAGAGCAGAAGACCGCTTTACCGTCAGGATTGGTACGACTGACATGACATTTACGGCCGTGGACCGGCCGGCCTTTTATCATTTTGCCATCAACATCCCCGGCAATCAGTTTTCGATGCTGAAACACTGGATCCAGGACCGCGTTCCCCTAAATTGGGAGGACGGCGTGGACGAGGTGTACTTCCGGGCATTCGATGCCGACTCGATGTATTTCGAGGACCCGGCCGGCAACATTGTCGAGCTTATCGGCAGGAGGAGAAAAGATGTCTACGGCGACGTTTCCCGGTCTTCGTTCTTGAATGTGAGCGAAGTCGGCCTGGTGACCAACCAGGTTCAGGAAGCGGGCCAGACCTTGTTTGATGCAGGATTGCCATTGCGGGGAACCGACCTGGAACTGGATGACCTGAATTTCATCGGCCGGGGCGACGCTTATTTTGTTCTTGTCCGTGACGGGCGGAAGTGGTACTTTTCGAAAAAGAATGCCGAAATACACCCGCTGGAGGCAAGGCTGACGGACGGAACAGTGGTTCGTCTTGGTGCAGACGGCAGGATCAGCTTGAGTGTCAGCGGGGAATAACCGCGCTTCAACAGAACTTGGGAGTGTGAAATACTTTGTTTGGACTGTTCAAGAAAAGATGCGGAATCTGCAAGAGGAAAACCGCATTGCTGCGCACGTATCGCAGAGGACGTGAGAGTGTTATCAAAGTGTGTCCGGCGTGCGGAGAGTATGCCGAGCGCCGCGCTTACAGGAAAGCCTGACCGGATTCAGGGATAAAAGGAAGTGGCGTGATGGAACGCACATTATCAGCCGTCGACGGATTGACAGGTATTCTGAAGGCCTCGGCGGGCAGCCAGAAAATCGCAAAAGAAGATTATCTTTTCCGTGAGGGCGAGCAGGCGGAGACGCTCTACTTTGTCGAGTCGGGGAAAGTGCGGATCGGCAAGGTGACACCGGATGGACGTGAAATTACTTTCCGGATTTGCGGTGAAGGGGACTTTATCGGTGAAATCATGCCGTTCTGCCCGCCGTCCCTCTATACAGTGGAAGCGATGGCGACGGAAGCTACGATTGTTACGGCCATTCCAAAGGAACGCCTGGAGGAACTTCTTTACTTGGAGCATGAGCTTTCGATCGCCTACATGAAATGGATGGGGATCCTGCAGCAACGGACTCAGTCCAAGTTCCGTGATCTCATCTTGCATGGGAAAAAGGGAGCCTTGTATTCGACACTGATCCGGATGTCCAACAGTTACGGCGTCCCGGCAGAAGGCGGCGGTATCCTGATCGATCTGGAACTGACCAACCAGGAACTGGCCAACTTCTGCGGGATGGCCCGCGAAGTGGCCAACCGCATGCTGTCGGAACTGAGGAAAAGCGGAAAGCTGCGGATGGACAATGGTAAGATTGTACTGACCGATATCGGTTTTCTGCGTGATGCGATGCATTGTGAAAACTGCCCTGTGGAAATCTGCAGTATCGAGTAGCCGTGCCACCATATAGGAAACAAGCCCGTCTGCGGGAAATGCAGGCGGGCTTTTCAAATGGCTCCGGCCTTTTGCAATGACTGATGCATTGCAGAAGGCAGGGGTCTTTTTGTCTATTTTATTACAGCAACGTTGAAAACAACGGAAAACCTGTGATGTTTATCACAGTTCGGGGATGTGCCGGATTTTAAGATAGGACTATAGAAACCGATCGGGAGGATGATTGGAGATGAAAAAAAATAAGAACCCGCACGAAGCGGATTTGCGTGGCACGCTGATCAGTGTGCTGGTAGTAGGGGTTCTCATAGCCGTGATGTGGGCGGCGGTCTACGCCATGTATGTGGCACTTTAAAGAAAGGGGAGGAACACAATGCATCTTCACAAGTTCGAGAAAATCTGGCTGATATTCGGAATCGCCATGCTCGCTGTATTCCTCGGTATCGTCGGAGTTCAGGCTTTTACCCAGGGCCAGACACCTGCGGGCGGCATGGAGAAGATTGATCCTGAAAAAGTTGATGTGACAGCTCCGTTTGATGATCCGGGCGTTCATCAGATCGACGAAGATACCTATGAAGTGGTGATCAAGGCCATGGCCTATGGATATGAGCCTTCGGAAATCAAAGTTCCGGCCGGTAAAGAAATCATCTTCAAAGTGACCAGCAAGGACGTCATCCACAGCTTCACGATTCCCAACACGAAAGTGAACATGATGGTCGTTCCGGGGCAGGTCAACGAAAAAAGATATACCTTCAAGAAGCCGGGAACGTTTCTGATTCTGTGCAATGAGTATTGCGGCACGGGCCATCACTTCATGCATACTGAAATCGAGGTGGTTGAGGAATGATTATACACTCTGAACGTGGACCTCTGGCAGGCCGGCGTACATCATCTGCTGTTACAACTGCGGCAGCAGCGTCCGAACGAAAACTTGCACTCTGGAATATCGGTTTCGCTTATACGGCATTCCTGATCGGAACATTTTGCGGACTGATACAGGTATTCATGCGCAATGAGATGATCCAACTGCCTGCCTGGCTGGACTATTATCAGGTTCTGACTGTACACGGGGTCACTCTGGCACTTATCTACACGACATTCTTCATCTATGCCTTCCTGATCACAGGGATGAGCAAGGCTCTCGGAAGTTTTGGTCCTAAAGTGGCCCGCTGGTCATGGATCGGATTTTTCGTGGCCGCAGCAGGTACGGTGTGGGCAACCATCGAAATCCTGTCCGGCAGGGCAAGTGTTCTTTATACGTTTTACGCACCGCTTAAGGCGAGCGGCTGGTTCTATGTCTCTCTTGCCCTTTTGATCATCGGTACCTGGATCATAAGTTTCGCGCTGATCGCCCACTACGTAAAGTGGCGCAAAGCCAATCCGGGTGTCATGAGCCCGCTGTTCGCATTCATGACTATCTCGACACTTGCCATGTGGATCATCGCCTGTCTCGGGGTCGTCGCCGCTGTTGTATTCATGTACATTCCTTGGGCATTCGGATGGGTGGATACGATCAACGTCGAACTGAGCCGGACACTATTCTGGTTTTTCGGGCACCCGCTGGTTTACTTCTGGCTGCTTCCAGCCTATATGGCCTGGTACCTTGTAGTCCCGAAACTGCTCGGAACAAAAGTGTTCAGTGATTCCCTGGCGCGCCTGTCATTCCTGCTCTTTATCCTGTTTTCCATTCCGGTCGGCCTTCACCACCAGCTGACCGAGCCGGGCGTCGCTGACTTCTGGAAGTTCCTTCAGGTCACGCTGACCTTCATGGTCGTTATTCCGACGCTCATGACCGCGTTCTCGCTGTTTGCGACTTTTGAAATCTCCGGTCGCCAAAAAGGGGCCAAAGGGTTGTTCGGATGGGTCTCCAAACTTCCTTGGAACGACATTCGCTTTACCTCGCTCTTTATCGCGATGGTATTCTTTATCCCGGGCGGTGCAGGGGGAATTATCAACACCAGTTTCCAGCTCAATGAAATGGTCCATAACACACTCTGGGTCGTCGGTCACTTCCATATCACGGTCGGAACTCCGGTTGCGATGACGTTCATGGGAATCTCATTCTGGCTGATCCCTTATCTGACCGGAAGGACGCTCACAAAGACGACCAAGAAGCTCGCATTTGTCCAGATCATTTCCTGGTCGGTCGGTATGCTCTTCATGTCCACCGCACAGCACGTTCTCGGCCTGCTCGGTGCCCCGCGGCGCACTCAGCACTCCAATTACAGCGATCATCCGACAGTGCTGGGCTGGTTTGACGGATTCTTCTCGAATACGGCGACACTCGCCCTCGGCGGAATCATCCTGTTCTTCTCAGCAATGCTGCTCATGGTCATCGTGTTCCGGCTATGGCTGATCGAGCCGCGATCCGAAAAGGGTGACCTGTATGCGGAATTTCCGATTGCGGAAAGCGATGCTTCGGCAACACCAAGATGGCTTGAAAACTGGTGGATCTGGATCGGCATCGCAGTCGCCCTGATCCTCCTCGCCTACACGTTCCCGATCACCCATATGATCCAGGATGCACCTCCGGGATCCAAAGGCTTTATTAACTGGTAAGGAGATGAGCAAATGCTGCTTATGATCGTATCGTTCATGATTGTCATGATCATCGTCATGGTGATCGCGATGGAGCTTGGTTCAGAAAAGGAAATGTAAAGTTCAAGCCTGTCCGGCACATACCGGGCAGGTTTTTTCATGTTGCACAGGGGGCGTAAACCTGACAACATGGAACCAAAGGTTTAAAGACGGATGCTAAATGGGGGAGCGGAATGATTGTCAGACGTGCGAAAGCAGGAGATGAAAGAGGAATGGCTGAAGTCCATATAAGAAGTTGGAAGACAACTTACCGGGGAATCGTGTCCGATCATTACCTGGATTCGATGAAGGCGGATGAGCGGGAGGAACTGTGGAGAAAAGGAATTTCAAAAACTGAGGCATTTGTTGCTGAAGATAAAGGGGAAGTTGCCGGGTTTGCAAATGGCGGACCTGAGCGATCTGGGGACTATCGGGAGTATGACGGAGAACTGTATGCCATTTATCTGCTTGAAGAATGTCAGGGGAAGGGTGCCGGCCGTGAGCTTGTCCGGCAGATTGCGATTGCTCTGAAAAAAGCGGGTTTCCGTTCCTTGCTCGTTCGGGCACTCCGGAATAATCCTTCATGCCATTTTTATGAGGCTTTGGGCGGGATCCGGATAGGAGAAGAGAAAATAGAAATTGGCGGTGCCCTGCATGAGGAATGGGTCTATGGATGGCCTGAGCTGAATGTTCTCTGTGATAAAGGGGGAGTAAAATGAGTTTTATCATAACCGATAAAGAACGCGAACAGACATTGAAGAATTTATTCCGGGAAGGGCCTCACGGACCACTGGATGTTTTTCCTTCTAAAGAGAAAAGGAAGTTCATTGTAGCTGAACACCTGGCAAGCCGCTTTGAAAAAGGAAGAGCCTACAGTGAGCGGGAAGTGAATGAAATCCTAAAACAGGCCTATCCGGACTTTGCGACGATCCGCAGATTTTTTGTTGATTACGGAATGATGGAGCGTTCGGACGATGGCGGGATCTACAGGAGGTCAGAGCAAGTTTGAGGAAGACCCGCTTGAAGCTGCCGGACTGCAGTGGTACAATGCTGTCTTGTTTTCTGCTGTGACAAAGGGATGTAAGGGGGGAGTGCGGTGGCAGCGAGTGATCATCCGGATTATGCTGAAGAATTGGACCGGCTGGAATACACAAAAGAATATATGCAACGGCTGCTCGGTGAAACCGAGCGGGAAGCCGCTGCATCCAGGGAGAATATCCGTCGGTCCATGGGGGATTTGGAACATCTGGATTCCAGTCTGAGCTACATCAATATCCTGACGAACGCCCGATTTTTCGAGATGGCGTCAGGCCGGCAGGAAGAGCTGGAAGGCGTCCTTCAGAATCCTTACTTTGCAAGGATCCATTTCAAAAAAGATGGAGAAGGGGCGGAACTTCTCTACATTGGCAAGACCTCGCTATTCCATCGGGAGACGCAAGAACCTGTCATCGTGGACTGGCGTTCTCCGGTCGCGAATGTCTACTATGACGGAAGGATCGGGGATGTCACCTATGTGGTGAACGGTGAGGAAAACAGCGGCTATCTGTTTGCCAAGCGCCAGTACAAGATCGAAGGTGGTGAGCTCAAGGATATCCGGGATG
The DNA here is from genome assembly GCF_059758705.1 of Bhargavaea sp. GQ12. Taxonomy (NCBI): domain Bacteria; kingdom Bacillati; phylum Bacillota; class Bacilli; order Caryophanales; family Caryophanaceae; genus Bhargavaea; species Bhargavaea sp. GQ12. The sequence goes on from NZ_JCAXEU010000006.1 coordinate 185,056, forward strand.
TCGATCTTACAACGAATGATGAACTTCTGCAGGAGGCGCTTTCCGGCAAGGCCGATGTCCGGCTGACGGAAATCGTCTCAACGATCCAGAAGGAGCAGAATGACATCATCCGGGCCAACCTGAAAAGGCCGATCATCGTCCAGGGGGCGGCGGGAAGCGGCAAAACGACAATTGCCCTCCATCGCATCTCTTATTTCCTCTATACGATGGGCGCGCACTTTCATCCTGAGAAGCTGATGATTCTTGCACCGAGTGAATTGTTTATTGGCTATATCAGGGATGTCCTCCCCGAACTCGGTGTAGACAAAATCAGGCAGACCACCTTTGAAACATTTGTGCTTGGGGCGACCGGACTAAAGTTGAAGTTAGCGGACCCGGACAGGAAGCTGGAACTGCTCGCCGAAGGTAGTGAAATGAACCGGGAGATGGTCCTCCTTTCCCGGCTAAAAGGATCACTTGGCTTCCGGGATGCACTCGACCGCTATGTGTCCCTCATTGAGCGGGACACGATGAACCTGTTTGAAGATGTATATATCGAGAAATTCCGGATCATCAAAAAAGAACGGCTCCGCAGATTGTTCATTAAAGAATTCAGTTACCTGCCCTTGCAGAAGAGGCTTGACCGGATTGCAGGGATCCTCAAGACGGAGACCGCCAGGAAGAGGAAAGAAATCCTGAATACCCTTACTGCCCGGTATGAGCAGGCTCTCGACAAGGCCCTGTTCGGTATCCGGGATGACCGCAGGCGCCGTGAACAGACAACCCGGCTGATTGATGAACGTGATGAGCGGCTCCCGGCCATCGGGAAGGAAGGTAAGAAAACAGCCGCAGCCTATATGAAACGCTTTTCAGCCTTCAACATCAAGAAGTTGTACCGCAACTGGTGCACTGACGAAGAACTGATCCGTAAAACTGCACCTGAATGGACGGCAGGGGAAAGAGAGGCCTTCATCCGGACCTCACATGCCGGACAATGGGAAACCGAGGACTTAGCGGCGCTTCTTTATCTGCAGGCCCGCCTGAAGGGAATTCCTGAACCGTGGAAAATGCGTGCGGTATTTATCGATGAAGCGCAGGATTATAGTGCCTTCCAGCTGGTCGCCCTCCGTGATGCCCTTGATACGGACATGTTCACCATTGTCGGGGATCTTGCCCAGGGCATCCATTCCTACCGGTCGGTAAGGGACTGGGAGACGGTCCGGGATCTGTTTCCGCGTGCAGCCTTCCGGACCCTCCAGAAAAGCTACCGGACAACCGCGGAGATCATGGAAGCCGCAAACGGCGTTCTTGGTGGGATTGCTGCAGGGCTTCCGCTCGTTGAACCGGTGGTCCGCCGCGGACCTGTCCCGGAGGTGCACAGGGCAGAGTCGTTTAATCCGGGTGCGGTGCATGACCTCTACCGGGCAATTCGGGCCAAAGGCCATCGTTCGGTCGCATTGATCACAAAAACTTCGCGAGAGGCGGAGGAAATGGTTGCACGGCTTGCAGCTCTCGATCATGAGGTGATGCTGCTAGGCCGCGGATCGGGTCCCGAATCTGGCCGCCTCCTTGTTGTACCGGGACATCTTGCAAAGGGCCTGGAGTTTGATGCCGTGATGGTTGCTGCGTTCAGGGACCCGTTCAGGGATAGTGAACTTGATCGGAAGATCCTGTATGTCGCCATGACCCGTCCGATGCATGAACTTCATCTGATCGGCGACTTCAGTATGTTCCTGGGCAAGCGCTCAGATCAGGGCGATCCAGAACGCATGCAATAAAAATACGGTGACATAGACGATAAGCGCAGCGTTCATGAGGATCCGGACCGGCCGCGATTCACCGATCGCATGGGATAAGGCGACCAAGATTGCGGGAAGTGCAAGCTTCACCGCGAAGAAATAGGCCGGCTCCATTTCCAAAATGGCATTCATCAGGGGATTGGCCTCGCGGATATAGCCTCCCGAAATGCCGGTTAGCGTCAGATAGGTATCTGCAATGGAAAGAAGCAGCAGGAGAATGGAAGGATGCTTCAGAGAATCAGACTTCATGTCGGGAAACGCCTCCTTGTTTTGCGCCCATCCTGCCCGCGCAGTCCCCTTTTCACACCCGTTTATGTAGATTTCGTGAACCGGAACAGCTCAACTTTACAATTTTTAACCAATCCCTTACACTCTCATAATGTTGTGTGGCTAAAGTAGGAAGGGAACAGACAACTTTTCCCCCGTCAGAGAAACCACACAAAAGGAGAGATTTCATGACAGGAAAACCGGCATTGCCCCAGGCTGGGTGTATGGCAGTCGAGGAAACAAAATCTGTGAGGCCAATCAGCGTCATGTCCTATAACATTGCTCATGGCTGCGGTATGGACGGGAAAGTGGATCTCAGTCGGATTGCCGGCGTGATTCGTTCAAGCAGTGCAGATATCGTCGCCTTACAGGAAGTAGACAGCCATTATTCCGGCCGGAGCGGCTTTGAGGATCAGGCTAAGGTTCTTGCCGGGATGCTTGGGATGTATTACAGCTACGGGCCAAACCTGATTGAGCCGCCGCTGTTTCCGGGTCAGCCGGCCAGAAAATACGGCAATGCTGTTCTCAGCCGTTTTCCGATCAAATATGCAGTAAACCACGCTTACCGGGAGGTTGAGAAACCTCCGGAAGATGCAGAGCCCCGCGGGGTGTTGGAGACAATCATCGATCTGGGCGGAATGTACCTGAGTCTGTTCAATACACATCTGGCCCTGCACGAGGACGGGCTTCGTTCGAATATCAGTGAGCTTCTTGAGCTTGCAGGCAATTCAATGTTCCCGGCAGTGATCACCGGAGATTTCAATGCTGTACCTGAACATCCGGAGATCCAACAGATCCGGTCCCTTTTTCGGGATTCATTTGACGGGATCGAGCCAGAAGATTCGCTTACGTTCCCGAGCCGGTATACTGATCCATCAGGGGCTGGCATGTCAGAGCCTGCAGCCCGGATTGATTATATCTTTTCGCGGGGAATTGAGGACATCGGCGAAGTGCGTGTGATCAGCACGGATGCATCCGACCATATGCCAATCATCGCTAAGCTGCTGTTTCCAGTTGCGGAAGCGGATAAAAGACAGCCCGAACTGGCGTCAAATTGAAAACGGAATTCCTTAAGGCTGCCATCTTGCGGCCTTTTTCGCGTCTGTAGGGAGGAATCACCGCCTGCCGGTCGAAAAAGAAAGAGAACAGCCCGACGGATGGGCAGGGGAGGGATGAAAATGAAACGGATCGGTTTTGTCCGCCATGGTGTGACCGAATGGAACAGGGCGCGCAAGTGGCAGGGACACTCGGATATACCGCTTGATCCGGAAGGAATTGCCGAGGCGGAAAAAGCGGCTGCGCGGCTCGCTGGGGAAGGCTGGGAAATCATATATGCAAGCCCGCTGAAACGCGCACTGAAAACCGCGGAAATCATTAAAGAAGCAAATCCCGGCCTGCGTCTGGTCGAAGATACCCGCTTGGTGGAAGTGTACGGCGGTCAGCTGGAAGGGACGACAGAGGAAGAGCGGATCAAAAAATGGGGGAGCGAATGGCGGTCGCTTTTGCCTACTCTTGGAATGGAGCCCGATGAAGACATGGTAGCCAGGGGAATTGAACTTCTGGAAGAGATCAGAAAGCGTCCTGAAGAGAATGTGCTCCTTGTCACGCACGGCGGTTTTATCAGACGGCTTCTCCAAGCGATTGTTCCTGATCTCCAGCAGACTGATCGCATTCTGAATACATCAGTGACGGTTGTGGAAATGCATGATGAGGAAAACCTCTGCACGCTTTATAACTGCACCAAGCACCTGTCAGATGCCTAGATCATGTAAAGGGGCTGTCCGAAAAGTCGGATTCAGCACATGATATAGCAAAACGGCACGGACGCCGGAAGACTCCTCGAAAATGCTTCGCATTTCCTTCGTGCGAGGCTTATTCGAGGAGGCTTTTCTGTCCTGCGGGAAAAGCCGGGCTGTCGAGACCCGCTTTACGCGGGGCTCGGCGCCGGCCCGCGGTAAGCCACCAGAGTCCGTGCCGTTTGCTGTTTTTATCGTATTAATGACTTATTGGACAGCCCCTTTAGACTTTACTGCTGTAGAGAACATGCCTGAGGGTAAAGCTGCCGGTTTCCGTTTCGAGGATACCGAACGAAAAATCCGCCTCTCTCCGCTTGTCGGTAGGAGAGCCGGGATTGAACAGCACGATCCCGTCATGATTTTCGTGATAGGGAATATGGGAATGGCCGAACAGGATGATATCCGGCTGTTCTTCCCTGAATGTATCCAGGGCCCGCAGTGGAGTCGTCTTGCCTTTCCCGTCCCCGTGAACGAGGGAGACCATGATGCCGTCAAAGGAAAAGCGTTTTTCCCTGCCGAATTGTTCCCTGACCTCGGGGGGATCGGCATTACCGTATACGCCATCGACAGGCGCAAAGCGTTGCAATTCATCGTAAACGGCAATTGATTGCCAGTCCCCGGTATGGATGATCCTGTCTGCGGTATCAAGCTCCTCAATAAGACGCGGGGGCAGTGATTTGGCCATGCGGGGCATATGCGTATCGCCCATAATGACAATCCTCAACTGGACTCATCCAATCCGATAGCATCCAGGGTCATGGTGTAGCCATGGACAGGGGCCCTGCACACATTGCTCTCGCATACAAAGGCGGTCAACGGGCGGCTGACATCCGTTTTCCCGGAGCTTAGACCGGAAAGTGGACCATTTACACCCGCCGGTTCTGTCCAGACATCAAACGGCAGGAAAGCCTCCCGAATCGTACCGAGCAGTGCTGACCGTTCATCCGGCTGACTGCCGGTCACAACGATTTCACGACCGCCGGCCTCGAGTGCCATTCTGGCCATGAGCAGACTGAGTGTGCCGTTCGGATATTGGCCAGTCTCTCCCGCAAACTCCGCCATGATTCCTTCGGCCCGCCGGATCCAGCGCTCGTCCGCCGTCAGCTTGCCGAGCCTCCACAGTTGCATCGCGGCAATCCCGTTTCCTGATGGAAGGGCACCATCCAGAATATCTTTGTTCCGTGTCAGTAGTTCTTCACCTTCCCGGTCGGTAAAGTAAAAGCCTCCCGGTCCGTCTGCAAACCGGTCCTCCAGGATTGCAGCGAGACGGACTGCTTCCTCTACGTATCGCTCTTCACCATCAGCCTGATGAAGCTCGATAAGGCCCCAGATCAGATAAGCATAGTCATCCAGATAGGCATGGAATTTTGCCTCGCCTTCACGCCATCTTGCAATCAGATGGTCGCCGCCATCAAGCCGCTCTTTGATGAACCCGGCTGCTCGCTTTGCCGCCTCCAGCATGTCCGAATCGGAAAATGCCGCACCGGCTTTTGAGAGTGCCGCAATCATCAGGCCGTTCCATGAAGTGAGGATCTTATCATCAAGATGGGGATAGGGCCTGGCTTCTCTATGTTTCAGCATTTTGGGGAGAGAGTCATCCAAAATACGTTCCACTTCCTCTTCGGTAATGCCGAACTCCGATGTGACCGCCTCCAAATCCAAGCCGATCATGTTCGGAATACTCTTGCCTTCGAAATTTCCACCCGTCTTAATGTCATATACAGCACAGACGATTTCGGCCTCTTTTTCTTCCAGCAGGGCAAAGACCTCCTCAACCGTCCACAAATAATACGTGCCCTCGGCACCTTCGCTGTCCGCGTCGAGCGCAGAGTAGAACCCGCCTTCAGGGTGGGTCATCTCGCGCCTGATGAACCGGAAAAGGTCCTTCACGATACCGGCATAGCGTTCATCGCCGGAAATCTGAAATGCCTCCGTATAGGCGAGCATGAGCATTGCCTGGTCGTACAGCATCTTCTCGAAATGGGGGACGAGCCAGTATTCATCGACCGAGTAACGGGCAAATCCCGACCCGACCTGGTCGTAGATCCCGCCTGAGGCCATTGCGTCCAGCGTCCGGTCCGCCATCGTGAATGCCATCGGCTCGCCATGCCATTCAAAGTATCGGAACAGGTAAAGAAGCTGGTGGGGCGAAGGGAATTTCGGCGCGCCGCCAAAGCCCCCGTAGACGCTGTCATACAGGCGGGCCAGCTGGCCGAACGCCTGGTGGAGGATCTGGGCAGGGATTTCTCCGGTGCCCGATTCCGGACGGATTTCAAGTGCTTGTTTCATCCGGTCGCCGATCTCTTGTACCCGATCAGGATCATTTGTGTATACATCATGAAGCTGCGGCAGCACGTCCATCATGCCCGGACGACCATACTTGCCGGTTTTCGGGAAGTAGGTGCCGATATAGAACGGCTTCTGGTCAGGGGTGAGGAAGGCGTTCAGCGGCCATCCGCCCTGTCCGGTCAGTTTCATGCAGGCATCCATATAGATCGCATCGATATCCGGACGCTCCTCACGGTCAACTTTGACGGGGATGAAATGCTCATTGATGAGCGCTGCAACTTCATCGTCCTCGAACGACTCATGGGCCATCACATGGCACCAATGGCAGGTGGAATACCCGATTGAGACGAAGACCGGCTTGTTTTCTTCCTTCGCTCTCCGAAAAGCTTCTTCCCCCCAAGGATACCAGTCGACCGGGTTATGGGCGTGCTGGAGAAGATAAGGGGATTTCTCATGAATTAGACGATTTGTATGAATGGAATCGCTCATTTTGCCACTCCTTCCTATTCCAAGTATAGCCTCTATTGTTCCAGGCAAAAACAAATGCACCGAAAAGCATGCGGGAATCGCATGAGCCCGGTCTGTCATGCATACCTTCATTTTGAAGAAGAACTTGTCCGCCGCATGAGATATAGCTTAATTGATGGAGGGATCATTGCATGAGTGTCATGCTAAAAACGGTCAAGGCACACTTGGACGAGCCTGGAGCGATTGGGCAGGGACTATCTGATGAAGAAGTCAGGCTGAAGCAGGAACAAGACGGATTTAACGAATTGCGGGAGGAAAATCGCAAAAGTGCCGGCGCTGTATTCATTGACCAGTTCAAAGATTTCCTGGTCATCATCTTGAATATTGCGGCGGTCATCTCCGCGTTCCTGGGGGAAGTGGAGAGTTCGATCGTTATTCTGACCGTGGTCCTGCTGAATGCAGCGCTGGGCACCATCCAGCATGTCAAAGCGGAAAAATCCTTGAACAGTCTGAAGGCTATGGCGGCCCCCTCTGCAAATGTATTGCGTAATGGGAAGGTCGTCCAGATCCCATCACGGGAAGTCGTGACTGGAGATATCCTGATCATCAACGCAGGGGATTATATTTGTGCGGACGCACGAATCTTGGAGAGCCACAGTCTCCTGATTAACGAAAGCTCGCTTACCGGGGAATCCGTCCCCGTTGAGAAGAATGCGGAATTCGTAAGCGGAGAGCACATCGCACTCGGCGACAGGAAAGACATGGCGTTTTCAGGCAGCTTTGTCACAAGCGGCAGGGGAAAGGCTGTTGTGACGGCAATCGGCATGGATACCGAAATCGGTAAGATTGCAGATCTGCTCGAACACGCCAAGGAAAAAAGCACGCCTCTCCAGGAAAGACTGGATCAATTCGGCAAAGCGCTGGCCATCGGAATCACGGTGATCTGCGTGATCGTTTTCGGTTTGGATGTGATCCGCGGAAGGGAACTGTCGGATTCGTTCATGTTTGCCGTTTCACTGGCAGTTGCAGCCATACCTGAGGCGCTCAGCTCCATTGTGACGATTGTCCTTGCTTTCGGGACACAGAAGATGGCTAAAGAAAATGCCATCATCCGGAAATTGCATGCGGTTGAAAGCCTGGGCAATATCTCTGTGATCTGCTCGGATAAGACGGGAACGCTCACCCAGAATAAAATGACGGTCCAGCTGTTTTACACCGACGGGCAGATGCTCGGCCATGATCAGCTGCAGCCGGGAAATAAACATCACGAAAAGCTGTTGCGCATGGCACTGCTATGCAACGATGCCTTAACGGCAGACGGACAGGAAATCGGGGACCCGACAGAAGTTGCTCTTGTACACATCGGGAAGCAATATGGATTTAATGAGCAGGCGGAGAGGGAGCTGAACCCGCGCGTCGGGGAGATCCCCTTTGATTCCAGAAGAAAGCTGATGTCAACAATTCACCGGATCGGCCATAAGCAGGTGATGGTCACCAAAGGTGCGACAGATGTTCTGATTCCGAGAATCAGCCGCATCGAACTGACCGGCGGTGTTCAGGCAATTTCCCTGCATCAGATTGAATCGATCAGACAGGCCAGCCATTCGTTTGCCGACGGGGGGCTGCGTGTGTTGGCTCTTGCTTATAAGGAAGTTCTCCCGACACTCCCGGGTGCGGCACAAGAAGAGGGACTGACTTTTCTGGGCCTGATTGCGATGATGGACCCGCCAAGGGAGGAAACGGAACAGGCAGTGGCCGATTGTATCCGTGCAGGCATCAAGCCGGTCATGATCACGGGTGACCATAAAATCACGGCCATTGCGATCGCCGGACAAATCGGTATCCTAAAAGACCCATCTGAAGCGGTAGAGGGCAAAGACATCGAAAAACTATCCGATGAAGAGCTTAAGGCCCAAATTGACCGGATTTCTGTTTATGCACGGGTTTCTCCCGAACACAAAATCAGGATTGTGAGAGCCTGGCAGGAAAAAGGGAACGTAGTTGCCATGACCGGGGACGGTGTGAACGATGCACCGGCCCTGAAGCAGGCGGATATCGGAGTGGCCATGGGAATGGCCGGAACGGAAGTGGCCAAGGACGCGTCCTCGATGGTACTGACCGATGATAATTTTTCAACGATCGTAAAAGCCATATCCAATGGCCGGAGCATGTATAACAATATCAAAAATGCCATCCAGTTTTTATTGTCCGGAAATGCAGGGGCGATATTCGTTGTGATCTACGCTTCCCTTTTTGCACTACCGGTTCCTTTCCTCCCGGCACACCTCCTGTTTATCAATCTGCTGACAGACAGTTTGCCTGCAATTGCTATCGGACTCGAGCCGCACAGAAAAAAAGTGATGAAAGAAAAGCCGAGGGACAAGGATGAAGGATTGTTCAGCAAGCGAGATGTCATGCAGATCACCACGGAAGGCCTGCTGATTGCAGTTGTCACAATTATCGCATTCCAATATGGATTATCTGCGGGGGGCCCTGCAGATGCCACCACGATGGCTTTTGCTACGCTATGCCTCGCCCGCTTGTTCCATGGATTCAACTGCCGCTCAAAAGACTCCATTTTCAGGCTCGGCCTATTTACCAACATCGCCTGCTGGACCGCGTTTCTGATTGGCGTGATTTTGCTGAACCTCGTGTTGACGTTCGGATTGTTTGAAGCGGTCGCCCTCGACAAGGCACAATTGTATCTGGTCTATGGACTGGCATTTGTACCTTTCGTCGTCATCCAGACGTGGAAACTGATTTTTGTAAAATCATAAAGATTAACCCCTATCCGAATTCAACCCGCTTCCGACGGGTGAATTCGGATTTTTATTTGGAACGAACTGTTGACCCTGACGCAACGTCAGACTTTATACTGGATTTAAGAAGAGAAGGAGGAGGTTGGGATGCTCCGAAAAGTAAAGGAAGTCGCAGAATTGACCGGTGTCAGTGTCCGGACTCTGCATCATTACGACCGGCTCGGGCTTTTGACACCCGAACACACAACGGAGGCGGGGTACCGGCAGTACTCTGAGGAGAACCTGGAGACGCTCCAGGAGATACTGTTTTTCAGGGAATTGGGATTTCCGCTAAAGAACATCGGTGAAATTCTGCAAAGTCCGGACTACGACAGGGCAGAGGCTCTTGCGCTGCAGCGCGAGGCACTGCTGGAAAAGCGGTCGAGGCTTGACCGGATGATCAAGACGCTTGAGAACACCATACAGGATGCGAAAGGGGAAATTAAAATGACAGATAAGGAAAAGTTCGAAGGGTTCGACTTCACGAATAATCCTTATGAGGAAGAAGCCCGGCAGCGCTGGGGGAACGAGGCGGTCGACCGCTCCAATCAGGTGCTGGCCGGCATGGGAGCGCAAGGGCAGAAGCAAATCAGCGAACAGATGGAGGTCCTGTTCCGGAAACTTGCGGCCATGAGACAACAGGACCCGGCCTCAGATGAGGTCCAGCAGGCAATCGGCGAATGGCATGCATTCCTGAACGGCATGGGACATAGTTATTCACCGGAAGCCTTTAAGGGGCTCGGACAGCTGTATGTCCAGGATGAGCGGTTCACCAGGAACATGGACAAATTCGGTGACGGGTTTGCCAAGTTCATGGCAGAAGCGATGGGCATCCGTGCCGACCGGATGCAGGGCTGATTTTCTCCAATATAAAAGGCTTCCCGGAACAGACATTCCGGAAAGCCTTTTTTCTATGGCGGCGTCTCAGACGAGATAAACCGCAAAATTCAGGATGAAGAGAACCGCAATCACGTAGAGTGGCTTGGCAACCTCGCGAGCCCGTCCGCTTGCCAGTTTCAGGATTGGATAGAGAATGAACCCGACCGCGACGCCATCAGCGATGCTCTGGGTAAACGGAATCATCGCAATCAGGAAGATCGCAGGGAACGCCTCGGTCAGATCGGATGTATCCAGGTCGGTAATATTCTGGACCATCAGTCCCCCGATGATCAGAAGAATCGGTGCGATGGCATTGTCCGGAATATACTGGATGACCGGGATAAAGAAGACCGACATCAGGAACAGGATGCCTGCCGTAACTGCGCTGAGTCCGGTACGGCCGCCTGCGGCGATGACCGCACCGGTTTCAGCGGTGGCCACCGGCGTGCTGGAACCGAATAGGCCGGACAGCATGGCGGACAACGAAGTCGCCTGCAATGCCCGTTCCGCCTTTTCAGGTCGGCCTGCCGCGGCGGTGTGAGACTGAACGAGTCCGATGTTCTCGAAGACGGTCACCATCGTCAGGGAAAACGTTCCGACGATAAACGCCATGGACAGCACGCTGTCAAACGACCATGCAGCAAACACATCGCCGTAAGAAGCAAGGGAGATGTCATCGTTCCCGGATCCGTCAGGCAAAATGCCGAACAGGGCTGCAATGGCGGTACCCGCGATCATCGCCCAGAGAAAGTGCCCCGTGATGTTCCTCAGAAACAGAACGAGGGCGATCAGGAGTGTCAGGACCGTCGCAATCAGTCTCGGATCGGAAAGGTCACCAAGAGCGATCATCGAGCTTGTCCCCCGATCGATGATTCCGCCTTTCTCCAGGCCTATAAAGATCAGGAACAAGCCGATTCCGACTGTAATGGCCACTTTTAGCGATTGCGGGATCACCCGGTTCAGGATGGCCCCGAGCTTCGTGAAGGCGACTGCCACGAAGATGACGCCGGAGATGAACACAAGTGTCAGCGCTGTCCGATAATCCATTCCCATTGAATGGACAAACGTGTAGGTGAACATGACGTTTATGCCCATACCGGGAACGAGGAGGATCGGCGCATTTGCCCAGAGCCCCATCAGGAGGCAGCCTACGAACGAAATCAAGATCGTAGCGATCATGGCGCCTTCCAGCGGCATCCCGGATTCGGCAAGGATGAACGAGTTGACGGCAATGATGTAGGCGATCGTAAAGAAGCCGACCAGACCGGCCATCACTTCCGTCCGTACGTTCGTCCCGTGCCCCTTCAAATCAAAAAGATCTTTTTTCATTGATAAAACCTGCTATTCAATTATCCCTCTCCCAACCCGCTTCGCTCTAAAAAAGAGGAAGCCACAAGTCCTTATTATACTCCGGAATCACCGTACCATCAAAGGAAACCCCTTCCACAACATGTGGAAGGGGGAAGGAAATTATGCTTCGGTATTGGCGGAAATTTCTTCTGTCAGCTTTTCAAGCTGGTCGATCAGGTTGCCGATATGTGCGATCGTATCGCGGAGAGGGGCATCAGTCGTGATGTCGACACCTGCCATTTGGGCAAGTTCCACCGGAGACTTCGTACCGCCTGCGCGAAGGACTTCCAGCCAGTCGTTCACAGCCGACTCGCCCTCATCCAGGATCCGCTTCGACACCTGAGTGGAGATTGTCAGACCTGCGCTGTAAGTATATGGATAAAGGCCCATGTAGTAATGAGGCTGGCGCATCCAGGTGAGTTCCGCGCCTTCTTCGATTGTGACATCGCTGCCCCAGAACTCTTCAAGCACACCGCGCTTAAGTTCATTCAGCACGCCTGCATTGACGCTCTGGCCGGCATCGATGCGCTCATAGACTTTGCGCTGGTAGGCAGCTTCAAGAAGGTGGGTGACGAAGTTGTGATAGTACGTCCGCGCCACGATGGAGGCGATGACCCAGCGTTTGAAACGCGGATCATCAGAGTTCTTGAGCAGGTGATTGGCCATCAGCATCTCGTTCATCGTCGACGGTGCTTCAATAAAGTAAAGGGACGGACGGGCGTTGAAGACTCCCTGCTCTCTGTTGGCATTGTAGAAATGACCCGCGTGGCCGAGTTCGTGCGCGAGGACGAACACATCTTCCATGCTGCCGGACCAGGAGATCAGGATGTAAGGATGCACGCCGTAAGGGCTGGAGCAGAAAGCACCCGTGGATTTCCCTTTGTTCTGGGCGAAGTCGGTCCAGCGTTCGTCATAGGAGCGCTTCAGCATTTCGGAATAGTCGTCTCCCATAACGGAAAGGGCATCGAAAATATACTTCTTGGATTCTTCGATGGTGATTTTCGGCTCATACGACGGATCAAGCGGAACTTTCAGGTCCGCGAATGTCATCCGGTCGATTCCGTGTACGTTCTCGAGAAGCTTGGCATAACGACGCATGTGAGGGGCCAATTCATTCATGATCAGATCGATCTGGCGGTCGTACAATTCCCGATCCACTTCCTGGTTGAACAGAAGGTAATCGAAAACTGTATCGAATCCGCGAAGGTCGGAAGTTGTCTTTTCTGTCTGGAGATGAGTGTCATACGTTTTGGCAGTCGTGTGCTGATAGTCGGCCAGTTTTTCGTAAAACGCTTTATAGGCTGCACGGCGTTTGTCCGTGTCCGGATCGGTTTCCCAAGTTCCTTCAAACAGGTTGTAGCTGTTTGGGAACTGCTCGCCGCCCGCTTCAAAGTCAGGGAAGTCCATATCAACCAGTTTAGTGACGTTGTAGAGTTCATATGGAGCATCCAATACGGAAGAGAAGGCCGCAAGAACTTTCTCCACTTCCGGGTGCAGCTTGTGAGGCTTAAAACGTAGAATATCCCGCAGATAAATCCGGAACTCTTCCGATTGCTCCATCGCCTGTTTCAGCTCTTCTTCAGGAAGTTGAGAAAGCTCGCTCTCGAAAAAGCTCATCTCGGCAGAGCTTTTTGCCATGAGTGAACCGAATGCTGCCCCTCTCATCTGATGGTCGCTGTTCGTCTGGTCTTCGCTCTGCAATAGATTGACATAAGTTCCCGCCGGAATGATTTTTTCATAGATTGCGGCGTACTCTTTGAGCGCGGAAAGCGCAGATGCGGCATCAGTCACATTGCCTTTGTATTTTGCGGAAAACGTGCGTACATCTTCACGGATCTCATCCAGCCGTGCTTCGTAATCAGTTTCCGAAGCGAACAGATCATTCAGGTTCCATGTTTCTTCCAGCTTCACTTCTGAACGCGGGATTGCGGACATTTTATGTTTCCCCCTTATTACGGTAGTCGAACTAATTGTATAACATCCCGGTCGCCAATGAAAGGAGATTCTGAGCTTTCTGACATGCGGATTCAAGTTATTCGGCATGCAATTCAGGGAATACAAAAAGCATGACAATGCAGAAGAGGTGTAGGAATGACAAAACAGATTCCAGAGATCAAGATGATTGACAGTACGATCAATGTGGTCACCGAGGGCTATGACTTTGTAGGCAAGCGGATGTCCCAATTGGACACCGATGTCTTTGAAGCGAGAATTCTCGGGAAGAAAATGATTGTCATGACCGGAAGGGATGCCGCTGAACTGTTTTATGATGAAAGCAAGATCAAGAGGGAAGGCGCGATGCCCAAGCGCATCCAGAAGACCCTGTTCGGTGTGAACGGGATCCATACGAAGGACGGACAAAAGCACAAAATCCGGAAAGCCATGTTTATGTCGATGATGACCGAAGAACGTCTGGCTCATCTCAGGACAATCCTGAAGGAAGAATGGGACCGGAAAGGCCCTGAAATGGAACAGAAAAAACGGGCGGTATTATTCGATGAATCAGAGGAACTGATTTTGCGTGCTTTGTGCCGATGGACGGGCGTCCCACTGACTGATGCCGAGTCATGGCGACGGGCCTACAATGTCGGGGTCATGATCGACGCTGCGGGAGGAGTCGGCAACCGCTACCGTGAAGGGGAAAAGGTCAGGACAGAGACTGAAGCCTGGATCCAGGAAGTGATCGAGGCCGTCCGTGAAGGAAGGATGCAAACCGAAGAGGGCACACCTGTCCATACGGTCGCCTTCCATGAGGAAGAAGGAGAACTTCTGGACGCCCACATGGCGGCGATTGAGCTGCTTAATGTAATCCGGCCTGCTGTTGCAGTTGCCCGATTTGTCGCATTTGCAGCTCTTGCCCTCCATGACTTCCCGGAATGGAAAGATAAACTGGGCACACAAAAAGAGCTCAATAACTTTGCCAATGAAGTTCGGCGGTTTTATCCGTTCACGCCATTTCTTCCGGCTGTCGTCAAAGAAGACTTTGAATGGAAAGGTTATCTGTTCAAAGAAGGCCGTCATGTCATCCTGGATGTGCATGGCATCAACCGGGATCCCCGAATCTGGAAAGAACCGGAGACATTCAATCCCGATCGGTTCAATGACTTTGTCGATGACCGGTTCAATTTCATCCCGCAGGGCGGCGGAGATCCGGATACCGGCCACAGATGCCCGGGAGAACCGATCGCCGTGATGATCATCGAGGAAAGCGTTCTGTATCTGACGAAGAAGCTTTCCTATGATGTGCCTGAGCAGGACCTCACCATCAATATGGTGAGAATGCCGACATTGCCGAAAGATCGGTTTATCATGGAGAATATCCGAATAACAGGATAATTAAAGATTATTTAAAAAGCCGCGGAGACGCGGCTTCTTTATA
>NZ_JCAXEU010000060.1:0-320 GCF_059758705.1 Bhargavaea sp. GQ12
GACCGGAAGGACTGGTGGAGCGCTTGGAAGTGAGAATGCCGGTATGAGTAGCGAAAGACGGGTGAGAATCCCGTCCACCGAATGCCTAAGGTTTCCTGAGGAAGGTTCGTCCGCTCAGGGTCAGTCGGGACCTAAGTCGAGGCCGAAAGGCGTAGACGATGGACAACAGGTTGATATTCCTGTACCGCCTCCCCGCCGTTTGAGTGACGGGGTGACGCAGGAGGATAGGGTGAGCGCGCTGTTGGTTGCGCGTCCAAGCAGTGAGGCGGGGAGTGAGGCAAATCCCACTCCCGTAACGCTGGGCTGTGATGGCGAGGGGT
>NZ_JCAXEU010000061.1:0-314 GCF_059758705.1 Bhargavaea sp. GQ12
GCCATCAAGCGGGTGGAACGGAATAAAGGGAGTGCCGGTGTCGATGGATTGGGCACCCAAAACCTGCGTGCCCACATCGTGGAACACTGGGAGGACCTGCGGTCCGCACTTCTCTCGGGTACCTATGAGCCACAACCGGTCCTCCGGGTCGAAATCCCGAAACCGGACGGCGGTGTGCGGCTCCTGGGTATCCCGACCGTGGTGGACCGTTTCATTCAACAAGCCATCGCCCAATCGCTAACGGGCATCTATGACCCGACCTTCTCAGAACACAGTTATGGGTTCCGGCAGGGCAGAAGCGCTCACGATGCGGT
>NZ_JCAXEU010000062.1:0-297 GCF_059758705.1 Bhargavaea sp. GQ12
TGAACCGAACCCTTTAAAGCGGACAGTTTAATAAAAGACCCTTCTTATGCGGCGATGAGATGACTCCGGTATTGTGCCGGAGTCATCTTTTTTAGATTCCATTGATATCGGTGGTTGTTGTACTCGTAAATATATTCATCGACCAGTAGTTTGAGCTCATCGAAGGTTTGGCATTGCCTGTAGTCAATTTCATCTTTCATATGACCGAAGAAGGATTCCATCGGCGCATTGTCCCAACAATTTCCCTTTCGGGACATTGATTGTTTGATGTTCAGGTCCTTGAGGCGTTTCTGATAC
>NZ_JCAXEU010000063.1:0-293 GCF_059758705.1 Bhargavaea sp. GQ12
GCGGCGGTGAGCGTCTGGTCGCCCAGAAAGCGCCCCCATTCATTCGGCCCTTTGTTCGACGTAAGGATAAAAGCCGTGTGGTCATAGCGCTCATAGATGAACTGGAAGAACAGGTTGGCCTCCTTGGGATCGATGGACATATACATGACGTCATCGATGATGACGAGCTCTGAGTCGATGATCCGCTTGTATCTCGTCCGGGACTTGCTCGCATATTCACGGGTCTTGAGGATATGTACCAACTCGGCCATCGAGACGAAGGCCACCTGGCGGCCGTCTTCGATCGCATGGAT
>NZ_JCAXEU010000064.1:0-289 GCF_059758705.1 Bhargavaea sp. GQ12
TGTACGATATGTCCTTCAAATACTTTCTCGGCATGGCTCCTGAAGAGCCTGTCATCAACCCGAGTACCCTGACCAAGTTCCGAAAACAGCGTCTGAAGGACGTTGAACTGCTCGATATGCTGATTATGAAGACGATGGAAATCGCTTTGGAAAAGGAAGTCATCACGACCCGTTCCATAATTGTAGATGCGACCCATACCAGGGCGCGTTATGCCCTGAAATCTCCGATGGAGATTTTAAAGGATCAATCGAAGAACCTGCGGAAATCCGTCTATGCAGTGGATGAATC
>NZ_JCAXEU010000065.1:0-281 GCF_059758705.1 Bhargavaea sp. GQ12
GATGGCCGTTATCTTCAGTTCCTTCGGATAAGACTTCCACCCAGTCTTGGGCTCAAGCTCTGCCACCCCCAATGACCACTGTCTGAGCCAATCTCTTAGTGTGCTATCTGAGATACCGAATTTACTACAAAGCTGGGTAATTGGCAGTCCATTCTCGAAGGCTTGGATCACTTCTATCTTTTTTTCTAAAGAAAAACCTTGATAAGCCAACGTAAAAAACTCCCTTCAAAGTAAAACAGAGTTTTGTTTTTTACTCTGTCTACTTTGAAGGGAGCATATCA
>NZ_JCAXEU010000066.1:0-274 GCF_059758705.1 Bhargavaea sp. GQ12
CGGAGGTGCTCGTAGGCAGAAACCCATGCTTCGGTCTTTCCGTTCTTTTTCTCCTTTGAGTCCCTTGCCAGGGAAGAGGCGATATCACGGAAGTCATTTGCGCTTACTAAGTTCAATAGCCTGGCCTTCTCAAGTGCCTCGTCCACATAAGGCAAGTGTGCGCGGATGGCGTCTTCCATCCGTTCGAACTGAGCTGAAAGATAACGCGGATACTTCTTCCTTAACTCATCGAGATACCAGCCGATCAGTTCCTTGTCCGCAAAGGCTTCCGTAA
>NZ_JCAXEU010000067.1:0-246 GCF_059758705.1 Bhargavaea sp. GQ12
GTGGCCGCGCTTCTCCAATTCTTTGTCCAGTTCATCAAGGACAATGTTGGAAAGAAGCGGACTTAAGGGTCCGCCTTGCGGCGCTCCCTTCGTGACTGGCCTGACAAGGCCATTCTCCAGAACACCTGAATTCAGGAAGCTCCTAATTAGTTTTAAAAGCCGCCTATCCTGAATCCGCTCTGCAAGAGTCGACATCAGTCGGTCGTGATTGACCCGGTCGAAGAATTTCTCCAAGTCGATGTCCAC
>NZ_JCAXEU010000068.1:0-245 GCF_059758705.1 Bhargavaea sp. GQ12
TAACCGGATCAGGAGGGTTCCCGCCTTCTCTTCGACGTAGGCGACATTCCTTCCATCGCTCCGATAAGTGCCGGCAGGCACCGAATACCGGTTGCCCGAGAAGCGGATGACATTGTCCTTATGGATGGTCCTTGTTATACTGGTATCGGTTAGGGTTCCAAGCGGGAACTCAGAAGGGATCTTCCGTAAGTGCGGCTTTTCGAGGGCGTGCACTTCGGCGGGTCTCTTTTTTGTATTGTGGTGGA
>NZ_JCAXEU010000069.1:0-245 GCF_059758705.1 Bhargavaea sp. GQ12
CTCCGGAGTGGATCCTGAGTACGGCGGAACACGTGAAATTCCGTCGGAATCCGGGAGGACCATCTCCCAAGGCTAAATACTCCCTAGTGACCGATAGTGAACCAGTACCGTGAGGGAAAGGTGAAAAGCACCCCGGAAGGGGAGTGAAACAGATCCTGAAACCGTGTGCCTACAAGTAGTCAGAGCCCGTTAATGGGTGATGGCGTGCCTTTTGTAGAATGAACCGGCGAGTTACGGTTCCATGC
>NZ_JCAXEU010000007.1:0-136018 GCF_059758705.1 Bhargavaea sp. GQ12
TAATTTTTGCGCTTAAAGCGATCTTTCGGGATTTTTCCGTTTCGCTGGTCACGCCTGTACAAGAACCCCGCGAAGAACCCGATGCAAAGAATCAGGATAATGAGGCCGAACAGGAATTGGAGCCAGACGGGAAACACCGATGCCTGCACGCCAAACATGGCATCGCGCATGAGCTTGATGCCCCAAGCGGCACCGATGCCCGGGATCAGCAGGACGATAAAGGCGGCAAGCCGCTGCATGTTGATCTCTCCCTTTCTCTCGAGTTTATTTTCCTTTTCAACAAGAGGATTGTCAAGAAGACTGCTATCGGGTATGATAAAGCTGATTATGCAAAGCATTGCACAAATCTCATGAAGGGCCTGAAGGATTTTGCAGAATGTATTGGTCGTAGGGGCCGGCGCCGGCGGCACAGCCATATTGCAGCTTCTTCTACAACTCGACTATATGAATGTCACGGGAATTGTCGACCCGAATCCGGAAGCCCCCGGCATTCGGATTGCAGAGGAAAACGGCATTCCGCACGGCGCAGACTGGCGCCCCCTTATCACAAATGATCTTCATATGATTTTTGATGTAACCGGTGAACAGGGTGTGTTTGGAGAGTTGCTGAAGGCCAGGCCAGCACACGCGGTGCTGATTCCCGGCACAATCGCAAAGCTGCTCGTCAGCCTGCTTGAGGAAAACACTGCTTACATCGAGCGGCTGCGTTCCGAGACACACCGGAACAAGATGATTTTCGACTCGCTTGACGAGGGAATGATCGGGACAGACGGGGATGGAGTGATCCGGTTCTTTAACCGCAGCGCCTCCCTGATCACCGGCACACCGGTACGAAGTGCACTCGGCCGCCATATCCTCGATGTGATTCCGGACAGCAACCTGCTCCATGTCGCAAAGACGGGAATTCCGGAGCTGAACCGTGAACTGACACTTACAAACGGCACCCGGGTCGTGACGTCCAGACGGCCGATCAATGACCCGGCCGGCAATCGTGCCGGCGCGTTCGCTGTTTTCCGGGATATTACCGGAGTGGTGGAACTCGCCGAGGAAATCACCAACCTGAAAGAAATCCAATCCATGCTGGAAGCAATCATCCATTCCAGCGATGATGCCATCTCTGTCGTTGACGAGAAAGGTCGCGGCATCATGATTAACCCGGCCTACACCCGGCTTACCGGCCTTACGGAAGCTGATGTCATCGGCAAGCCGGCAACAGTCGACATCACCGAGGGCGAGAGTATCCATATGAAGGTACTCGAAACCGGACGTCCGATTCGAGGCGTCCGGATGCGCGTAGGCCCGGCGGCTAGGGAAGTCGTCGTCAACGTAGCTCCGATCCTTGTCGGTGACGAGCTGAAAGGAAGCATCGGCATTATTCATGACCTGACAGAAATGCGGGAACTTGCCGATGAACTTGACCATGCGCGACGCATTATCCGCTCTCTGGAGACCCGCTACACATTTGAGGACCTTGCAGGCGAATCTCCGGATATGCAATTGGCGATCCAGCAGGCAAGGCTCGCATCCACCCTGCCGCTTCCGATCTTGCTGCGGGGGGAATCAGGCACCGGCAAGGAAGTGTTTGCCCAGGCAATCCACCATGAGGCTGGAAAAGAGAACTTTGTCCGCGTCAATTGCTCCGCGATTCCTGAAGAGCGGCTGTCACAGGAACTTTTCGGTTCAGAAGTGCCAGCAGGTGAAGGTGGTCCAGAAATCACTGAAGGACTGTTTGAGGAAGCTCACGGCGGGACATTGTTTATCGATGAAATCGGTGAGCTTCCGATGGATGTTCAGGTCGCGCTTCTAAGAGTGCTCGAAGAAAATGAATTCTTCCGCGCCGGCGGCAGCAGGCCCGTGCCGGTTTCACTTAGGGTCATCGCCGCGACCAACCGGAATCTTGAGAAGCTCATGAAGGAAGGAAAGTTCCGTGAAGACCTGTTCCATCGTCTGAACCGGATGCCTGTCCACATTCCACCGCTCCGCCACCGCAAAGGGGATATCAAGCTCCTTGCAGAGAAACTGCTGCCAAAGCTGAACCGGGATCTGGGACGTTCCGTCTCGGAAATCACCGAGGATGCTGCAGGACTTCTCAGACAACACAACTGGCCCGGCAACGTACGGGAGTTGGAAAACGTCATCAGCCGTGCCCTCATCTTTATGAAACCCACGGATAAATTGCTCGAAAATGCTGATCTCTCCGCCGTGTTCCAGGCAGAAGGAAGCGGCACAGAAGGCACTCTGGCAGAACAGCTGGATGCCCATGAACGCCTGATCTTAAAGGAAGCGCTTACAAACTGCGGAGGGAACAAATCCGATGCCGCCCGGCAACTCGGGATATCTGTCCGCACTCTATATTACAAACTGGAAAAGCACCGGCTGGTGTGACCGGCCGGACCCACGACCAAGGAGGAGAATGAAGATGGAACTGTTTAGCTACCTGGAAGAAAGCGATTACGAACAAGTGGTGTTCTGCCAAGACAAAACATCCGGACTAAAGGCGATCATCGCCATCCATGACACGACGCTCGGCCCTGCACTCGGTGGTGCAAGAATGTGGACGTATGCGACGGAAGAAGAAGCAGTCATCGATGCCCTCCGCCTTGCAAAAGGCATGACTTACAAAAATGCGGCTGCAGGATTAAACCTGGGCGGCGGCAAAACCGTGATCATCGGTAATCCGAAAACTGACAAGAATGAAGAGATGTTCCGTGCATTCGGCCGCTATATCCAGGGCCTCAACGGCCGTTACATCACGGCAGAAGACGTAGGGACAACAGAAGGCGATATGGACATCATCCATCAGGAGACCGATTTTGTGACCGGCATCTCTCCGACGCACGAAGGCTCTTCCGGCAACCCGTCCCCGGTTACGGCATACGGGGTTTACCGGGGAATGAAGGCGGCCGCAAAAGAGGCTTTCGGTTCTGATTCCCTGGAAGGAAAGACGGTTGCAGTCCAAGGCGTCGGCAACGTGGCCTTTACACTGTGCCGCCATCTGCATGAAGAAGGCGCGAAATTGATCGTTACGGATATTAACGATGAAGCCGTACGTCGCGCAGTGGAAGAATTTGGAGCGGAAGCGGTCGGAATCAACGACATCTATGGTGTTGACTGTGACATTTATGCGCCGTGTGCGCTTGGTGCGACCATCAATGACGAAACGATCCCTCAATTGAAGGCGAAAGTCATCGCAGGTTCCGCTAACAACCAATTGAAAACACCGGAACATGGTGACCGAATCCACGAGATGGGCATCGTCTATGCGCCGGACTACATTATCAACGCAGGCGGCGTCATCAATGTAGCTGATGAACTGGAAGGCTACAACCGCGAGCGTGCGATGAAAAAGGTTGAGAAGATCTATGACACCATTGCAAAAGTATTTGAAATCTCGAAACGTGACGGCATTCCATCCTACGCGGCAGCGGACCGCCTCGCCGAAGAACGAATCGCGAACATCGCAAAAGCCCGCGGCCAATTTCTCCGAAACGGCAAGGATACGCTTCATCGCCGATGACCTGTAACAGGACTTGCAGATCCATAGAAAAAAGGAGGCCATCCAATGGCTCTTGAATATGATGTCGTCATTCTTGGAGGCGGCACAGGCGGCTACGTCGCCGCCATCCGTTCCGCTCAGCTCGGACTAAAGACCGCGGTGGTGGAAAAAGGCAAGCTCGGAGGCACCTGCCTTCACCGAGGCTGCATTCCATCCAAGGCGCTGCTCCGAAGTGCGGAAGTGTACCGTCTTGCCAAAGATGAAGCCGATTCCTTCGGTGTTGTTACCGGAGAGGTTTCACTTGCATTTGACCGGGTGCAGCAGCGCAAGCAATCGATTGTCGACGGCCTGCACAACGGGGTTCGGGGATTGATGAAAAAAGGGAAGATCGATGTATATGAAGGGATCGGAAGGATTCTTGGTCCGTCCATCTTTTCTCCGATGCCCGGCACGATTTCGGTCGAATACGAGGACGGAAGGGAAAATGACATTCTCATCCCCCAGAACGTGATAGTTGCAACAGGTTCCAGGCCACGTTCGCTTCCGGGCCTCCAAATAGACGGAAAGGACGTCATGACATCAGACGAAGCGCTTGCTCTTGAACAGCTGCCTACATCAATCGTTATTATCGGTGGCGGTGTCATCGGGATCGAGTGGGCATCCATGCTGAATGATTTCGGCGTGGATGTCACCGTTGTCGAATATGCCGACAGGATTCTTCCGACAGAGGATGCGGACATTTCACGGGAAATGGAGAAGTTGCTGAAAAAACGGGGCATCCGATTCGAGACTTCCGCAGAAGTGCTTCCCGACTCCCTCAATAAGCAGGAAGGATCCGTTTCCATTGACGCAAAAATCGGCGAAGGCACGGAAACGTTCACTGCGGAAAAGGTGCTTGTCAGCGTCGGCCGGCAGGCCAACACTGAAGGAATCGGGCTGGAAAACACCGATATTGAGCTGGATCGCGGTTTTATCAAAGTCAAAAACACGTACCAGACAAAGGAGTCCCATATTTATGCGATCGGAGACGTGATCGGCGGTCTCCAGCTTGCCCACGTGGCCTCCCACGAAGGGATTGCGGCGGTCGAGCATATCGCCCGGACTGATGCACATCCCGTCGATCCCGACATGGTGCCAAAATGCATTTATTCGAGTCCGGAGGCGGCATCAGTCGGCATTACGGAGCAACAGGCCAAAGAACGGGGATTCTCTGTGAAAATCGGGAAATTCCCGTTTAAGGCCATCGGCAAGGCACTGGTCCACGGGGAGTCCGAAGGCTTCGTGAAAATCGTTGCCGACAAGGAAACCGATGATATCCTCGGCATCCATATGATCGGGCCGCATGTCACCGATATGATTTCTGAGGCGGGACTTGCGAAAGTGCTCGATGCAACGCCTTGGGAAGTCGCGTCCCTTGTCCACCCGCACCCTTCCCTGAGTGAAGTGATGGGTGAAGCGGCACTTGCCGTCGACGGCAAGGCCATCCATATGTAAACAAGAGGGGGAAACCGAAAGATGACCAACAACCGTCATGAACAGCTTGGCCTTTCCAATGAGGATGTTCTGCGCATGTACGAGACGATGCTGACTGCCCGAAGGCTCGATGAACGCATGTGGCTGCTGAACCGCTCAGGCAAGATCCCGTTCGTCATTTCCTGCCAGGGCCAGGAAGCTGCCCAGGTCGGCGCAGCATTCGCGCTTGATGCAGAAAAAGACTATATCGCCCCGTATTACCGGGACATGGGAGTCGTCCTCCATTTCGGCATGACGCCGAAGGACCTGATGCTGAGTGCCTTCGCAAAAGCCGAGGACCCGAACTCCGGCGGCCGGCAGATGCCGGGTCATTTTGGCCAGAAAAAGAACAGAATCCTCACAGGATCTTCCCCTGTTACGACACAACTGCCGCATGCGGTCGGAGTGGCACTGGCGGGCAAGATCAAGAAAAAAGATTTCATCACCTTCGTGACCCTCGGTGAAGGGTCTTCCAATCAGGGTGACTTCCATGAGGGGGCCAACTTCGCGGGTGTCCACAAACTTCCGACCATTATTATGGTCGAAAACAACAAGTACGCGATCTCGGTTCCGCTTGAGAAACAGCTGGCCTGCGAAAATGTTTCAGATCGCGCCCCGGGCTACGGGATGCCGGGCTTTACAGTAGACGGAACCGACCCGCTTGCCGTCTATCAAGTCGTCAAAGAAGCCGCTGACCGGGCACGTGCAGGTGAGGGCCCAACACTCGTCGAAACCATCTGCTACCGGCTGACTGCCCACTCGTCGGATGACGATCACCGTGCGTACCGCTCGGATGAAGACCTGAAGGCGGAGCGCGAGAAAGATCCGATACCGCGGTTTGCTGCTTATCTGAAGGAAGCTGGCGTTCTGGACGAGGAAACAGAGAAGGAAATGGAAGAACGCGTGAAGCAGACTGTCAATGAAGCGACGGACTATGCGGAAGCAGCTCCTTATGCAGAACCGGAAGAAGCGCTGAAATACGTGTATGCGGAACAAGGAGGGGATGAATAATGGCAGTACGTTCTTATATCGATGCCATTACGCTCGCGATGAAAGAAGAGATGGAGCGTGACGAAAACGTCTTCATCCTGGGCGAGGACGTCGGAAAAAAGGGCGGGGTCTTCAAGGCGACACAGGGGCTCTATGACCAGTTCGGGGAAGAGCGCGTCATTGATGCGCCGCTCGCCGAATCTGCAATCGCAGGGGTCGGAATCGGTGCGGCCATGTATGGCATGCGACCCATTGCTGAAATGCAGTTTGCAGACTTTATCATGCCGGCGGTCAACCAGATCATTTCGGAAGCGGCACGGATCCGTTACCGCTCAAATAATGACTGGCATTGCCCGATTGTCGTACGTGCCCCGTTCGGAGGCGGAGTCCACGGCGCACTCTATCATTCGCAGTCCGTGGAAGCGGTATTTGCCAACCAGCCGGGACTCAAGATTGTCATCCCTTCGACGCCTTACGATGCCAAAGGTCTTCTGAAGGCAGCTATCCGCGACGACGATCCGGTCCTGTTCTTCGAGCACAAACGTGCGTACCGGCTGATCAAAGGCGAAGTTCCGGACGAGGATTACACCATCCCGATCGGAAAAGCTGACATCAAGCGCGAAGGCGAAGACATCACGGTCATCACATACGGGCTGGCGGTGCATTTCGCTCTGCAGGCAGCCGAACGGCTGGCCGAAGACGGCATTTCCGCACATATCCTCGATCTCAGAACGGTTTATCCGCTAGACCGGGAAGCCATTGTCGAAGCTGCATCGAAGACGGGCAAAGTACTTCTTGTCACGGAAGACAACAAGGAAGGCAGCATCATGAGTGAAGTGGCGGCCATTATCGCCGAAGAGTGCCTGTTCGATCTGGATGCACCGATCCAGCGCCTTGCCGGCCCTGATGTCCCGGCGATGCCATATGCACCGACAATGGAAAAATACTTCATGATCAATCCGGACAAGGTCGAGAAAGCAATGCGCGATCTCGCGGAATTCTGATACGGACGGAGGGCTAACAAGTGGCGAAACAGACAATCACCATGCCCCAGCTGGGCGAAAGCGTGACAGAAGGCACCATAGAACGCTGGCTCGTGAAACCGGGTGACACGGTCGAGAAGTACGACCCGCTCGCCGAGGTCAACACGGACAAGGTGACGGCTGAAATCCCGTCATCTTTCTCAGGAACCATCAAGGAACTCCTTGCCAATGAAGGGGAAACACTCGAAGTCGGGGCGGCTGTCTGCACGATCGAGACAGAAGGCGGGGTTCCATCTGGAGCGGAAGCCGCTCCCGCTGAAAGCGAACCTTCGAACGAGATGCCTGCTGCCGGCTCCGATCAGCCTGAAAAGCTGTCGGGGACCGGAGGGTCTTCCACCCCGGCCAAAGCCGATACGTCAGGAGCGCGGTATTCACCCGCCGTGCTGCGACTTTCCCAGGAACATGGCATCGATCTTTCACAGGTCAAGGGTTCCGGCCGTGGCGGCAGGATCACCCGGAAGGATCTGACGCAGCTGATCGAGTCGGGGAATATCCCGAAGGAAGCAGATGTCCGGCAGCCTGAACCGGCAGAAGCCGAGTCCGGGCAACCTACACCCGAAGCTGCACCATCACAGGAAAAACAGCCGGTACGGCAACCGGCGGGCGTCCAGACGGCTGCCGGTGACATCGAAATCCCGGTATCCGGTGTGCGCCGCGCAATCGCGGGCAATATGCTGCGTTCCAAACAGGAAGCGCCGCATGCCTGGACAATGGTTGAAGTTGATGTGACGGGCCTCGTCCAGTACAGGGATTCCATCAAAAACGAGTTCAAAAACAAGGAAGGCTTCGGTGTGACCTATTTTGCCTTCTTTGTAAAAGCGGTAGCCCAGGCACTGAAGGAATTCCCGATGATGAACTCGATGTGGGCAGGCGACAAGATCATCCAGAAAAAAGCGATCAACATCTCGATCGCAGTCGCAACCGAGGATGCCCTGTTCGTGCCGGTCATCAGGGATGCCGACGAAAAAACGATCAAAGGCATCGCAAGGGAAATCAAGGAACTGGCGGACAAGGTCCGGAGCGGCAAACTGAAATCCGAGGAGATGCAGGGCGGCACGTTTACGGTGAACAACACCGGTTCATTCGGCTCTGTCCAGTCGATGGGAATCATCAACTATCCTCAGGCAGCGATCCTTCAGGTTGAATCGATCGTCAAGCGTCCGGTCATCATGGACGGCGGCATGTTCGCGGCGCGCGACATGGTCAACCTCTGCCTGTCACTTGACCACCGTGTTCTGGACGGCCTTGTTGCGGGACGGTTCCTCGCACGCGTCAAGGAGATTCTCGAGAACATTACAAGTGAGAATACGTCAGTCTACTGATCGTGCCGGCCGGGAAGCTTTCCGCTTCCTGGCTTTTTTTCTGTCCTGCAACAGGAAGTAAGTGGATGAATCTGTATGATTTCGGTGGAATTTCG
Source organism: Bhargavaea sp. GQ12 (assembly GCF_059758705.1). Taxonomy (NCBI): domain Bacteria; kingdom Bacillati; phylum Bacillota; class Bacilli; order Caryophanales; family Caryophanaceae; genus Bhargavaea; species Bhargavaea sp. GQ12. The sequence goes on from NZ_JCAXEU010000007.1 coordinate 8,459, forward strand.
CTTGTTCAGGCAGGCATCACCATTGAATAGCATTTCAACTTTCAAGGCATCCGGTTCTCCGGTAGAATGAAAATAGGCACAATTCACAAAGGGGGAGAGCCATATGACGATCCACACGATGAAACAGACATCATTCGAACCGCCCGCCATCGGGGAGTGGCAGGAAGCGGCCGAAGCTTCACTAAAAGGGAAACCGCTTGCATCGCTTGAAACCCGGACACCCGAAGGGGTTATACTGAAGCCGCTTTATACGGCAGATGATGTTCCCGGCGGTCAGGAGGCCCGGTTAAATTCCATCCGCAGGGGAATCGGCCATTCAGACTGGACCCTGCTTCAGGACACTCCGGAAACGGAACCTGCAGCTTACCTCGAAAAGACAAAATCGGCCCTGAATAAGGGCAACGGGGCTGTCGTCTATACTGGCGGATGGGAAAAGGAAGCGGACAGCGAAGTCCTGGACGAGCTGGCAGCGCTCATCACCGAAGTGCCGGTATACATCCGCTGCAGCCCGGATGATCCATTCCTTTCTGTATTCGGCAGGGTGCCGGACGATCGCCGAGCGCTTGTAACGGGATATGCCGACGTGGAAAGGACAGCGGACCTTTCGCGCCGTTTCCCGTCACTGCGGACGATTGCCGTGGATACGGGTTCTGTACATATGGAAGGCGCAGATGCCGTGACGGAGCTTGCTTCAGCCCTTTCCATGGCGGCTGAAATCGCTGCAGAAGAAGACGATTTCGGCGCACTGGCGAAGAAGCTGTTCTTTACATTTGATGTGGACACCCACTTTTTCACGGAGGTTGCCAAGCTTCGCGCATTCCGCCTGCTTTTCAAGTCGTTTTCTGCTGCGTATGGGGAACAGGAGCCGGTACACGCTCCGGTTCTTGCCCGGACTTCACTCCGTACTTTCACGCTGGCCGATCCGTATGTCAACTTGCTCAGAAGCGGAAATGAAGCATTTGCAGCCGCGATCGGCGGAGCGGATGCCATAATGGTGGCGCCACTCGACAGCCTGACGGGAAGCACAGGCTTTTCTGAGCGCGTAGCGCGCAATGTCCAGCATATCCTCAAGGAGGAAGCCCATGCGGACCGTGTACTTGACCCCGCCGGAGGCTCCTATTACATCGAATCTCTGACGGAATCACTTTACCGTGGTGCTTGGGAGCTGTTCCTTCAATTCGAAGAACAGGGCGGACTCACTGCCCTCGCTGCAGATTGTACACTTGACCGTCTGCTCGCGGAGAAAAAGGAGGCGCGCATCCGCAGCCTTGCCGCGCGAAAAGAATCCCTGATCGGAACGAACATTTATGCAGACCCTGAAGAACAGGTGCAGCCGGCTTCAGGAGCAGTTGAACCGAAAGGCCGGTTTGCCGAACCGTTTGAAGCGCTGCGTTCGGCACTGCATGGAAGTACAGTCCATCTGATCCGTATCGGCACGCTTAAAACGGTCAAGCCGGTCGCTGATTTCGCAGCGGGTGTGCTTGCAGTCGGTGGCATCCGTCCGGAACTTTCTCCACTTTTTGATACGGCTGAAGAAGCCCTCGGGTATCTGCAGTCGGAAAAGCCGCGATATGCCATCCTCTGCGCACCAGGCGACCAGGCAGAACAGTCTGTACGCACAGTCCTGGAAGGCAAGCCTGCGGCTACCATCCTTGATGCCGCTGGACGTTTTGCTGATGGGACGGCCGCATCACTCCGGGAAGCCGGACTTAATGGCTTCCACTACAGAGGACAGGATATTCTGGACAAGCTGACAGAAGTGAAAGGGATTCTTGAAGGGGGAACGCAGCGATGAACAAACCAGACTTTAAGAAAATCGACCCGGAAAAAGTCCTGAAAGGGAGCACACACCCTTCTCCTGAAGGAACACCTGTAGAATCCTATGAGGGAATCGGCATTTTGCCGGCATATACAGGAAATGAACTGGAAGGGCTCGGCCATCTTTCCGACATGCCGGGTATCGCACCGAACACACGCGGACCGTACCCGACCATGTATGTATCCCGCCCGTGGACCGTCCGCCAGTACGCCGGGTTTTCTACGGCTGAAGAAAGTAACGCATTCTACCGACGCAACCTGGCGATGGGCCAGAAAGGCCTGTCCGTGGCGTTTGACCTGGCGACGCACCGCGGCTATGATTCCGACCATCCGCGGGTTTCGGGTGATGTCGGCAAGGCCGGAGTGGCCATCGACTCAGTCGAGGATATGAAAATCCTTTTTGACGGCATCCCGCTGGACCAGATGTCCGTGTCAATGACGATGAATGGAGCGGTCATCCCTGTCATGGCCTTTTACATCGTAGCCGCCGAAGAACAGGGCGTCAGCCCGGAAAAGCTGGCCGGAACGATCCAAAACGACATCCTGAAAGAGTACATGGTCCGGAACACTTATATTTATCCGCCTGAAATGTCGATGCGGATCATAGCGGACATCTTTGAATACACGTCGAAAAACATGCCGAAGTTCAACTCGATCTCGATTTCCGGCTACCACATGCAGGAAGCGGGGGCGACGGCGGACATCGAGCTTGCCTATACACTGGCAGACGGGCTGGAATATGTCCGAACCGGCCTCAAGGCGGGAATCGATGTTGACTCGTTCGCCCCGCGCCTCAGCTTTTTCTGGGCGATCGGCATGAACTACTTTATGGAAGTTGCGAAGATGCGGGCTGCGCGACGCATATGGGCACAGATGATGAAATCATTCGATCCGAAAAACCCGAAATCGCTTGCGCTCCGAACCCATTCACAGACTTCGGGATGGAGCCTGACCGAACAGGATCCGTTCAACAATGTCACCCGCACACTGATCGAAGCGAACGCCGCGGCGATGGGCCATACCCAGTCCCTCCATACTAATGCGCTGGATGAAGCGATCGCCCTTCCGACGGACTTCTCCGCACGCATCGCCAGGAACACACAACTTTTCCTGCAGGAAGAGACCCTGATGACGAACGTTATCGACCCGTGGGGCGGGTCTTACTACGTCGAAAAGCTGACAGGTGAGCTGATGGAGAAGGCTTGGGAGCTGATCGGGGAGATCGAGGAACTCGGGGGAATGGCTAAAGCAATCGAAACCGGCTTGCCGAAAATGAAGATCGAGGAAGCTGCGGCACGGCGCCAGGCACAGATCGACTCCGGTGCGGAATCGATCATCGGCGTGAACAAATACCGGCCGGAACAGGAAGATCCGATCGAGATTCTCGACATCGATAACACAGAAGTGCGCCGCAAGCAGATCGAGCGCCTGGAGAAGATGAAAGCGGATCGCGACGATGCGGTTGTCCGCATGGCACTCGATAAACTGTCGGAAGCCGCGCAAAACGGAGAAGGGAACCTTCTTGAGCTTGCCGTCGACGCGGCCCGTGCCCGGGCTTCGATCGGCGAAATCTCGGATGCCATCGAGAAAGCATCCGGACGGCACAAAGCCGTTATCCGGTCGATCAGCGGAGTATACAGTTCCAACTTCTCCGATACTGAAGCGATTGCGGAAGTAAAAACAATGGCAGGCGAATTTCTTGAGAATGAAGGCCGCCGGCCGCGGATCATGGTCGCGAAGATGGGCCAGGACGGGCATGACCGCGGTGCCAAAGTGGTCGCGACAGCTTTTGCCGACCTCGGTTTCGACGTCGATATCGGTCCGCTTTTCCAGACGCCAGCCGAGACGGCTCTTCAGGCGGCAGAAAATGACGTGCATGCAGTCGGCGTAAGCTCGCTTGCCGCAGGTCATAAGACGCTGATCCCTGAATTGCTGGAGGAGCTCAGAAAACTAGGGCGAGAGGACATCGTCGTGTTTGCCGGCGGTGTCATCCCGGCCAAGGACTACGACTTCCTTTACCAGGCGGGGGTTGCCGCCATTTTCGGGCCGGGCACCGTCATCCCGGTATCCGCACAGAAAGTCATTGAAGCCATCTACAGCAAGCTCGGTTACGAGGAAGCCATCGATTGACGGAACGGGAAAAAGAGGCCCGCATGCGGACCGAAGGCGGCGTTCCGCCGCATGACGGCATGTCCGCGGGTCCGAGAAAGCGATTTGTCAAAAAGCGGCGGTCCGTCCCTGCGGATGAACTGGCAAAGGAGATCAGGGCCGGATCCAGGCTGGCGCTTGCAAAGGGCATCACCCTTCTGGAAAGCCGGTCGCCGGAAGACCGGAAGGATGCACAGGAACTTCTCCTCGGCCTGCTTCCGGATTCGGGGAATAGCGTCAGGATCGGCATCACGGGGGTGCCCGGTGCCGGGAAGAGCACGTTCATCGAAGCATTCGGCCTCATGCTTGCCGAAGCCGGCCACAAGGTGGCGGTGCTCGCGATCGATCCGAGTTCCACTGTCACTGGCGGCAGCATTCTCGGAGACAAAACAAGGATGGAGCAACTGGCCCGTCATCCGAACGCATTTATCCGCCCGTCGCCTTCCTCCGGCACACTTGGAGGTGTTCACCGGAAGACGAGGGAGACGATGCTGCTGTGCGAAGCTGCGGGCTATGATGTCATCCTCATCGAAACGGTCGGAGTGGGGCAGAGTGAAACATCGGTCAGGGGGATGGCGGACTTTTTCCTCCTTCTCGTGCTGACCGGTGCCGGTGATGAATTGCAGGGAGTCAAAAAAGGCATCATGGAGCTTGCGGACGGTATCATCGTCCATAAGGCGGATGGGGATAATGTCATTCCCGCCAAGAGGACGGCAAGGGAGTACAAACAGTTTCTCCACATGCTGCAGCCGGCGACTCCGGGATGGCAGACAACCGTCCATCCCGTATCCTCTCTTGCCGGGACCGGATTGGATGACGTCTGGGAGACAATTCTCGGCTTTCGTGACAGCATGTACGGATCAGGTGAATGGGACAAAAGGCGCCGTGACCAGCTAAGGGCGTGGTTCCGCCAGTCGATTGAGGACCGGCTGATTGATACGTTCTTTGCGTCAGAGGGCAGAAAAGAACAGGTCGGTGTCCTCGAGAGGCGTATTCTTGACGGCCGGCTCACAGTGACCGCAGCGGTTGAGGAATTATTCCGCGACTGAGACTCCGGTTTTGCAGGAAAGGTCCCGACCTGTTATGATTTTCTTGGATAAACCGAAAGGGGATGCAGTCATGAACATGGATATGAACCTGTTTATGCAAGATATGATCCGCCAGGCGCGGAGCGAGATGGAAGCCTCCGGCTACGAACAGCTGAAGACTCCGGAAGAAGTGGATTCGGCGATCAACCGTGAAGGGACGACGCTGTTCATGGTCAACTCTGTGTGCGGATGCGCAGGCGGAATCGCCCGTCCGGCAGCCATGCATGCCGTCCATTACGACAAGCGCCCGGACAGCCTGGTGACAGTATTCGCCGGACAGGACAAGGACGCAACGGCACAGGCGCGCATGCACTTCGGTGACGATCACCTTCCGTCTTCGCCGTCATTCGTGCTTGTGAAGGACGGGAAAGTTGTCGGCGAAGTGCCCCGCCACGAGATCGAGGGCCACGACCCGATGTCTGTCGTCGTCAATCTTCAGGGCATGTTCGAGGAATATTGCAAGGAAGTCTGATCTGAACAAAAGCGCAAGCGCCCGCTTAGCAATGTACAAACTGGAGCCCTTCGCAATGAGATAAAGGAAACACGGCGAGGAACGGGCCGATGTTGACTTATCGCAGTGGAGAAGGGTGAAGTTTGCCAGTTGCTGGGCGCTGAAGCTAGCCGGAACAAAAGCGCAGCGCCCGCTTAGCAACGTACAAACTGGAACCCTTCGCAATGAGATAAAGGAAACAAGGCGCGGAACGGGCCGATGTTGACTTATCGCAGCGGAGAAGGGTGAAGTTTGCCAGTTGCTGGGCGCTGGAGCTAGCCGTGGCCGACACGGGAATAATCATGAAATTTTTTAAGTAACAAAAATCGCAGCAGCCGTTTGACGGCGCTGCGATTTTTTGTATTTAGTTTCCTGTAGTCAGATGAACAGGCTGAGTCCCATGGCGATGGTTGACAGAAGCATCAGTGCGACCATGGTATAGATTACGATTTTCTGAAATTTTTTATTGCTCAATTTTATTCTGGCTCCTTCACTGCTGATGGCTTTATTTTAATGATTTTTGGTCGTTTGCGCAATATATAGAGTTTTGCGCCCTAAAACGGTACAATTGTAATCGGATACATACAAAGGGGGCAAGGGAAATGGAGAAGGTCGACCATATCGGCATCGCGGTTAAAGACCTCGATGCCGTCCTTCCATATTACACGGACACGCTCGGTATTCCGCTCATCGGAATCGAGGAAGTGCCCACACAGGGACTGAAGGTGGCATTCCTGAATGCCGGAAACGTGAAGCTGGAGCTGCTGGAGCCAGTGTCTGACACAAGCGCCGTCGCCAAGTTCATCGAAAAGCGAGGAGAAGGCGTCCACCATATTGCGTTCGGCGTGACGGGTATCCGGGAGAGGATTGAAGAGCTTCGTGAGCACGGTGTCCGCCTGCTGTCGGACGGTCCGCTTCCCGGGGCCGGCGGTGCCCAGGTGGCGTTCATGCACCCCAAATCCTCATACGGCGTTCTCTATGAACTGTGCGACAAATCCGGAGACCAGGAGTGATATTTCATCATGGATATTTATGACAAGATCAATGAATTGTATGACCGGAAACGTGAAATCGAACTTGGCGGCGGGGATGACAAAATAGACCGCCAGCATGAAAAGGGGAAACTGACCGCGCGCGAGCGCATCGATCTGCTGCTTGACGAGGGGACGTTCGTCGAACTGAACCCGTTTGTCACACACCGGAACCAGGACTTCGGCATGGATAAGATGAAGGGCCCGGGAGACGGCGTCGTGACCGGCTACGGCAAGGTGAACGGCCGTCCCGTCTACCTGTTCTCCCAGGACTTCACCGTCTTTGGGGGCGCACTCGGTGAGATGCATGCGATGAAAATTGCGAATGTGATGGATCTGGCTGCGAAAAACGGTGCCCCGTTCATCGGGTTGAATGACTCCGGCGGTGCCCGGATCCAGGAAGGCGTCGTCTCACTGGACGGCTACGGGGATATCTTCTACCGCAATGCCATCTATTCCGGTGTCATTCCCCAGATTTCCGTCATTCTCGGACCTTGTGCGGGAGGTGCCGTCTACTCGCCGGCGATTACCGACTTCGTCTTTATGACGGATCAGACAAGCCAGATGTTCATTACAGGCCCTAAAGTCATCGAGACTGTTACTGGAGAGAAGATTTCCTCCGAGGACCTCGGCGGCTCAAAAGTACATAACGCCATAAGCGGGAATGCCCATTTCCGTGCGGCAAGCGAAGAGGAAGTCCTTGCAGACGTACGCAGGCTTCTCTCCTATCTCCCGCAGAACAATGAAGAGATGCCGCCACGCCTCGACGGCGGCGCGGACGCAGATGACCGTCCGGACCTTGCGGATATTGTCCCGTTTGAGACAATCCGCCCGTATGATGTCCGGAAAGTGATTGACCAGGTCGTCGATGCGGATTCGTTCATGGAAGTCCAGCCTGAATTTGCGCGTAACATCGTAGTCGGACTCGCCCGCATCAAAGGGGAGTCAGTCGGACTCGTATGCAACCAGCCAAAAGTCATGGCAGGCGGCCTCGATATCGACTCATCGGATAAAGCGGCGCGGTTTATCCGTTTCTGCGACTCGTTCAATATCCCGATCATCACATTCGAGGACGTGACCGGCTTCTTCCCGGGCATCAAGCAGGAGCATGGGGGCATCATCCGCCACGGCGCGAAGATCCTCTACGCTTACTCGGAAGCGACTGTTCCAAAAATGACGGTCATTCTCCGGAAAGCATACGGGGGCGCCTACGTTGCGCTCAACTCGAAATCGATCGGTGCTGACATCGTGTACGCCTGGCCAAATGCGGAGATCGCTGTCATGGGGCCTCAGGGCGCTGCGAACATCATCTTCGCCAGGGAAATCGCCAACAGCGATGATCCTGAGGCGACACGCGCAGCGAAAATCGACGAGTACAAAGAGAAATTCGCCAACCCATATGTCGCGGCAAGCCACGGCATGGTTGACGACGTCATTGATCCGCGGGAGACCCGGATCAAGCTGATCCAGGCGCTCGAGATGATGCGGAACAAGAAAGAAGACCGTCCGAAGAAAAAACACGGCAACATTCCGCTATAATGGATACAGGAAGCGCACCGGGTTCTTGCGGTGCGCTTTCGGATTTGACAGGAGGCATGCTGTATGACAAACAAACGGCTGATCAATGAATTCATGGAGCTCGTCCAGATCGACTCAGAAACGAAGCATGAAGGGGAGATCGTCGGCATCCTGAAAGAGAAAATGGAAGACCTCGGTTTTGATGTGAAGGAAGACGATTCTGCCGCGCGTTCCGGACATGGCGCAGGCAACCTGATCGCGACGAAAAAAGGCAGCGCAGAAGGTGCGGATGCGATCTACTTTACCTGCCATATGGATACGGTTGTACCCGGCAAGGGAATCAAGCCGGTGCTGAAGGAAGACGGCTATATCTATTCGGACGGCACGACCATCCTCGGCGCGGATGACAAAGCCGGGATTGCCGCATTGTTCGAGATGATGCGCCGCATCAACGAAGAAGGGACCCCGCACGGGGACATCCAGTTTATTATCACAGCAGGTGAAGAAAGCGGCCTGCGCGGAGCAAAAGAGCTGGATCCGGCAGCGATCCGGGCGGATTATGGCTACGCAGTCGACTCCGACGGCAAAGTCGGCGGCATTGTGACGGCGGCACCGTTCCAGACAAAGCTGAAAACAACCGTACGCGGCAAGACCGCCCATGCCGGCGTGGCTCCGGAAAAAGGTGTTTCCGCAATTACCATCGCGGCCAAATCAATCGCCAACATGTCTCTCGGCCGGATCGATTCCGAGACGACGGCGAACATCGGCCGCTTCGAAGGCGGGCAGGCGACGAACATTGTATGTGATGAGGTGCATATCCTGTCCGAGGCGCGGTCCATCAACAAAGTCAAACTTGACGAGCAGACCGCTCATATGGTCCGCACGTTCGAACGCCAGGCAGGCCTGATGGGCGGCTCCGCCGAGACGGACGTCCAGCTGATGTATCCTGGATTCTCGCTGAGTGAGGAAGATCAGGTCGTGAAGACGGCGATGGACGCAATCCGGGGAATCGGCCGTGAGCCCAAGCTCATGACAAGCGGCGGAGGCAGCGACGGCAATATCTTCAACGGCTTCGGTGTACCGACAGTGACACTTTCAGTCGGGTACGAGGAAATCCATACGACAAACGAGCGCATGCCGGTCGAAGAGCTGGAAAAGCTCGCCGACCTGCTCGTCGAAATCGTGAAAACTGCAGCAAAGCAGTAAACCTGTATTAAGCAGATTTTGGATTTAGATTCTCGAAATCAGACTTAGCAGGAAACAACTTGGATCATTCACTAAAAGACGGGCCCTTGCGCACGTCTTTTTCCTTTTTCGGCCGGCCGTTGATATAATGGAGACAGCATGACACACCGGAGCGATGAACATGATTGAAAGCAAGCCGAAAAAAGGCAGGATCATTTTCCATATCGACATGAACAGCTTTTTCGCATCTGTCGAGCAGGCACATGATCCTTCATTGAAGGGAAAACCGGTAGCGGTTGCCGGGAATCCGAAAGAGCGCAAGGGCATCGTGGTCACTTGTTCATATGAAGCAAGGGCGTACGGTGTCTATACCACTATGCCCGTCTGGGAGGCCCGCCGCAAATGTCCGGAACTTATCGTGATCCCGCCGGACCATAACCGTTACCGTGACGCCTCGGATGCAATGTTCAGCCTGCTCCGGACTTATACGGAATTGGTTGAGCCGGTGTCGATCGACGAGGGATATCTGGACGTGTCGGACGTGGAATGGCCGGGGAGTGCTGTCGGGCTTGCGGAAGAGATGCAGCGCAGGATCCTGACAGAACTGGATCTGCCGTGCTCGATCGGGATCGCACCGAACAAATTCCTTGCCAAGACGGCATCCGACATGAAAAAGCCGATGGGGATCACGATTCTCAGGAAACGCGATGTGCCATCCGTCCTTTGGCCTCTTCCGGTCATCGAAATGCATGGCATCGGGAAAAGCACCGAAGAAAAACTCCAATCACTTAAAATCAGAACGATCGGTGATCTGGCTGCGGCACCCGAAGGCTTTCTGAAGGAGAATCTCGGCAAACGGGGGCTCCACCTGAAGCGCCGCGCGAACGGCATTGATTCACGGCCGGTCGACCCGGAATCTGTCCATGAACGAAAAAGCGTCGGCGGGTCCGTGACACTTCCCATTGATGAGACCGATCCGGCCGAACTAAAGAAGACACTCCGCAAGTTATCGGAAAAAGTGGCCCTCCGACTTGACCGCCGCGAACTCGCGGGTGATCTCGTGACCATTCAGATCCGTGACGCGGACTGGGTGAACCACTCTCGAAGCAGGACACTTACGAATGCTATCCATACGGCTGACGCCATCTGCCGGGAAGCGGAATTGCTGTTTGACCGGCATTATGGCGGACAGCCGGTGCGCCTTCTCGGTGTTACCATCGGCCGGGTCATTGACCGCTCAGAAACGACAGAGCAGCTGTCGATCTTCAACTACGAAAAACACGCAAAAGAAGAGCCGGTCCTGAAAATGATCGGCGAGCTGGAATCGAAGTTCGGAAAAGGAACCGTAACAAAAGGGTTTTCCGGACCGAAATCCGGCGGAAGGCAGGGTTGACATGCAGATACAATTTCTAGGGACAGGCGCAGGCATGCCGTCCAAACAGCGGAACACGAGCGCACTTGCACTGAAGCTTCTTGAGGAGCGCGGCAGCTTCTGGCTGTTTGACTGCGGGGAGGCTACGCAGCATCGCATGCTGCATACGACGCTGAAACCGCGGAAACTGGATAAGATCTTCATCACGCATCTTCATGGAGACCATATCTTCGGACTTCCGGGCATGCTCGGTTCAAGAGGATTCCTCGGTGGATCCGGACGGCTTGACCTGTACGGGCCCAAAGGACTGCAGGAATGGATCGAAGTGACTCTCCGGATCAGCCGGACCCATCTGAACTATGAGCTGGCTGTCCATGAAGTGGAAGCGGGCACGATCTTCGAGGATGATTCTTTCACTGTCCGGGCGCTTCCGCTTGATCACGTGATGCCATGCTTCGGCTACCGGATTGAACAAAAACCGCTGCCCGGAAAACTTCTCGTGGACCTGGCAATTGAAGCTGGCGTTCCGAAGGGGCCGCTGCTCCGGGAGCTGAAAGAAGGAAGGGATGTTGCTCTCGAAGATGGAACGGTTATCAGAAGCCGGGAAGTCACCGGGCAGCCGCAACCGGGATTCACTGTTGCGATCTTGGGTGACACCCGGTTCACGTACAATGCCGTCGACCTTTCACGGGATGCGGATATCGTGATTCATGAAGCGACGTTCGACAAAGAGTCAGCCCATCTGGCAGGGCCTTACGGTCATTCCACGATCACGGATGCCGCAAAAACAGCACGGGAGGCGGGGGCCCGGTCACTGATTGCCAACCATATCAGCGCCAGGTTCCTTCCCGAGGATGCCGGCCATTTGGCAGCTGAGGCGGAAGAGATCTTCCCGCAAGTAGCAATTGCGGAGGATCTTGCTGAATATGAATGGAAAAACGGAATGCTGAGACGGATTAATCCATAACAAAAAAACGCGGGCAGTGGAGGAACACCTTCTGCCCGCGTTTTTATAGTCGGAAAATACCCGGTTCCGATTGAAGGGAACGGGTGATTTATGGTATGGTTGTATAGATGTCATTAAGATCGAAAGGATATATACACTTATCCTAATTTAATTATAATACGGCATCAGTCAATAAGTCAAGCCTTTACACTATTTTTCAGGGAGGTTTGCCATGAACCGCGAACTCAGGCACGAACAGAACCGTGTGGATCTTGTAATGGGCACCATTTCCAAGGAAATCGGAAAGCTGGAAACAGAAACGGCGAGGCGTAAAGGTGAGGTCATTCAGATCAGGAGGCACTTCTGGGATGAAGTGAAGGTGAATACCGACACATTCGATGATTACCTGGAGACCATCATTGGCCTGCGGCAAGAAGCTCAGGCACTTTCCGTCAGCGAAGGTTCCCATAGGCATGCATCCCAGCGTCTGAAGGTACTTCAAAGAATGAAGGAATCTCCCTATTTTGGCCGGATTGACTTTACTGAGAGCGGTGAGTCAGCACCGGAATCTTTTTATATCGGGATTTCATCTCTTACTGATGCAGACGGGGAAGACTTTCTGGTCTACGACTGGAGGGCACCGGTCTCGAGTGTCTACTATGACTGCCAGCCGGGCCCGGCTGAATATTCAACTCCCGGCGGTGCAGTGCACGGCCAACTGGACGGCAAATGGCAGTATCTCATCCGGGATGGCGTCCTTCAATCCATGTTCGATACGAGTCTCACCATCGGGGATGAAATCCTCCAGGAAGTGCTCGGCAAACAGTCTGACAAACAGATGCATAGCATCGTTGCCACCATTCAGCAGGACCAGAACCGGATCATCCGGCATGATCATGGCAGATTGCTGATCGTTCATGGCGCCGCAGGAAGCGGTAAGACGTCGGCCGCCCTGCAGCGGATCGCCTACCTGCTTTATAAATACAGGGACCAGCTGAACGCAGATCAGATTATTCTTTTTTCTCCGAACATGATGTTCAGCAGCTACGTGTCCAACGTTCTGCCGGAGCTCGGCGAAGAAAATATGCAGCAGGTCACTTTCCAGGACTATCTGGAACACCGGCTGGGCGATGAGTTCGACGTTGAAAATTCCTACGGTCAATTGGAGTCCGTTCTGAGTACAGGAGATGCAGATGCCAAAAGTCTGAGGGTGCAGAGCATCCGATTCAAGTCATCTGTCCGTTTTATCGAGGTGATCAAATCCTATAGCGAATCGCTGAAATCATCAGGAATGCGCTTCAGGGATGTGACTTTCAGAGGACGGCCGATCATCATGGCTGAACAGATGGCAGAGCAGTTCTACAGTCTGGACCCTGCTCTTCGCGTGCATAGCAGGTTGGATAAGCTGAAAGAGTGGCTGCTTGGAGAGTTAAAGCACTTCCAGAAAGCCGAATGGAAAAAGCCGTGGGTCCAGGATGAAATCGAGCTTTTAAGTGAAGATGCCTATCACAAGGCTCACCGTTATCTTGCCGGAAAACGGGGCTACACAAAAGAAGCCGTCGCCGACTATGAAATGGAGCCCGAGGCGCTGGCGCGATTGGTCGTCCACCAGAAGCTGAAGCCACACCGACGCAAGATCCGTGAATATCAGTTCGTCGATTACAAAGCGATGTATGGTCAGCTGTTTGAAGAACCTTCACAGATTGGCCGGTGGACCAATGGGGAGACATCTGTGGAATGGGAGGACATTTGCCGGATGACAACCGATGTGTTGAAGGCGGGCCGGCTCTTCCATGAAGACGCAACCCCTTACTTGTTTTTAAAGGAACTGATCCTCGGTTTCCAGTCAAACAGCTCAATCAGGCATGTCGTCATTGATGAGGCCCAGGACTATTCACCGTTCCAGTTTGAGTTTCTGAAGCGACTGTTTCCTTCAGCGAAGATGACGGTGCTTGGTGACTTTAATCAGGCGATTTATTCCCATGCCGACGGGCGGACGGACTTTAGCGCATTGTCCGGATTATACGGACCTGATCAGACAGAAGTGGTCAATCTGACCCGGAGTTACCGGTCCACAAGGCCGATCATCGGATTTACCAAGAAGCTGATTCCGCAGGGAGATACCATCATTCCTTTTGACCGTGATGGAGAACGGCCATCGTTGGAGCAGGCCGGTGATTTTGAGGATTTGCACAGCCGCATCATCCTGAAAATCGATGAATTGCGGCGTCAGGGACATCAAAGTGTAGCTGTGATCTGTCAATCTGCCGCAGAAAGCCTGAATGCATACAGATCCCTTTCCGGCATCGATGGGCTCAAACTCATCAAGAGCGGAACTGGGGAATACGAGCAGGGAACCGTCGTCATCCCGTCCTATCTCTCCAAAGGGATCGAATTTGATGCGGTGATTATTTATAATGCTTCACGGGATGTCTATGGCGACGAAAGCGTGAGAAGACTTTTCTACACTGCATGCACGAGAGCCATGCATGCCCTTCACCTGTACAGTGTCGGGGAGCCGAGTCCGTTCCTTGAGGGAGCGCTGCAGGAAGGCGCCCTGCAGGTCTGATTCCCTCAATGAAACTTTCCGTCATATCGCCTTCCCAATAAAAAACGTGATCCGGGCCAATTGCCGGGATCACGTTTTTTGCTTTACTTGGCCGGTTTTGGCCAGATATGGTTTTGATCAGTTCCAGCCGCGCCCGTACTGGACAGGTGCCTGGATTTCCGCACCCAGTTCCTTTGCGGCGCGTCTCGGCCAGTATGGATCACGCAACAGTTCCCGCCCGAGAAGGACAAGGTCCGCGCGTCCGTTCTGCACGATTTCCTCTGCATGTGCAGGTTCTTCGATTAGACCGACCGCACCGGTCATGATGTCTGCTCCGTTCCGGATGGTCTCCGAGAACGGGACCTGGTAGCCGGGATATGCACTGATCCTCGCCGGGACCACCGCGCCTGAGCTCACATCGATGAGGTCGACGCCCTGTTCCTTCATCCAAGATGCCATCTGCACATAGTCTTCCGGCGTCATGCCGCCGTCGGTGTAGTCGCTTGCGGAGATTCGGACGAAAAGGGGACCGTCCCACACTTGGCGCACGGCATCGATGGTTTCCCGCACGATGCGGTAGCGATTATCTGCGCTTCCGCCATACCGGTCTGTCCGTCTGTTCGACAGCGGGGACAAAAACTCGTTGAGCAGGTAGCCGTGCGCGCCGTGGAGCTCGATCACATCAAAGCCGGCTTCCTTGGCCCGTACTGCTGCATCACGAAATGCAGATACGGTCTTTTTGATATCGTCTTCGGTCATTTCCTTCGGTGTCTTATAGCGGTCGCTGAACGCGATGGCGGAAGGGGCGAAGATATCCCCGTCGGTCTCCGATTTCCGGCCGGCATGGGCCAGCTGGATGCCCGCCGCAGCCCCGTGCTGCCTGATCAGGCTGGTGAGGTGCTTCAGCCCTTCGATATGGCCGTCCTCCCATATGCCGAGGTCTTCATTCGAGATCCGTCCTTCCGGCTGGACCGCGGTCGCCTCGACGATAAGAAGTCCTGCTCCGCCGACGGCACGCGACGGATAATGGACGAGGTGCCAGTCCTGGACCTTTCCGTCCTGTTCCGGACAGGAATACATGCACATCGGTGACATGACGATCCGGTTGCGGAGCGTCACGCCCCTGATTTCAAGCGGTTCAAACAGCTTTGCCATCCAATCACCCTTTTCCGATAGAATTCGTTTCCATTCTATCAATCGGGCCGGTCACTGTCCTGACGCAAGCTCACGGGAGCGGTTTTCGGCTGCCCGGATGCAGGAAGCGACAGCCTCGCGGAAACCGGCATCGTCGAGTGCGCGGATGCCTGCCGCCGTCGTGCCGCCCGGGCTGGTCACATGTTCCCTGAGTTCGGCCGGCTCGGCAGTCCGCCGTTTCAGCATCGCGGCAGCGCCTTCAAGCACCTGGACGATCAGGTCACGGGCATCCGGGCCGCAGAGTCCCGATGTCGTGGCCGCTTCTTCAAGTGCCTCGGCGAAATAATAAACGTAGGCAGGACCGCTTCCTGCCAATGCGGTAATCAGATGAAGCTCGTCCTCTTCGACTTCTTTCACGAGACCAATCGATCCAAGAAGCGAAAGAATATCTTGGCGGACTTTGTCGCCGATCGCGTCATTCATGGCGACGCCTGTTGCGGCAAGCCCGATCGATGCGGACGTGTTCGGCATGGAGCGGGCGACCGGCCGGCTGCCGAGTCCTTCCTCGAACAGGCTGATCGGGATGCCTGCCATCACGGAGAGCACGGCTGCGGACGGATGAAGCTGACCGGCAATTTCTTTCATCGCCTGGCGTGCATCCTTCGGTTTGGTCGCAAATACGGCAAGTTCCGCCTGCCCGATTTCCGGGTCGCCGCTTCTTACCGGCGTGATGCCGTACTTGTCTTGCAGCTCCTCCAGGCGGGTACGGTCCGACTTGTTCATGACGAACACCGAGGCGGGCTCCACGGCACCGTTCGATATAATGCCTGCGATTATGGCCTCCGCCATTGAACCGGCGCCGACAAATAGTACGTTCTTCATATCCGATCATCTCCTCCGGAAAAATAAAAATGCGCTTTCGTCCATTCATGATGTCCATCATGAAAAGGACGAAAACGCATCGGTTTCCGCGGTACCACCTTTTTTCGCCGGACTTGCCGGCGCAGCTCTTCCCCTTTAACGCAGCGGGATACGGCCATGTTTCCATGGCGGCTCGGAAGCAGGTTCGGGGCGGGAGAGGGGATGCGGCTCTCAGCCGGTGACCGCATTTTCTGTGCGCCATCACCGCCCGTACTGATCTTCGTCGGAGCGTCCGTTCATTTGATTAGTGCGATTATAGACATGCTTGGCTGCCAAAGTCAACAGGTGACGTGAGACAGGCGCTTGTGTAAAATGGATGAATGACCATTCATTTTCCGGAGGGGATCCGATGACTATCCATAAAATCACGATGCCGACGCCTTTTGCCGTCGGCGATGTCAATGCATTTTTGCTGAAGGGGGACGCGCTCACGCTGTTTGACGCCGGTACGAATACTCCTGAGGCTGCCGAAGCACTGGATGCCGGACTCAAGGCGGCAGGCTACCGGCCCGGTGATATCGAGCAGGTCATCCTGACGCACCACCATCCTGACCACAGCGGGCTTGTCGAACGTTTTGAACGTGCAAGCCTGCTCGGACACCGGTACAACGAACCGTGGCTGGTCCGCGACGAGGCATTTTTCGAGCGCCATGACCGGTTCTATCTGCAATGCCTCAAGGAAGAGGGCGTGCCGGAGTCCGATCATCACTGGGTGGGGAAGATGAAGCGTCCGGTGGAGTACATCGGTAAGCGTCCGCTTGACGGCATCCTCGGGGACGGAGTCGAAGTCCCGGGGCATCCCGGGTGGACGGTGATGGAAACTCTGGGACATGCCCAGAGCCATCTCGCCTTCTTTAATGAACGGGACGGGGAGATGATCGGCGGCGACCTCATTCTCGGAAAGATTTCTTCCAATCCGCTGATCGAACCTCCGCTCGACCCGGAAGAAGACCGCCCGCGGTCGCTTCTTCTCTATAATGATTCAATGCGCCGTGTGGCTGACCTTCCTGTCGAGCTTATCCATCCCGGCCACGGCGAAGAAGTCCGCGACATCCGGAAACTTGTCACAAAGCGGATCGGACAGCAGAGGGAACGTGCACATGCCGTTCTGGACATGCTTTCGGACGGTCCGAAGACAATCTATGAACTGACAAAGCGGCTGTTTCCCCACGCCTATGAACGGGAACTTGGCCTCACGCTTTCCGAAACGATCGGGCAGACCGACTGGCTGGTCGCGGAAGGGCTGGCGACGGAAATCCGGGACGGGGACGGTGTGCTTCATTATGAACAGGCGTAAGCGGGTACTTGTCACCGGGGCGACGGGCGGCATCGGACGTGCGATTGTCACCGGACTGCTCCTCGAAGGCCATCTGGTGCTGGCAACCGGACGCAACCGGGAAATCCTTGAAGAAATCCATGGAGAAGGCGCGGGCGTTATCCCGGCAGACCTGTCGACTGCCGAAGGCCTTGACCGGGTCGCGGCTGCTGCCGGCGCACCGGATGTATTCATCTCGGCATCCGGTGTAGGGGCGTTTCTCCATGCACACGAGCTGTCCGATGAATCGATCGACCGCATGATGGATGTGAATGCGGCTTCGCCGATGAAACTGCTCCGGCGGATCCTGCCGGGCATGATGGAACGGGGAAGCGGCCAGGTCGTCTTGATCGCTTCCGCAGCGGGGAAAGTGTCGACAAAAAAAGCCTCGGTGTATGCAGCGTCCAAAGCGGCCCTTCTCGGCTATGCCGACGCCCTCCGGCTGGAAATGGCCCCGTACGGCATCACCGTCACCTCGATCAACCCCGGGCCGGTTGACACCCCGTTCCTCGACATCGCCTCTCCGCTGTCGGGCTACAGGGAATCGATGGCAGGCTATCTGACGCCTCCCGGGAAAGTCGCCGAGGCAACCATCGGTGTGATCGGCCGTTCAGTGCGGGAGATCGACCTCCCGTGGTATATGTCGGCCGCTTCGCGGATGCATGGCATCGCTCCGGGACTCACCGAGCGGCTCGGACGGAATTTCTTTGAGAAGAAGTGAAGCGTAACAATCAAAGCTCTGACCCGTCTGATTTCATGAAGGGGTGATCAGATGAAGAAGTTGATGCTTGGTGCTGTTGCTGCTGTTTTTTTTGCGGCCTGCGGTACGGGTGACGGCGGAAGCGGCGGGGGAGCGGGACAGCCTGCACCGGACGAACTGTCGGTGCAGGTCGAAGATATGGAAGAAACAAAAGGTTTCATCACAGCCATTGATGGCGAACGGGTGCTGGTCAATCAGGTGTTTTACACAATAGATGAGGAAACTCATCTTGTCGGCATCGGTGACGGGGCGGAGCGGGAGCTGTCGATCGAAGATCTTGAATTGGGGATGCGGGCCGATGTCTATCATTCCGGCATGCTGGCCGAATCCTTTCCTGCTCAGGGCCATGCCACTGTATTCGCCGTGCCGAAGGACGGACAGTCACTCAGCCAGACGGAGGCATTCCAGGCGTTTATTGAAGCGGAAGGGGACGATTTCGTCATTCTCGGCAAGCCGGAAATCGGCAGTGAGACCATCCGGTTTGACTTCACGATGGTCACCGGGAATGAGTCCTACACGGTGGAACTGGATGTTGAAAGCCATGATTATACGCTAGAACCGAAACAGGATTGAGCGGCCTAAGGGCGGCTCTTTTAATTTTTCTGTCGATTGCATAAACATTTACTTGCACTGATGTTTATTACATGTTATGATTCTCTCATGAATAAAACATGTATATTATGAATAAACATACACGGAGGGATTCACTATGGGTAAGAAAGTCGTTCTCGCCTACTCAGGCGGTTTGGATACATCGGTTGCAATTGCATGGCTCAAGGAAAAAGGTTATGACGTTGTCGCGGTCTGCCTCGATGTCGGCGAAGGAAAAGACCTGGAGTTCGTCAAAAACAAGGCGCTTGAAGTCGGCGCTTCCGAAAGCTACATGATCGATGCGAAAAAAGAATTCGCAGAGGAGTTCGTCCTTACTTCGCTTCAGGGACATACGATGTATGAAAACAAATACCCGCTCGTCTCCGCGCTGTCGCGCCCGCTCATCTCCAAAAAGCTCGTCGAGATTGCGCACGATACCGGCGCGACTGCCGTGGCACACGGCTGCACAGGCAAGGGGAACGACCAGGTGCGCTTCGAAGTGTCGATCAATGCGCTGGATCCGTCCCTTGAAGTGATCGCACCGGTGCGCGAGTGGAGCTGGTCCCGTGAGGAAGAGATCGAATACGCGAAAGAACGCAACATCCCGATCCCGGTGAATCTCGACAGCCCGTACTCGATCGACCAGAACCTGTGGGGCCGCGCGAACGAATGCGGCATCCTCGAAAATCCGTGGATCGCGCCTCCGGAAGATGCCTACGACCTGACGGCTTCCATCGAAGACGCGCCGGACACAGCGGACGTCATCGAACTGGAATTCGTCAAAGGGGTTCCGGTATCGCTGAACGGGGAGAAAAAGGAACTGCATGAGCTGATCCTTGAGCTTAATGAACTTGCAGGCAAGCATGGCGTCGGCCGCATCGACCACGTCGAGAACCGCCTCGTCGGCATCAAGTCCCGTGAAGTGTATGAATGCCCGGCTGCAATGACGCTGCTGACGGCGCACAAAGAGCTGGAAGACATCACGCTCGTCAAGGAACTCGCGCACTTCAAGCCGGTCATCAGCAAGAAGCTGACAGAACTCATCTATGAAGGGCTCTGGTTCTCGCCGCTCACCAAAGCGCTCCAGGCATTCCTGAAAGAGACGCAGCAGTTCGTCAACGGCACGGTCCGCGTAAAGCTCTTCAAGGGCCATGCGATCGTCGAAGGCCGCAAATCGGACAACTCGCTCTATGATGAAAAACTCGCGACCTACACGAAGGAAGACGAGTTCAACCACGCCTCCGCAGTCGGCTTCATCGAGCTGTGGGGCCTCCCGACAAAAGTCCATGCATCCGTTAACAAGGCTGCCGAATCCGCGAAGCAGCCGGAGAAGGTGCAGTCATGACCGAAAAGCTCTGGGGCGGACGTTTCCAGAAAAGCGCGGAGGAATGGGTCGACGAGTTCGGCGCATCCATCGGCTTTGACCGGGAGCTTGTCCTGGAGGACCTGGAAGGCAGCACCGCGCATGTGAAAATGCTCGGCAAATGCGGCATCCTGACGCAAGACGAGACGGAAGCAATCCTCGGCGGCCTGGAAAAGCTGAAGAAACAGGCGAAGGCGGATGAGCTGGAATATTCTGTCGAGCTCGAAGACATCCACCTGAACCTCGAGAAAAAGCTGACGGATGACATTGGCCCGGTCGGCGGCAAGCTCCACACCGGACGCAGCCGGAACGACCAGGTCGCGACAGACATGCATCTGTATCTGAAGGAGCGCACAAAGGAGATCATCGCGCTTACCGAAGACTTCCAGAAGGCCATTCTCGAGCAGGCAGACGCCCATGTCGAAACGCTTGCGCCGGGTTATACCCACCTCCAGCGCGCGCAGCCGGTATCGTTCGCCCATCATCTGATGGCGTACTTCTGGATGCTCGAGCGTGACAAGGGCCGCTTCACGGACTCCCTGAAGCGTGTCGACCTGTCACCACTCGGCGCCGGAGCGCTTGCCGGGACGACGTTCCCGATCGACCGGCATTACTCGGCTGAGCTGCTCGGCTTTGCGGGTGTATATGAAAACAGCATGGATGCGGTGAGCGACCGGGACTTTATCGTCGAGTTTCTGTCCGCCTCGTCGCTTCTCATGGCGCATCTGTCACGCCTCGCAGAGGAGATCATCCTCTGGTCCAGCCAGGAATTCGGATTCATCGAGCTGGACGATGCCTTCTCGACCGGCTCCAGCATCATGCCGCAGAAAAAGAACCCTGACATGGCGGAATTGATCCGCGGCAAGACCGGGCGCGTGTACGGCAACCTGGTTGGCCTCCTTACAACGCTTAAGGGCCTGCCGCTCGCCTACAACAAGGACATGCAGGAAGACAAGGAAGGCATGTTCGACACGGTCAAGACTGTCACCGGCTCGCTCCGCATCTTCGCGGGCATGATCCGAACGATGACTGTGAACACGGACGTCATGGAACAGGAAGTCAGCAAAGACTTCTCCAATGCCACCGAGCTCGCCGATTACCTGGCGGCCAAGGGCATGCCGTTCCGTGAAGCGCATGAAGTGACCGGAAAGCTCGTCTTCACCTGCATCCAGAAAGGCTGCGTCCTGAAGGATCTGTCCCTTTCCGACATGCAGCAGGAAAGCGCGCTGATTGAGGAGGACATTTATGATGTCCTCGCACCGGTTGCGGCCGTCCGCCGGAGAAATTCCTACGGCGGCACCGGATTCGACCAGGTGCGCGTGCAGATCGAAAAAGCCGGGGAGCTCCTCGGTGAAGCAACCACAAAATAATATTTGATGATCCGGACCGGAACGCCATCGTGCGTTCCGGTCTTTTCGTTCCTGTTCATCCGGCCAGGGCAGATCCCGCTCCAACCGTTTTTTAAAGGCACTCGCGGCTGATGGGACATACTCGTCCTGTCTTCCCGAATATTAACCCGCCTTTTTTCATCCCATCCCCTCGATTTCCCGAAATTGCCGTTGAATGATTGCATCCGGTTTGGCTATACTGAAGGAGGGGAACATTTGTTCTATATCGAATAAATCATCAAAAAGGAGGATGCGCGCATGTATGAGGGCCTGCCGGACCGGAAAATCATCTGCCTGGATATGCGGAGTTTTTATGCAAGCTGCGCGGCGGCGGATGAGGGGCTGGACGTTTTAAAGGAGCCGATCGCCATCATCGGGGACCGCGACCGGAAAGGGAGTGTCGTCCTCGCCGCCTCACCCCGGCTCAAACGGGAGTTCGGTGTCCGGACTGGGCACCGGCTGTATGAGATCCCGGATGATCCGGCGATCCGGCTCATCGAACCGAAGATGGGCTTCTACGTCCGGGTGTCGATGGAGATTACCCGCCTCCTTGGCGAATACGTGCCGAAGGAGGCGATCCATGTGTACAGCATCGACGAGGCGTTCGTCGACCTCGGCGGGACGGAGCGGCTGTGGGGGCCGCCGGAGGAGACCGTGAGGCGGCTCCGGGACCAGCTGCTTGCCCAGTTCCAGATGCCGGCCGCGATCGGCATGGGGCCGAACATGCTCTTGGCGAAAATCGCCCTTGACCTCGACGCGAAAAAGACCGGGTTCGCCAAATGGACGTATGAAGATGTTCCCGGGAAGCTCTGGCCGGTCGCGCCGCTGTCAGGAATGTGGGGGGTCGGCCGCCGGATGGAGCGCCGGCTGAACGGCCTCGGCATCTTTTCCGTCGGCGACCTCGCCCATGCCGACCTGAAGCTGCTGGAAAAGGAGTTCGGCGTCATGGGCAACCAACTGTACCACCATGCATGGGGCATCGACTTGTCGGAGCTCGGCGCACCGCTCATCGCGGGACAGGTCAGCTACGGGAAGGGCCAGGTGCTTTACCGCGACTATGTGAAGCGGGAGGATATCCTCGCCGTCATCCTGGAGATGTGCGAGGACGTGGCGCGGCGGGCGCGGGAAGCCGGCCGTGCCGGCCGCACCATCCACCTGTCCGCCGGCTACAGCGAAAACGCGTATGGGGGCGGCTTTTCCCGGTCACGCTCGGTGGAAACGGCAACCAACTCGACGATGGCGATTTACCGGGTGTGCACCGCGCTTCTTGATGAGTTTCACGACGGCCGCCCGGTCCGGCGGCTTGCCCTCTCGCTGTCCAATCTGGAGGAGGAGCATTCCATGCAGCTCAGCCTGTTCGAGACGCGCAGCTGGGAGGAGCGCAAGCTCGGCGCCGCCATGGATGCGATCCGGTCCAAGTACGGCCCTGCCGCGATTCTGAGGGCCGTCTCCTATACGGACGCCGGGACCGCCGTCGGCAGGGCGAAGCTGATCGGCGGCCATAAGATGTAAAGTTGTCTGCGGCACCGCAGATGGGCGCCGCGGCCGGATGACGGTTTCGTCATTGGAGGCGCCCGATTTCATCATTCGGCGACGAAATCTCGTCATTCGCGGCCCCGATTTCGTCATTCGCAGGTAAATGACGAAACTGGCGCCTCCAATGACGAGATCAACAGACCCAATGACGAGACCGGACAGCAAGTGCAAGTCGTCCGGCAACCGGCGACAACATTAAGAAGGAGCGTGATGCGGATGATCCGCGACAGAGGGAACATCAAATGGACGGCGATGATGTTGCCGGAGCACCTGAAGCTTTTGAGGGAATGGCAGGAAGAGGAGGGCAGGCGGGAGCCGCTCGCCCCGGATCCCCAGCAGATGGAGGAGTGGGACCGGATGCTGCATGAAGCGCTCGAATACGGAGGGCTTCTTGCCGTCTCCAGCCGGACACCGGGCGGGGATGTGTGCTGCACGGGGGCGGTCCACCATTTCGATCCGATTTCGGGAACCATCCGGATGGTCGGCGCGGACGGGGAACCGGCGGTCATCCGGACTTCGGATGTCACCGGTATTTCAGTATCCGGATAATTTGCATTCCGGCACTTCTCGAATTTCAGAACATTTGCTACACTGGATATCGGCCCAAATACAGAAGGGAGAACGGGATCCGTGAATGTGTTCATGCAATTGGGATGGTTTTTCAAAGAACGGAAAAAGCAGTACTTCATCGGCATCCTGATGCTGCTTGTCGTGGCCGTGCTCCAGCTGCTACCGCCGAGGATCATCGGCTATGTCGTCGATGAAATCCGGCTTGGCACGCTGACGGGAGCGGGGCTCGGCAGATGGCTTCTGATCCTTGCAGGAGCGGCGCTCGCGATGTATGTGCTCCGCTACTACTGGCGGGTCATGATCTTCGGCTCGTCGGTGCTTCTCGGGCGGCGGCTCCGCAGTGAGCTGTTCGCCCATTTTACGAAGATGTCTTCCTCGTTCTACCAGCAGCGCCGTGTCGGCGACCTGATGGCGCATGCGACCAATGACATCCGCGCCGTCCAGCAGACAGCGGGGCATGGCGTGCTGACGCTCGTCGACTCGGTCACCACGGGCGGGGCGGTCATCATCGCGATGGCGGTGACGATCGACTGGAAGCTGACGCTCATTGCGCTTCTCCCGATGCCGCTCATGGCCGTGCTGACCAGCTGGTATGGCAAGCTGCTGCACGAGCGCTTCAGAACGGCACAGGAAGCCTTTTCGGATCTGAACGACAAGACACAGGAAAGCATCGCCGGCATCAAAGTCATCAAGACGTTCGGCCAGGAAAAGGAGGACATTGAGGACTTCAGAAACTTGTCAGCGGATGTCGTGGCGAAAAACGTCCGCGTCGCCAGGGTGGATGCCCTGTTTGATCCGACCATTTCCCTGATCGTCGGCATGTCCTTTTTCCTGTCGATCATCTTCGGCGCGCGCTTTATCATGAGCGGTGACATGACGCTCGGGGACCTGATCGCCTTCAACGCGTATCTCGGTCTGCTTGTCTGGCCGATGCTCGCATTCGGCTTCCTGTTCAATATCGTCGAACGCGGCAGGGCGTCCTATGGCCGGATCCGTGAGCTCCTGTCCGTCCGGCCCGACATCGGGGATAAGGACGGAGCGGCGGATCTGGCACCCGGAGGGGATATCACCTTCGACATCCGTGAGTTCCGGTTCCCCGAAGACGGGCGCCCGGCACTCCGTGACGTCCGGTTCACACTGAAAAAAGGGGAGACGCTGGGGATTGTCGGCAGGACCGGTTCCGGCAAGACGGCAATCCTCAAGCTGCTCCTGCGCGAGTTCGAGGGATACGACGGTGAGATTACATACGGGGGCAACCCAATCACCGATTACCGCAAGGAACGGCTTCTCGAAGCGATCGGCTACGTGCCGCAGGACCATTTCCTCTTCTCGGCAACCGTCCGGGAAAACATCGCGTTCACTGACGTGGATGCGCCGTTTGATGAAGTCAGGGAAGCAGCCAGGCTCGCGCACATCGATGAGGATATCCTCGGATTCGCGGAAGGCTATGACACGGTCGTCGGCGAGCGGGGCGTTTCGCTGTCGGGCGGCCAGAAGCAGCGTATCTCCATCGCGCGCGCCCTGCTCATGGAGCCGGAGCTGCTCATCCTGGATGACTCGCTGTCCGCGGTGGATGCCCGGACGGAGGAGGCGATTCTTGCTGCCCTCAAGGAAACACGCACGGAGGAGACGACAATCATCACCTCCCACCGGATGAGCGCCATTCAGCATTCCCACCAGATCATCGTCATGGAGGATGGCACGATCGCGGAGAAGGGCACTCATGAGGAATTGATGGCACTGGGCGGGCTTTATCATGAGATGTACCGGCTCCAGCAGCTGGAAGCACTCGTCGAACAGGGAGGGGATGCATGATGGAAGCACCTGAACAGCAGAAACTGAGCGGGCGCGACCAGTGGCGCGTCCTCATGCGGCTGCTCCGCTACATCCGCCCGCACAGGGGGGCGGCCGTGGCAGCCCTCCTCCTGCTCGGACTGACCGTACTCGGGGACATTCTCGGGCCATATCTCATCAAGACCTTCATCGATGATTACCTGACACCGGCCAACTTCCCGGAACGTCCGCTCATGATCCTTGCCGGTGCCTATCTGGGCATCCTCGTGCTGAACGCGGTGTTCGGCTATGTCCAGCTTCTGAAATTCCAGGAGATCGCGTTGCGCATCGTCCGCCAGATCCGGATTGATGCGTTCACGAAGGTGCACCGCCTCGGGATGCGGTATTTTGACAAGACGCCGGCTGGAGGCACCGTTTCCAGGGTGACGAACGACACCGAAGCGATCCTCGAGATGTTCGTCGATGTGCTTGTCGGCTTCCTGCAGAGCAGCCTGCTCATCATCGGTGTCTACATCGCGATGTTCGTGCTTGATGTCCGGCTCGCAATGCTGTCACTCCTCTTGCTGCCGCTCATCTTCCTCATCATGTGGATCTACCGGAAGTATAGTTCCGAGTTTTATCAGGACCTCCGGGAGCGGCTGAGCCAGCTAAACGGCAAAATCGCCGAATCCCTGAACGGCATGGGTATGGTCCAGGTGTTCAGGCAGGAAAAGCGGTTCAGGGAAGAATTCGGGGAGATCAATGACAAGCACTACGAGGCGGGCATGCGCAACATCAAGCTGGACGGACTGTTGCTGCGCCCCGCAGTTGATATCGTCTACGCACTCGGAATCATCCTGCTCCTGTCCTACTTCGGAATCACATCGTTCAGCGAACCTGTCGAGATCGGGGTCATCTATGCGTTCGTGACCTATATCGACCGGTTTTTCGAACCGATTAACCAGGTCATGCAACGCCTGTCGATCTTCCAGCAGGCCATCGTCGCGGCTGACCGGGTTTTCCGCCTCATGGACGATCCGGAACTGGAACCGGCACAGCCGCAGGCAGGGGAATCGCGAATCGATGAAGGGAAGATCGAGTTCAGGAATGTCTCCTTTTCCTATGACAGGGAAAACGATGTTCTGAAAAACATCAGCTTCACCGCCAATCCCGGGGAGACGGTGGCGCTTGTCGGCCACACGGGTTCCGGGAAAAGCTCAATCATCAACCTGCTTATGCGCTTCTACGAATTCGAACGGGGCGAGATCCTGATCGACGGCAGGCCGATCAAGTCCTTTCCGAAGGCGGAGCTCCGGGAAAAGACCGGACTCGTCCTGCAGGATCCATTCCTCTTCTACGGAGACATCGGGAGCAACATCCGGCTCTTTGATGAGTCGATCGATCCCGGCGAGGTGCGCGCGGCTGCCGAATTTGTCCAGGCGGACCCGTTTATCCGGAGCCTGCCGGACGGCTATGATCAGAAGGTGACGGAGCGGGGTTCGACCTTCTCGGGCGGACAGCGGCAACTGATCGCATTTGCCCGTACGATGGTCAAGA
This sequence comes from Bhargavaea sp. GQ12, assembly GCF_059758705.1. NCBI lineage: Bacteria > Bacillati > Bacillota > Bacilli > Caryophanales > Caryophanaceae > Bhargavaea > Bhargavaea sp. GQ12. The sequence continues at coordinate 35,511 of NZ_JCAXEU010000007.1, forward strand.
AACCAAAGATCCTGATCCTTGATGAGGCGACGGCGAATATCGATACCGAGACTGAAGTCGCAATCCAGAAAGGCTTGGAACAAATGCGGAAAGGCCGGACGACGATCGCCATCGCGCACCGACTCAGCACCATCCAGGACGCGGACCTGATTCTCGTCCTTCATCAGGGCGAGATTGTGGAGCGCGGTACCCACCGGGAACTCCTGGCAAAAGGCGGCCTTTACCACAAAATGTTCCGTCTCCAGAACGGCATCCTGGAAGGAAATGAAATCAGCTGATCGGAAGCAATGCCGAAAAAACGAATAACCCAATAAGCAAATGGCAGCGGTCCACCGCCTGCCATTTGCTTATTTTGTTCACTATCCGCTTCTTTCCGGGTGACATCCTTTCCGCATGCGGGAATATGTTATAAAGACAACAAACTGTCACAGACAGGAATGGCGAAAACCCCTGCGGATTCTGATAGTATAAGGACAGCAACAGAAAGGGGGATTGTCGTGTCGGCAGACCTCAATATCCTACTGGCATTCGGAGCGGGCTTCCTCAGTTTCATCTCCCCGTGTACGCTGCCGCTATATCCTGCATTTATCTCTTACATCACGGGCATGTCACTCGATGACCTAAAATCGGACGAGAGAAAAATGTCGAAGAGCGGGATCCTGCATACAGTCTTTTTCCTGCTGGGCTTCTCGGCCATTTTCATAGCCCTCGGATTCGGCACTTCGTTCATCGGTTCGTTTTTCGTCAGGTATGATGATCTGCTCAGGCAGATCGGCGCCATCTTCATCGTTGCATTTGGCCTGATGATTGTCGGGCTCCTGACGCCGGAGTTCCTCATGAAGGAGCGGAAGATCCAGTTCAAGAACCGGCCGGCCGGCTATTTCGGCTCTGCGGTGATCGGACTGGCATTCGCTGCGGGATGGACGCCGTGCAGCGGCCCGATCATCGGTGCCATCATCGCATTGGCCGGGCAGAACCCAGGGTCCGGCATGTGGTATATGCTCGCCTATGTATTCGGTTTTGCGATTCCGTTCTTTATTTTGTCTTTCTTTATCACGAAGCTTGCCGTCATCCGGAAATACAGCAACATCATCATGAAAATCGGCGGATGGGTTATGATCTTTGTCGGGATTCTCCTGTTCTTTGACGGTATGACGATGATCATCGGATGGCTGAGCCCGATCTTCGGCGATTTCCAAGGGTTCTGATATCATGAAGACATCAGCATTGCCGCAGGAGAGGAGGGATTCGGCAATGGAACAAATCCATACTTTCGATGAGTGGATCGAAACGCTTGAGGGGGAAGGTACACTTCTCCTCTTCGTTAAGACCGACCACTGCTCGGTCTGCGAAGGCCTGCTTCCGCAGGTCGCCGCCCTTGAAGAAGAATACGCATTTCCTTTTTATCTGACCAATGCCGCCCAAGTTTCTGAGTTGGCGGGACAGCTGTCCCTCTTCACCGCACCGGTCGTTCTCCTGTTCAAGGAAGGCCGGGAGTTCGCCCGCTTTGCCCGTTTCGTCCCGATGGCGGATCTGAAGCACCGGATGGACGAACTCGAGCAGGCGGGTGGACAGTATGAATGACTTTATCAACCGGATATTCACCGATATTCCCGCGCCCATCCTGATCATCGGCTCCACGGTGATCTTTGCGATGGCGGGTCTTGGCGCGGTGATCATGCGCTCAAGGGCCTCGAACCGCCCTGCAAGCGCCAAAAAGATCATCCTGCCCCCGGTCATGATGTCGACGGGCGCGCTCATGTTCCTTTTCGAGCCGTTCCGCGTCGCCTGGCCGCATGTATTCGAGGCGCTGGCTGTCGGAGCCCTGTTTTCAATCCTCCTTATCCGAACATCCAGGTTTGAGGAAAGTGGAGGGGAAATCTATCTGAAGCCCTCAAAGGCATTTATTTTCATTCTTGCCGGCCTGCTCATCTTGAGGGTGGCCGGAAAGCTGGTCCTCAGCAGCACAATCGATGTCGGAGAACTGGCCGGGATGTTCTTCCTTCTCGCGTTCGGCATGATCCTGCCATGGCGTATTGCCATGTATCTGAAATACAGAAAGCTGCAGTCCCGCATCGGGGCGGCAGCATGAAAAACCGCCATCCCGGTCAATTCCGGAATGGCGGTTTTAAATTTACTCTGCAGATAAATGATGATTTCCGCTCAAGCACCATCCAGCTCCAGCGCCCAGCAACTCGCAAACTTCACCCTCCTCCATTGCGATCAGTCAACATCGGCTCGTTCCTCACCGTGTTTCCTTTATCTCATTGCGAAGGGCTCCAGTTTGTCCGTTGCTGAACAGGCGCTTGCGCTTTTGTCATCAATCCCTGCTGAACTGGTACAGATTCCTGTACGGCGTATCATCAATCTGCAACTCTTCCAGCTTTTTCTTGAGGAATTTATGGTCACGCTTCGGTGTCGCGAGGATATAGCCGCGGATAATATGGTCGAACTCAATCCGTTTCGCCTTTTCGCGAAGTGCAAGCTGCCCGATCCTGCCGGCAATCTTCTGCTTGGCGACCGGCCGGAACAGTTCCGGCACCGGGGACACGAGCTCGTTCAGCATTTCCTTGGACTCAGGCGTCCACAGATGAAGCGATTTATTGACATAATACTCTTCCCAGTCGAGCGTTGACCGTCCGTCTTCCTTCGGCAGGGCTTTCAGGAACTTGCGGAACATGAAATATCCGCCGATCGCGAATAGGCCGATCAGGACAACCGCCCAGAACAGGATAAACCAGAGAAACCAGCCTTCCAGCAACACTCTCACCTCTTTTGCATTCTCCAACAATTATAAGGCCGCGGCCGATATTTTTCACCTCCGTTGTATTCTTTTCACCAAACTGCCCTATGTAACGGGTGAAAGGGGGGAGAAAACATGGCAAACATCGTCTTCAAAAACGCATCCATCCGGCTCCACTTTGACGCCGGCCTGGACGGGGATGGCAAGCCTGTGGTCAAGCTGAAAACGTACCGGAATGTGTCCGGATCGGCTGACGCGGCGTCCCTGGCTGCTGCGGTAAGTGCGCTCGGAGGCTTGTCGGATTACCCGTACATCGCAGCGGAAAAGATTGAGACTGCAGAAATCACGGAATATTGACCGCATCATCAGACGGATAAGAGAAAGGGGGAAAGAGAATGAACGAGACACTGGAACTTGTATTCAAGACGGCCGGAGGGAAGCGGATGACCCTCACTGTGGACAATCCCAGGGAAGGCCTCACGGAAGCGGAGGTGCGCCAGGCGATGGACGAAGTCATCGCAAGCGGCGTATTCGGCACGGACGGGCATCCGGCCGAATCGACCGAAGCCGCCCGGATCGTTTCCCGCGGCGTGACGGATATCATCACTGCGTGATCCACGGTTCCCCGGCAAAGCCGGGGAACCTTGTTTTGGTTGGGGAAATAACGGAAAGGAGGACGCCTTAATGCAGGAGTGGATGACGTTTATCCAGGATCTCGGATTCCCCATCTTCGTATCGTTTTATCTGATGCACCGGGTGGAGACAAAGCTGACCGCCATTCATGATGCACTCGTGTCGCTGAAGGCCGGATAGTTCATCGGATTGTCGGAAAACCGGGGCAACTGATGTTGAAGGCAGAACCGGTATCCGATAAGATGAGAGATAAATGATGAAGCAAAGGCGGTATTGCTGATGAAGAAACTCACGGCAGCAGCGGCATTTTTCATCCTGGCTGCGCTCGTGCTCGGAGCGTGCAACGCAGGGAAATTCGAAGGGGATTTCTCATGGGATGTTAAGCCGTTTGAATACACGAACCAGCACGGGGAACCCGTCTCGCTGGAAGACCTGGAAGGCCAGCCATGGCTCGCGCAGTTTGTCTTTACCAATTGTACATCGGTCTGCCCGCCGATGATGTTCAACATGGCGGAAGTCCAGGATCACCTGGCTGAGGCAGGCGTTGAAGATTACAAGATCGTTTCATTCAGCGTCGATCCCGAATTCGACACACCGGAAAAGCTGCAGGAGTATCTGGATACCTTTGAAGTCTCGGATCAGTCCAAATGGGAGATGCTGACGGGATATACCATGGATGATATCGCCGACCTGGCGGTAAAGTCATTTAAAGTTCCGGTCATCGCACCTCCGCAGGATTCGGACCAGGTCACCCACGCTTCCTCGTTCTTCCTTGTGAACCAGGAAGGAAAAGCAGTCAAGAGTTATGATGGTTATATGGAAGTCCCGCATGATATCATTGTTGAAGACATGAAAGCCTTGATCAAGGCGAGATCCTGAAAAAAAGCCGGCGCAAGCCGGCTTTTGCCGTGGAAGGGGAACTAGGATGGGCAAACGGTTAAATATGAAGAGCAGGCGTAAACGACTGCGAAAAGGCGGATGCCTCATTGCTGCATTCATCTTTCTTATACCTTCACTGATTGTTGTCTATATGATGACGGCCCTTTTCTGGTCAGTGATCCGGGACATTCCGTTTATCCGAGAGCTGAATGACTATGCCGCCCATACGCCGGACAGGCTTTTCGACATCCAGGTGCCGGAGAACTACGTGCCGCTCTATAAAGAAGCAGCGGATGAATATGGAATTCCGTGGACGCTTCTTGCCGCCCATCACCGGGTGGAGACCCGTTTCAGCACGATGGATCCGCTTGTTTCCCCGGCAGGCGCGGAAGGCCATATGCAGTTTATGCCATGTACATGGGTGGGCTGGTCGCACCCGAGCTGTTCCGAACTTGGCAGAGGGGACATCCCGGAAGATGTGAAGACTGATCCGGAAGCCATCCGATCCTACGGGGGCTATGGACTCGATGCTGATGGGGACGGGAAGGCGGATCCCTTCAGCCTGAGCGACTCTCTCTACAGCGCCGCCAGTTACCTTTCCAGGAACGGGGCGGCAGAAGGGGAGCTGGAGCAGGCAGTCTTCCTTTATAACCATAGTGAACGCTATGTGGAGGAAGTCATGTCGTTCTACAGGGACTACGAGGAACGATCAGATGAAATCACAGGAAAATGAAGGCATACAAAAAGAGGACCGTTTCCGGCCCTCTTTTTTGTTTGTTCAATTAAGCTCTGCGCATAGCTTTAAGAATAAAGCTGACGACGAACACAAGAATCAGTGCGCCGATCAGTGCAGGAATCAGGGCGATGCCAGCAACATCCGGTCCAAAGTCACCGAATAGTGCACCACCGATCCAAGCACCGATGATACCTGCAATGATGTTGCCGATGATGCCACCAGGGATGTCTTTCCCGAGGATCATACCGGCGAGCCAGCCGATGATTCCGCCTACGATCAGATACATTAAGAATTCCATGTTGCCTTCACTCCTTCTAAAATTTTTATAATGCCGTTACAGTACTTTATATATCCAAAAGTGTTCGGGCTAAAACCTAATATGCCCCAATCAAATACAAAAAACCTTAGAAAAAGATGGATTCTGAATGATTTAAATATTGAAATATCAATCTCTTTCCTTTATAATCGAGAAAAGCAATAAGGAGATGGACGCGATGGACATGGAACGGATGAAGGTTCTTGACCGCCACGCATTTCTGTTTGCCCTGGTGCACAGTCTGTTCGTCGTTTCCCTTGCCTATGACTTTCTCAGCTTCTACTGAAGCCAAAAAAACACAGATGGAAATCCGGTTATTCGTATGGGTGGCCGGATTTTTCATGTATTCGAAAAAGTAACGAACGAGTCAAAGAGTATCATTTACTGAAGCGGAATGTTCATTTTCTGAATGGTTCCGTCAAAAGTGATTCGTTTTCCTTATATCCTTCAATCAACATAATGTAATTTACTTATCGGACAGGATTCGATAAGATAAGGGAGAGAAAAGTGGATCCATCCGTCTTTTCACGCAGAAATAGAGGAGGAAAAGCAATGGCTAAGAGCACGCAAAAAGTTAAAAGCAATCTGCACAACAGCCGCCAGTCATTCGAGCTGAATGGCAAGACGTACAACTACTACCGTCTGAAGGCTCTGCAGGATGCAGGCATCGCTGATGTATCACGCCTGCCTTACTCCATCAAAGTGCTGCTGGAATCTGTCCTTCGTCAGCACGATGGCTATGTTATCAAAGATGAACACGTTGAAAACCTTGCAAAATGGGGCACGGATGTAGACCCGTCCGCGGAAGTGCCATTCAAGCCTTCCCGCGTCATCCTTCAGGACTTCACAGGTGTTCCGGTCGTCGTCGACCTCGCTTCGATGCGCCAGGCGATGGCGGATCTCGGCGGAAACCCGGATGAGATCAACCCTGAAATCCCGGTCGACCTCGTCATTGACCACTCCGTCCAGGTAGACCGCTACGGCTCGAATGAAGCACTCCGCCTGAACATGGAACTTGAGTTCGAACGCAACGCAGAGCGTTACCAGTTCCTGAACTGGGCACAGAAGGCCTACGATAACTACCGTGCCGTACCTCCGGCAACAGGGATTGTCCACCAGGTTAACCTCGAGTACCTCGCAAGTGTTGTACACGAAATCGAAAACGAAGACGGCACATTCGAAACGTATCCGGATACGCTCGTCGGAACCGACTCCCACACGACGATGATTAACGGGATCGGCGTTCTCGGCTGGGGCGTAGGCGGTATCGAAGCGGAAGCCGGCATGCTCGGCCAGCCTTCGTACTTCCCGCTTCCGGAAGTCATCGGTGTCAAGCTGACTGGCGACCTTCCGAACGGCGCGACGGCAACTGACCTTGCACTCCGTGTCACACAGCTTCTCCGCGAAAAGGGCGTTGTCGGCAAATTCGTCGAGTTCTTCGGCCCTGGCGTCGCACAACTTCCGCTTGCGGATCGTGCGACCATCGCCAACATGGCACCTGAATACGGCGCAACTTGCGGCTTCTTCCCGGTTGACGAAGAATCCCTCAACTACATGCGCCTGACAGGCCGTGAAGAAGAACATATCGCAGTCACGAAGAAATATCTTCAGGAAAACGATATGTTCTTCACTCCAGACAACGTGGACCCGACATATACAGACACGGTCGAACTCGACCTTTCCACAATCGAGCCAAACCTTTCGGGCCCTAAGCGTCCTCAAGACCTCATCCCAATGTCCCGCATGAAGGAAGAGTTCAACAAGGCGATCACGGCTCCGATGGGCAACCAAGGCTTCGGTCTGAGCGAAAAAGAAATCGACAAAAAAGGCACAGTCGAGTTCGAAGACGGCCGTACAGTCGAAATGAAGACCGGTGACCTCGCGATTGCAGCGATCACATCTTGCACGAACACGTCGAACCCTTACGTTATGCTCGGCGCCGGACTCGTTGCGAAAAAAGCGGTCGAAAAGGGCATCCGCCCGCCGGCATACGTCAAGACGTCGCTCGCACCAGGTTCGAAAGTCGTTACAGGCTACCTCGAATCCGCAGGTCTCAACACGTACCTTGACCAGATCGGCTTCAACACAGTCGGCTACGGATGCACAACGTGCATCGGTAACTCCGGTCCGCTTCTTCCGGAAATCGAAAAGACGATCATGGACAACGACCTGCTCGTATCCTCCGTCCTTTCGGGTAACCGGAACTTCGAAGGCCGGATCCACCCGCTCGTCAAGGCAAACTACCTGGCTTCGCCTCCGCTCGTCGTCGCTTATGCCCTCGCAGGCACAGTGAACATCGACTTCGAGAAAGAGCCGATCGGACGCGCTGCGGACGGAACGGACGTCTTCCTGAAAGACATCTGGCCATCCACTGAAGAAGTGAAGGCTGAAATCGAGAAGACGGTCACACCTGACCTCTTCCGCAAAGAATACGAACATGTCTTCACGGAAAACGAGCGCTGGAACGCAATCGAAACAACGGATGACTCCCTGTATGACTTCGACCCAGAGTCGACTTACATCCAGAACCCGCCGTTCTTCGAAGGCCTGTCGAAGGAAGCAAGCCCGATCCAGACGCTTGCAGACCTCCGCGTCATCGGCAAGTTCGGCGACTCGATCACGACTGACCACATTTCCCCTGCAGGCGCGATCGGCAAAGATACGCCGGCAGGCAAGTACCTGCGTGAGCGCGGCGTAGAGCCACGCTACTTCAACTCGTACGGTTCCCGCCGTGGTAACCACGAGGTCATGATGCGCGGTACATTCGCGAACATCCGGATCCGCAACCAGATCGCGAAAGGCACAGAAGGCGGCTACACGACTTACTGGCCGACCAAAGAGATCCTGCCGATCTATGATGCAGCGATGAAGTATCAGGAAGACGGTACGGGCCTCGCGATTCTCGCAGGCAAAGACTACGGCATGGGCTCTTCACGTGACTGGGCTGCGAAGGGCACAAACCTTCTCGGCATCAAGACAGTCATCGCCGAAAGCTACGAGCGTATCCACCGTTCGAACCTCGTCATGATGGGCGTACTTCCGCTCCAGTTCATGAAGGGCGACAGCGTGGAATCCCTCGGCCTGACAGGCGAAGAGGCGATCAGCGTCAACCTCACTGACAACGTGAAACCGCGCGATGTCCTCACGGTCACTGCGACTGCTCCGGACGGCTCCGTCAAGGAGTTCCAGGCACTTGCACGCTTCGACTCCGAAGTGGAAGTTGACTACTACCGCCACGGCGGCATCCTTCAGATGGTTCTCCGTAACCGCCTGAAAGCCAACTGATCAAACTGAGTGACCAACAGCCTGGAGAGGACATCCTCTCCAGGCTGTTTTTGTATGCGGCGAGATCATGCTGCTCCGGACATCGCCGGCTGCTATCCGGTATAATGGCAGGGAGGTGAAGATGATGTATGTCAATGAAACGTCAGTTAAGGTACGTTATTCGGAAACCGACCAGATGGGTGTCGTATACCATGCCAACTACCTGGTATGGATGGAGATCGGACGCACATCACTGATCGAGGATATCGGCTTCCGCTACGATAAGCTGGAGGAAGAAGGCTTTCTTTCTCCGGTGATCGACCTGAACATCAGCTATAAAAACGCAATGCGCTACGGGGAATCTGCAATCATCCGTACGTGGATCCAGTCGCACGGACGGCTGCGGACGACATACGGCTATGAGATCCTTCACGGGGACGGCACGGTTGCCGCGACCGGACAATCCGTACACACGCTTGTCCATAAGGAAACGTTCCGGCCGGTCGGACTGCGCAAGGCCGATCCGGAATGGGATGCAAAATACCGGGAACTCGCCAGGGAGCTTGTGTGATGGCATTCGGCGTCAAGCGGCAGGAAGTATCCGAGTGGAAAGAAGCCGTCAGCAGGGGAGAAATTGCATTCCTGACGCATTTTTGGCTTGATGACCGTTTTCCGGGCTGCCGGACCGTCACCAAGGCCGGGTGCGCAGATCTGGCGAAGCTGGAAGCCTGGGGCAGGCAGTACGGACTTCATCCGGATTGGATCGACCACAAGGAGCGTTATCCGCACTTTGACCTGTTCGGAGAAAGGGAATATGAAATCCTGAAGAAAGAGGGAAGGGAAGACCTGATTGAACGCTTCAGGCTGACCGGTATACAAAAAGCGTGAATCCGCTGCGGGATTCACGCTTTCTCTTTTTCGTATCCGTATTCAGGTTCGTCCAATGCGGCATCATAACCGACAACGAGGTCATGTCCGTCAAAGTACCATTCATCGTCGGACTCGACAAAATAGGTGATGCCGTCCGACTCCGCTTGCGCGGACGGGTTTTCCGGTTCTTCCACCGACAGCCCGAGTGAAAAGCCCGGCTGAAGGCCCGAGCCGCCGTAGCGGACCGTGAATCGTACTGAAGCGCCAGCTTCCAAGCCCATTTCTTCATAAAACCATTTCTGCGCGTCATCGGAAATTCTGATCTCCATGGAACACACCGCCTTCCGTGGTCTCCCTACAGTATACTAAAGCCACTTCACCTTTGGCTCGGTTCCCGCCTTGATGCGGCCGATGTTCGCCCGGTGGCGGTAAAAGATGAATGCGGACAGGACGATGATGACAATCAGCAGGTACAGATCGCCCGTCCTGACGTAGTTGATGATCGCATAAATCAGCGCAATGACACCCATTGCCATCGAGGTGAGGGAGACGATCTTCGTCAGCTTCAGGATAACGAGGAAAGAAACGATCAGTACGAGGAAAAACGGCCAGCTATAACCGAGAATGACGCCTCCGGACGTCGCAACAGCCTTTCCTCCCCTGAATTTCGCAAACACGGGGAACATATGGCCGACAACTGCCGCGATGCCCAGTGTCAGCGGATGGATACCCGAATCCGCAAATGCCGGTATCAGCAGAAGGAGCACAGCAGCGGTCCCTTTGAAGATGTCCATGAGCGTGACCGCAATGCCGGCCGGCTTTCCCAGCACGCGGAAAGTGTTGGTTGCACCGAGGTTGCCGCTGCCCGATTCACGGATGTCTTTGTTGTAGAAGAGCTTCCCGATCCAAAGCCCCGAAGGCACAGAGCCAAGTAAATATGCGATGAGAAGCACAATTGCCGTATCCATAGCAAACCTCTTTTCGATATAAGGGTTGGTCTTAACAGTCAGTCTCAGTTTACATCATCCAAGACACACGCACAATGCCCTCAATACAGGGTCAAACGACTGGAATCCCCAGCAAACATTGCAACGGCGGGCTTCAGTAGTCTACAATGAAGTGCGGGACTATCGGACCGGCAGTTGGACACAAGCCGGCGAAACAAGTACAATAGGAACATATACGAACAAACGTTTGATGGAGGAATCCTCTTGGCCAAAATTACAAAAACCATGAAATACAACGACGACTCGATCCAGGTGCTTGAGGGACTTGAGGCTGTACGCAAACGGCCCGGCATGTACATCGGCTCGACCGATACACGCGGCCTTCATCACCTTGTGTATGAAATCGTCGACAACTCGGTCGACGAGGCGCTGGCAGGATTCGGAGAAGAGATCAATGTCACCGTCCATAAAGACGGCAGCGTCAGCGTAAGGGACCACGGGCGCGGAATGCCGACGGGCACCCACAGCACCGGTAAACCGACGACGGAAGTTATTCTGACCGTCCTGCATGCCGGCGGGAAATTCGGGCAGGGAGGATACAAGACAAGCGGCGGACTGCACGGCGTCGGCGCATCGGTTGTCAACGCCCTCTCTGAATGGCTCGAGGTGACCGTCTTCAAGGACGGCAAGAAGTTCCGCCAGCGTTTTGAGGGCGGGGGGCATCCCGTCACGACACTGGAAGAGATCGGCAAGACACGCGAGCGCGGGACGCTTCTCCGGTTCAAGCCGGATCCGACCATTTTCTCGACAGTAAAATACAATTATGAAATCCTGAGCGAACGGCTGCGCGAATCGGCCTTCCTGCTAAAAGGAATGAAAATCACCCTGTCTGATGAGGAAAGCGGACGGGCGGATGAGTTTCTTTATGAATCCGGCATCATGGAGTTTGTCGGATATTTAAATGAAGAGAAAGATACGATGCATAAAGTAGCCTATATCGAAGGGGAACAGGACGGGATCGAGCTCGAATTCGCTTTCCAGTTCACCGACGGCTACTCAGAGACGATTCTGTCCTTCGTCAACAACGTCCGGACAAAGGACGGCGGGACGCATGAGACAGGTGTCAAGACTGCGATGACGCGGGTCTTTAACGAATATGCCCGGAAAGCGGGACTGCTGAAAGAAAAGGACAAAAACCTGGACGGCGCGGACATCCGTGAAGGGATTTCTGCGATTATCTCCGTACGGGTACCGGAAGCACTGCTCCAGTTCGAAGGGCAGACCAAAAGCAAGCTCGGCACCAGCCAGGCGCGTGCAGCGGCGGACGCCGTCGTATCGCAGAAACTCATGTACTACCTGGAGGAGCATGCAGAACTTTCTGCGACACTCGTACGCAAGGGGATCCGTGCCCAGCAGGCCCGCGAAGCGGCCCGTAAGGCACGGGAAGACGCACGTTCCGGAAAGAAGCGGAAGCGCTCCGAAATGCTGCTGTCCGGCAAGCTGACCCCGGCGCAGTCGAAAAATGCAGCGAAGAATGAACTGTACCTCGTCGAGGGTGACTCTGCCGGCGGCTCGGCAAAACAGGGACGCGACCGTACTTTCCAGGCGATCCTGCCGCTTCGGGGCAAGGTCATCAACACGGAAAAGGCGAAGCTTGAGGACATCATGAAGAATGAAGAGATCTCGACGATCATCCATACGATCGGAGGGGGCGTCGGCTCCGACTTTAATGTCGATGATATCGCCTATGACAAGATCATCATCATGACCGATGCCGACACCGACGGCGCCCATATCCAGGTGTTGCTTCTGACCTTCTTCTACCGCTACATGAAACCCCTCATCGAGGCTGGAAAAGTCTATCTCGCACTGCCTCCGCTCTTTAAAGTTTCCAAAGGCACCGGCAAAAAAGAGAAGATGGCCTATGCCTGGACAGAGCGCGAACTGGATGCAGCCATCCAGGAAGTCGGAAAAGGCTATATCCTCCAGCGCTATAAAGGTCTCGGCGAGATGAATGCCGACCAGCTCTGGGATACGACAATGAATCCCGAGACCCGTACACTCATTCGCGTTACGATCGAGGACGGGGCAAAATCCGAGCGGCGCGTCACGACGCTCATGGGAGACAAAGTTGAGCCGAGGAGGAAGTGGATCGAGGACAACGTCGACTTCGGCATGGAAGACGGCGCGACGATCCTGGAAAATGAATTCCTGACGGCCGAGACAGCTGAGGAGGAACAGGCATGACGGAAACAGCACGATACCAGGACCTCCCGCTAGAAGAGGTCATCGGCGACCGCTTTGGGCGCTACAGTAAATACATTATTCAGGACCGCGCGCTTCCCGATGCACGGGACGGACTGAAACCGGTCCAGCGGCGCATCCTGTTCGCAATGATGGAAGAAAACAATACACACGACAAGGGCTTCCGGAAATCGGCGAAAACGGTCGGGAACGTCATCGGTAAATATCACCCGCACGGCGACTCTTCCGTATACGAAGCCATGGTCCGGATGAGCCAGGACTGGAAACTCCGGCATCCGCTCATCGAGATGCACGGGAACAACGGCTCGCTCGACGGCGACCCCGCTGCTGCCATGCGTTATACGGAAGCCAGGCTTTCCGCAATCGCTTCAGAAATGCTGCGTGATATCGGCAAGCGCACCGTAGACTTTATCCCGAACTACGATGATAACGAAAATGAGCCGACAGTTCTCCCTGCAATGCTGCCGAATCTGCTCATCAACGGTTCGACGGGCATTTCAGCGGGATACGCGACAGATATCCCGCCTCACGCCCTCCACGAAGTGATCGATGCGGTTCTTATGAGGATCGATAATCCTGCCGTGACGACGGATGAACTGATGACCGTCCTGCAGGGGCCGGATTTTCCGACAGGCGGAATCATCCAGGGTGCGGAAGGCATCAAAAAAGCTTACGAGACGGGCCGCGGAAAGATCATTGTCCGCTCGAAGACCGAAATCGAAAAGATCCGCGGAGGCAAGCAGCAGATCGTCATCACCGAAATCCCGTACGAAGTGAACAAGGCCCATCTCGTCAAGAAGATGGACGAGCTCCGGATCGACCGCAAGCTTGAAGGCATTTCGGAAGTCCGTGACGAATCAGACCGCACCGGCCTCCGGATCGTCGTGGAACTCAAGAAAGACATCGACGGGGAAGCCATACTCCAATACCTCTTCAAGAACACTGACCTTCAGGTAAGCTACAGCTTCAACATGATTGCAATCGATGAACGCCGTCCGAAGCTGATGTCGCTCGGCATGCTGCTTGATGCTTATATCGCTCACCGGAAAGAAGTCGTCACGAAGCGTTCGGAATACGACCTTCTGCGCGCAAAGGACCGTCTGCACATCGTAGAAGGGCTCATGAAGGCCCTCTCCATCCTTGATGAAGTGATCCGGACGATCCGGGCATCCAAGGACAAGCGGGACGCTAAAAACAATCTGATCGAATCGTACAGCTTCACTGAACCGCAGGCTGAAGCGATTGTCTCCCTCCAGCTCTACCGTCTGACAAACACAGATATCACCGAGCTGAAAAAGGAAGAAGGAGAGCTGAAAGCGCTCGTTCAGGAACTCACGGAAATCCTCGGCTCCGAGAAAAAACTGATGCGGGTCATCAAGTCCGAACTCAAAGATATCCGCAAGCGCTTCTCGGAACCCCGACGTTCAGTGATCGAGGCGAAAATCCAGGAAATCAAGGTCGACCTCGATATCCTGATCCCGAGCGAGGACGTCGTCGTCACGGTCACGAAAGACGGCTATGTCAAGCGCACGAGCCAGCGCTCGTACGGGGCATCGGGCGGCCGTGACTTCGAGATGAAGGAGACCGACCGGCTGCTGTACGGCGGCACGCTCAACACCCAGCAGTCACTCCTGCTCTTCACGTCTTCCGGCAATTACATTTCCCAGCCTGTCCATGAGCTTCCGGATATCCGCTGGAAAGACCTCGGCCAGCACATCTCGAGCATTATCCCGCTGAGTCCTGAAGAAGAGATCATTGCCGCAATCGGCATCGAATCATTTGACAGGGAGGACACCGATATCGTCACTGTCACCAAAGGCGGATTCATCAAACGGTCCGCACTTGCCGACTATCAGGTTAAGCGCACTAACCGCTTGTACAAGGCGGTGTCCATCAAAAAAGGGGATGCCCTGCAGTCTGTCCACCTTGCACGGGCCTCGGACGAAGTGCTGCTCTTTACCCATCTGACCTACGGGCTCCGCTTCCCGCTTGAGGAAGTCGCTCCGACAGGTGTCCGTACTGCGGGGGTCAAAGGCATTAACCTGAAAGACGGCGATTATGTCGTATCTTCCATTCTCCGATCGGCGGATGATGAGCGCTCGCTGATTCTTGCAACACATCGGGGTGCCGTCAAACGGATGCCGATCAGTGAATATGAACTCGGTTCACGTGCAAAACGGGGACTCGTGTCATTAAAAGAACTCAAATCCAACCCGCATCGGATTGCAGGTGTCGTCCTCGCCGACAAACAGGACACCGTCATCCTGCGAACGGACAAGGATGCGGAAGTACCCGTATTGCCTCATGCTTACCGGATGGCCGACCGTTATTCAAACGGCAGCTTTGCCGTCGACCAGAAAGAGGACGGTTATGTCACTGCGGTCTATCTGGCCGTCGACATGGAAACTAAAGAAAATGAACAGGCATAAATGAATACTCCCCCTGTCCGCAGGCCACCAAGGCAGCGGGCAGGGGGAGTTTATGTTGAATCATTATGTTGCCGGTTTCATCATTCATAGGGTCGGTTTCTGCATTCGCGCCCGCAATTTCGTCATTCACGGGCTCAATTTCGTCATTCGCCCCAGTCGGGAACTCCAATGACGAGATCATCCGGTGGAATGACGAAATCAGAAGGCCGAATGACGAAACTATTGAAACGAATGACGAAATCGCAGCAGCAATGTTACCAGGCATAAGAAAAAGCGGAGGGCAAGCGCCCTCCGCTTTTAATCTTTTCAGGAATCGCCGATTCCGAGATTATCGTAAGTATAATAGCCGTTTTCCTTATGGATCAGGCGCTCTGCAACATTAAGTGCGCCGGATGCGAAGATGTCCTTGGACTGGGCGTGGTGTGCGATGGTGATTGTCTCATCGTGCCCGGCAAAGAGGACTTCATGGTCTCCCGTAATCGTGCCGCCGCGTACCGCATGGATGCCGATCTCCTCGTCGGTACGCGCGCCTTCCGTCTGGGAACGGTCATGCACGGGATGGACAGATGGCCGGGCAGATGCGATGGCATCATACAGCTTGATGATCGTCCCGCTTGGTGCATCGACCTTTTTGCGGTGATGGCGCTCGGTCATTTCAATATCGAAGGCAGGAAGGAGGGAGGTGGCATAGCGGACAATCTCCGTCAGGATATGCACCCCGTAGCTCATGTTTGCACTGAAGAAAATCGGCTGGCGATCCGCCTTTTCCTTCATCTGTTCAATCAGAACTTCCTTTTCTCCTGTTGTTGCGATCACCAGAGGCAGTCCGGTGTCCGCAGCAAGCAGGGCTTTCGTGAGGACAGGATGCGAAAAGTCGATGACCGCATCGGCTTCCGGAAGGCGTTCATCCGGCCGGTAAACCGGATAGCCGTCAGCCGACTGGCCGCGCAAAAGCAGCACACCCACAATCTCATGTCCCCGTTCCTTGGCAAGGGCGGCGACGCGTTTGTTCGACGCGCCGTACCCGCAAAGCAGCAATTTCATGTCAAACCTCCATCATCATTGATTCAAACTGCCGGATCAGGCGGCTTTGCTCCTCCTCTTCCAGCGGCAGGAGAGGGAGGCGTACTTCATAGTCGCCGAAGCCGAGGTGCGATGTGAGCACCTTGATCGGAATCGGATTCACATCAACCGACAGCGCGCTGATCAGCGGGGTCAGGCGGTAGTGAAGCTCCTGTGCACGCGTCAGATTGGTGAATGTCTGTTCGTACATTTCCTGGAACTGGGCGGGCACCGCGTTTGCCACAACCGAGATGACCCCCTGGCCGCCGAGGGAAGTAAACGGAAGCGCCGTATCGTCGTTTCCGCTGTACAGTGCGAATGACGGATCCGTCACGAGGCGCACCTGGGACATGTAATTAAGGTCACCGGTGGCATCTTTTAAGCCGACAATATAAGGATGACGGCTGAGTTCGAGCACCGTTTCAGAAGTGATCGTCATACCTGTGCGGGAAGGGACATTATAGAGGAGGGCCGGGAGCTCCGCAGCATTCACGATCGCCTCGAAATGGCGGATCAGGCCGCGCTGGCTCGTCTTGTTGTAATAAGGGGTAATCAGCATGAGGCCGTCCGCACCGATCTCCTTCGCTTCGCGGGAAGCACGGATCGACTCGGCGGTGGAGTTCGAACCCGTTCCGGCGATGACCGGAACACGGCCTGCAGCCGTTTCTACTGCAATTTCAAGGAGACGTCTGCTTTCTTCGGCAGTGAGCGTCGAGCCTTCTCCTGTCGTGCCGTTGATGACGAGCGCCTGGATATTGTTCTCGATGAGAAACTCCAGGTGGCGGCGGAAGCTGTTGTAATCGACTTCCTCGTTCGTGAATGGGGTGGTGACTGCTGCGGCTACTCCAGTAAATAGATGTGTCATGTAAAATCCCTCTTTCTATCCATAATGTATTCCGGTCTCCCGGTTTCCGGCACAAACGCCCGGACAATGGATGAAATGTCCCATGCATCGGCATAAATAAAAGCCGGAAACGGTAGGTTTCCGGCTTGTGATAGGCGATGATGCACGACCCTGAGGTCACAAGTGGAAGCACTCCATTATTACGAGAATAATGACAGCCTGCATATTGTTCATATGCAGTCCAACGGGGGACAGTCTGCAAACCAAACCCCGTTTCGGCAAATCTCCCTTTCCGCCCGCTACCGGTCTGCAGCCGTTGCAGCGGGGTACTCATGATCTTTGCTCCTCATCCATTGCTATTAAATTTTGTTATTTCGAATCTTGTGTACTACGTTAACATGAAGAAACAAAGAATGCAACGTGTTTTGTGCAAACTTTCAGCGAAAGAAATCAAAGAACACGACTTATGAGATGGAAAACAGCTGTTAGGACCGTAAAAACAAGTGTCCGGACAGAAACATGGTGGATCGGTATTTAAGATCATGCAGCAAAGAAAAAGGCTGAATCGACTTCAGAATGCGTCTCAAATAGAAATGAGACGGGACTGCAGCAATTAAACGGTATTGAGATGAAGCACCAGATCTGAGTTGTGAGACCAAAAGAACCCGGGTTCATGACACCATGGGGTCTTATAATAGTACATACAACAGCGAAGCCCAGTATCTAAAACCGATTTCAGGCCCGAAAATTCAATTTCGTCTCACTGTCTTAAGTATACTACTTAATGATACGTAACTTCCGAAAATAGAAATTATGTAAACTAAAAATAAGAGAAGCCCTTTACAGCATTCAAGCTGCTCTCCCATCATACATACATTTGTCTTTAAGTCACCAACCTTAAGGCTGACCAGTTTTATAAGTTTGCCGTCTGTTCACGTCTTATGGCTCCTTGAGTTGCCCGTCTGCATAGCTGTCTTGTTGATGATCAGCCGGACTGATGGCTTTGCCGAATTCAGATCTATAAAATAAGTGTCCGCTGTGAATTCAGTACTCCGAGTTCTGACGCACTTGGACTAAGATAAAAATCTTTACGACTGCTGATTTCGGTGGCCCGCCCTATATGATCTATATCTCAAAGCCAGTTTCTCATTTTGTCGTTTTGCTGTGTATCACTCAATATTCAGCCGCTGTTTGTATGATTCATATTTTAGCTGGCTGCACAAAGTTATTTAGAAGTTACTTAGCTGAACACTGCATGCAATCATTATTTGCAACTTGTTTGCAAATCAAAATCAAATACTCACGTTAACGCAACCATTATACTTGCGAATTACAATTATCAGAATATCACTTAGGGTTTTCACGCTCTCAACCCCAATGCTTTCTTTCTGCAATTATTGAATTTGCATATTGCATCTATTAGTCAGGCGGAAATCAGCCGTTGTTTCCGCCAAGAATCCGATGTAATTGCCGCAGGGATCGGACAATGATTTCTTGTTCGAATTCTCCCATTGAGGCAAGGGCCTCTTTCATCTGTTTCAGTATATCCGCATCCACCTGTTGTACCTTCTTGCTGCCTTTATCGGTCAGTGAAAGAATCTGGATCCTTCGATCTCCCGGGTATGGTTTCCGTTTAACATAGCCACCGTTCACAAGTGTCTGGACCTGTCTTGAAAACGTTGTGATGTCCATGCCGAGCCCGCGCGCGGTCTCCTGCATGGACGGTTCATTTCTTGACTGGATTTCATGCATGATGGTGCTTTGCTGCACAGAAATTTCCGTGCAGGCCTCTTTGTGGATCTTATTGAGCTCCCCGTTCAGCGAATGGAATGTCGCAAGCAGTTGTTCCATGCCTGATCCCCCCTCCCCTTTGAATTGATTGTACATTCAAAAAACGGAACGCGCATCCGATTGGGTGCGCGTTCCGCGAAAGATTCAGGCGTAATGGAATTCATCTTCATCATAGGCATCGACGCCGTTTTCAATATGGACAGTCGTCTTCAGCAGCAGCTTTTCGTTGTCCTTATTGATCAGCCAGCGGTCATCCGGGACGATTTCGAACGGAATCATCCGGGTTTCCTTCGACTTCGAGTCTCCGATCAGTTCGATTGAGTGCTTGGTAAGAGTCTTGTCCACGTCTTCAAAGTCGCTCATCGCATCTTCCCGGTGGATCCTCACAAACACTTCAAGCGTGATATAGTCAATGATCTGATCGGCATCGCCGCCGTCAATATAAACCGTACCGTTCAGTACTTCGCCTTCTTCCAGCGTCTGATTGTCCACGACCGTGTCGACTTCCAGGCCTCCGATGCCAATTTTGGATAGGAATGATTTCAGCATGTTACTCTCTCCCCGTTTTTTCGATAATCCTTCTGCTGTCCGTCTGGTATTTCATATTAGGATTGTTTTCATGTTCATCGTAGCGCTTCTTGAACAGTTTGAACAGATGGGACACGATCACCTTTAGTAGTGCATAACCCGGTATTCCCAGAATCACTCCTGGTACTCCGAACAGAGAACCGGCGGTAAGCAAAACGAAAATAATGGTAATCGGATGAATATGGAGTGTTTTACCCATAACTTGAGGAGAGATAAACTTTCCCTCCACGAGCTGAACGATCGTCCAGACTGCAGCAAGCTTCAGAATCATGAATGGCGAAGTGACGAGTGCGATGATCAGGGCCGGGGTGATGGCAATCACAGGGCCGAGATAAGGGACAACGCTCGTTACAGCAGCCAGCGCACCAAGTGCAAGCGCATAATCCATGCCGATGATCACGAACCCGATATAAATCAGAAGGCCGATGCAGAATGAGACAATCAGCTGTCCTTGAATATAGTTGCTGAGCTGCTGATCCGCCTCACCAAAGATTTCTCCGGCATCATCACGCATGCGGGGTGGCATCAGTTTCATGATATAGTCCGGCAGCCGGTCCCCATCTTTCAGCAAGTAGAAAAGGATAAACGGCACCGTAACGATTGAGATGACGATTCCGGTCAGCGTAGAGATAAAGTTCGTGACGCCCGAAGCGATGCCGCCGGCGGTGTCACGGAAGAATCCGGAGATGTCTTCAAACACCGAATCGATCAGCAAATCCAGGTTGACGTCCAGCTCATTATAATAACTGGAAAACAGTGATGTGCTCAGATAAGCATCGATATTCAGGATCAGCTGCCTAAAGTAATCCGGGAATTCACGGACCAGGTTGATGACCTGAGTCTTCAGGAACGGATAGATCAGAAAGATGGCAAGCGAGATCAGTCCGATACCGCCTACATAAATAATAAGAATCCCCCACACCCGGGGGATTTTCGCCTTTTCAAGCAGCCGGAGCACCGGCCGGAGAAGGTAAAACAGTACGGACGCAAGCAAGACAGGCAAGACAACGTTCTGAACAAGTACCTTTAATGGCGTGAATACGAATTGAATCTGGTTAAAGACCAGAACGATCAGTCCGGCCAGCAGGATGATTCCGAGGACGAATAGCGTCGTGCGCCCGCCCAAAAAGCGGATCACCCGGCTTCGGCCGAGATTCCCCTTTTCTCCTTCCATCTGCTTCCCCCTCATTCTCTCTTTTATGGTGTAAGCCGGGCGGAGGCGCCTTTCATAGCTCCTGGAGTTCCGAGAAACTCACTGATCGCCTCCCTGTTCGCGGACAGGTCCAATTCAATGACTGAACCTGCATGAGAATAGCTGCCAAATCGGTAGGTCCCTTCCACCGGGACAGTCATCCTGTCGAGCTCCATTTTTCCGGTGACTGCCGCTTTCAGCACTTTGCGGAGCCCGTCCACCCCACCGACATCCGTCTCGACATAGCCGGTCGCGGCTCCTGCGAGTTTTGGAAGCCGCGGAAGCGTACCCGGTGCCAACACCTCGTCTTTTAGTGCCGAGATCACTTTCTGCTGGCGTTCCACCCTTCCGAAGTCCCCTTCGCTGTCCGCCCGGAACCGTGCATAACCCAGGAGTTCCTTGCCGTTCAGGTCATGGGTTCCCTGTGTGAGCGACACGCCGATTTTCTCGGACATCGGCTTCTCCACATCGATGGTCACACCTTCCGGGGCAGCGATATCGATCAGTTTCTCAAAATTATCGAAATCCGTCACCGCATAGTGGTGGATCGGAATGCCGAACATTCCCGAGATCGTGTCCTTGGCCAGCTGAACACCCCCAAGGTAATAGGCGGTATTGAGCTTATAGGACTGATAGCCCGGAATGTCCGCATAAATGTCTCTCATGAACGAGACCAGCTTCACACGGTTGTTTTCCTTATCGAGAGATGCCACGATCATCGTATCGGAGCGGGATTGGCCCGATCCGTCATTATCGATCCCGAGAAGCAGGAAGTTCTCGATGTACGGGTATTGCGGGTCGATCGGATCGCCGCTGAACGGCCCGGAATCGGGCTTTTCACCTGATGCGAGATCACGGCCCTGGTTATATTGCCAAACGGAGTACAGTCCTGCGGCGATCACGCCGACCGTCAGCAGCGCGAACAGCGTCCTGAACGGACGAAGCCTGCGCCGCCGCTTTCTGCTCCTCCTCGGATGCGGTGTATCCATCATGATTCCTCCAAACTTCTTGATTCGTGTATAGGACGCCATTTCCCTTCCGGTGGTTGCATCTTGCCGCCCCGTAACCCGGGTGCTACAATACAAACCGAGTCAATTACAGGAAGAGAAGGTGCAGAAATGGCGGGACAAAATACCAACGAAAAAGCCATCTTCGCCGGCGGATGCTTCTGGTGTATGGTGAAGCCGTTCAAGGAATGGGATGGTGTCTCGGACCTGATTTCCGGCTATACCGGAGGAACACTGGAAAATCCGACCTATGAAGACGTTAAACGCGGTGATACGGGTCACTACGAAGCAGTCGAGATCGAATTTGATCCGGAAGTATTCCCTTACGCGGAACTGCTGGATATCTATTGGCAGCAGATCGACCCCACAGATGACGGCGGCCAGTTCCACGACCGAGGCGACTCTTATAGGACAGCAATATTCTATACAACGGAAGAGCAGCGCGAAACAGCGCTCCGATCTCGTGATGCCCTTGAAAAAAGCGGCCGGTTCGACAAGCCGATTGTCACTGAAATTCTTCCTGCCTCGACTTTCTACCCGGCCGAGGACTATCACCAGGACTATTATCTCAAAGAACGGGAGCATTATGAACAGGATCGCGCCAAATCCGGCAGGGACAAATTCATCAGTGCCCATTGGGAGCAGTAAGCATCCGCCAAAGCGGGTGCTTATTTTTTATGCAATTACCCCTTCCCCACAATTATATCCTCATTCCTGCTCCTTCTACCGTTCAAAAGCAACCGAACTTGCGTTCCTTTATAGGAGCGGTTAATATTGGGAATAGGTGATGGATATGAAAATTGTACAGTGGGCATATGCCAGAAAATATCAGATCAAGGCTGTTTTCGATGACTTTCCGGAGACTGTATTTTTGTTCAGGCGCATCGGTGAGTACTATTTCCTCTTTTCCTGCACTGGCGGAGAATTCACCCGATTGCCGGAGCGGGAAGATTATGGCCGGATGGAAGAGCTCGTCAACGGGGAACTCGGAACCCTGGAGCATTATCTGAACAGGCGGAGCAACAGACAGGGCGTCTCCTAGCCCACAGGTTCTTCTTCGTGCGCCCGGCTACAGTTCGGCCCTGCTTTATGTTATAATCGGAGCATTGTGTACAAGGAGGAGAATGCATGATCCAAGTCAGCAACGTCAGTCTTCGCTTCGGCGACCGCAAGCTGTTCGAAGACGTCAATATAAAATTCAACCCGGGGAATTGCTACGGGCTGATCGGTGCGAACGGCGCCGGCAAATCCACGTTCCTCAAAATCCTCTCCGGCGAATTGGAGCCGCAGACGGGCAATGTATCGATGGGATCTGACGAGCGTCTCGCCGTCCTGAAGCAGGATCACTTCGAATACGAAGAAAACGAAGTGCTTGAAACGGTCATCATGGGCCACAAGCGCCTGTTTGACGTCATGACGGAGAAAAACGCCATCTATATGAAGGAAGACTTTTCCGATGAAGACGGCATGCGGGCGGCAGAGCTCGAAGGTGAATTTGCCGAACTCAACGGCTGGGAAGCGGAAACTGATGCATCGATCCTCCTTCAGGGACTTGGAGTCCCGGAATCGATGCACAACGTCAAGATGAAGGAACTTAGCGGTTCCGACAAGGTAAAGGTCCTCCTCGCACAGGCTCTCTTCGGTAAGCCCGACGTCCTGCTGCTTGACGAGCCGACCAACCACCTTGACTTGAAAGCAATCCAGTGGCTGGAAGAGTTCCTCATCAACTTCGAGAACACAGTCATCGTCGTTTCCCACGACCGGCATTTCCTGAACAAAGTATGTACCCATATTGCGGACCTGGACTTCAGCAAGATCCAGGTGTATGTGGGCAACTACGACTTCTGGTACGAGTCCAGCCAGCTGGCGGCCAGAATGGCGAATGAGCAAAACAAGAAAAAGGAAGAAAAGGTCAAGGAACTCCAGGCATTCATCGCACGCTTTAGCGCGAACGCCTCGAAATCCAAACAGGCCACTTCCCGGAAGAAGATGCTCGATAAGATCGAGCTCGACGACATCAAACCTTCCTCGCGCCGCTACCCGTATGTAAACTTCCAGATTGCCCGCGAAATCGGCAATGACGTTCTGCAGGTGAAGGATCTCACGATCACGGAAGAAAATCTTACTTACGTGAAGGACATCAACTTCACGATGAACAAGGAAGACAAGATCATCCTTCTCGGGAATCCCCTTGCCAAGTCGGCACTGCTTGACGTGCTTGCCGGCGAACGGGAGCCCGATGCAGGCTCATACAAATGGGGCGTTACGACTTCTCAGGCCTACTTCCCGCTGGACAACAGCGAGTTCTTCGAAGGCACGAACCAGCCGACACTTGTCGACTGGCTCCGCCAGTACTCTCCTGAGGACCAGACGGAGACGTTCCTCCGCGGTTTCCTTGGACGGATGCTGTTCTCGGGCGAAGAAGTGAAGAAAAAGCCTTCCGTCCTCTCCGGAGGAGAAAAAGTCCGCTGCATGCTCTCGAAGATGATGCTGACGAACGCAAACGTGCTTCTTCTCGATGAGCCGACCAACCACCTCGACCTCGAGTCGATCCAGGCGCTCAATAACGGACTGATTGCCTTCAAGGGCGCGATGATCTTCACATCCCATGACCATCAGTTTATCCAGACAATCGCAAACCGCGTCATCGAAATCAAGGATGACGGGACGATTCTCGATAAGCAGCTCAGCTATGATGAATACCTGGAATGGCGTGACGCAAAAGGCGTCGCAAACTGATTCCAAAAAAGGAGACGGCCGCTGCCGTCTCCTTTTTGATATGCCGGGATTTAGCGTTTCCGGATGAACCTGCGCGCAAGAGTGCCTGCCGGCAGTTTTCTGACGACCTTCCCGCCTTTCGCGCTGATCCGTTCAAGCGTGCGGAGAAGCCTCACATTGCCCGTCCAGTGCTCTTCCAGGACATCTTCTCCCGCCGCGCTGACAAGCGTATTGACAATGAATGCAGCAACCGCCACGTCATCAAGGAACCCTCCCGGCCCAAGGATGCCTTCGGGCAGAAAATCGACCGGCGAGATAAAGTACAGAATCCCGCTTGCGACGAGCAACTTGCTTTTCCCGTCAATCCGGCTGTCGGTCAGTGATTTCATGAGCAGGTGGAACAGATCAGGTGCAAATAAGATGAGGTCCGCGAACCGCCCGCGCTTTCCGGGCTTGTCGCCGAACCATGAGGCCACCCTGCCCCTCAGCCGTTCATAAAAGTCCTGTTGCTCTTGCCCGGAAGGCAGTGGGCGTTTTAATTCTGAATCCATTCGATCACTTCCCTTCCCCGTCCTATACCAAGTTTCGGCAAGATTGAAACGTATGACCACGGAAAACGACTATATGTACTAATAAACAGAAAGGAGCGGCTTAAATGCTGACACGGATTGCAGTCCTTGCCATTCCGCTTTGTCTGGCCTTCCTTCTCGCATCCTGCAGCACCCCTGAAAACCCGGAAAAAGAGAACCGGACAGCCGAAAAGCCCGCGGAACAAGCAGGAAATGCCGTTGAAAGCGATTCTCCAAAAGAACAGCAGTCTGAAAAAGTACCGGACCATGAATACGAAACAGCCGCAGCGGAAGCCTTTTTTCCTGCCGAAGGAACAATTCTCCGCTACAAAGGCGAAGGCAATGAATACGCACAGCTGAAAATCACAGTCCTCCGATCAGATAGTGAATATGCCATCCTTGAAGAGGACAATGGCGGGGTCACGCTACATCGCATCTACAGGATTGGAAAAGACAGTATCGAAATGCTTTCGAGCGAGCCTGCCGGCGAACGGGATGAGTTGCCTGATGATGATCTGCTGGACGGGATGGCGTCGCAGCAGACATACTTCCTCTTCCCGGCGGAAACAGGAACCAAAATCGGCAATTATACTGTAGAAGCAATCGACGTAACTGCCGACACCCCGTTCCGTACATTTTCCGGAGCCGTCATGGCCGCCGAGAAAACACCGGACTACACGAACCGGATCTGGTTTGTACCGGCATTCGGAGAAGTGAAGAGGCAATCCATTATGACAACGGATAAAGGAGAGGCATTCACAGTCAGTTCATCGCTTGAATCGGTGGAACACCCATGATTTACTGCATGAAAAAGAGGCTTCCGGATTTCCGGAAGCCTCCCATATGAATCCGCCGATCAGAGCTTGACGACGTTTTCAGCTTGTGGTCCGCGGTTGCCTTCGACAACTTCGAACTCAACCTGCTGGCCTTCATCAAGCGTCTTGAAGCCTTCGCCCTGGATCGCGGAGAAGTGTACGAATACATCGTCTTCGCCTTCAACTTCGATGAAGCCGAACCCCTTTTCTGCATTGAACCATTTCACTGTACCTTGTTTCATGGATAATACCCCCAACTAAAAATGATAATTTTAATATGGAACTTTCTTGAGGAACAAAAAAATTCACATATTATAAAAAGTACCGACCTGAACCCGATCACTTTTTATAATAGGTGAATCCGTGTTTCCAGTCCTCGTGTTCAATTATTGCCATTATACCATCTTCAGGAAGCATGTCAATGATCAGCGTTGATAATTTTCTGTTTTTTCGAAAAGGGATGCGGCTTCCCGTCTTTCATGCAGATGATGCCATGATACAATTGCAGGTCCTCGGCACAGTCCTCGCAATAGCACACTTCTTTGACGTTCCAGAACGCCCAGTACATACTGTTCTTTTCCGCTTCGTGCTCACACTCCCGCCGGAACCGGGTGATCATCTCATTCAGTCCCGCTTCTGCCGCTTCTGCGCAGTCAAAAGCCAACCTTTCCTGGACATGTTCTTCCCAGCCATCAAATTGCCACCATGGTTCATAGTCTGCTCTCATGTAGATGATTTCATACATAGGATCAACCTTCTTTATCGTTGTGATACTGACTTGAAACCCATTGTAGCAAATGATTCCCCATTCTCCACCTGTTACGCTCACAGACACTATGCGATTCGGATGTATGCTTGGCGGGTATGCGATATAATGGGGTCAGACCGAGCCGGAAACAAATGAAACTTTTCGGCCGATCCGGACGTAAAAATAGTAAGATTTCTATAGGAGGTCCGGCCACATGAATACATTCCAGCAATTTTTGACCCGGCACGCCATCATGCTGCCGGTCAGCTTCGGATCCTGGCTCTATTTTCTGCTGGGCGCCGGTATGGGCTTCGTCCCTGCAACCGGCCTGCTGATCGCCATTTACCTCGCCGGTGATTTCGGAATCAGACAGGTGCAGGTCGGTTCCACGGTAAAGCGGCTCGGCATGACAAGGTCCGAATACAAACATATCGTCCACCAGCTGGGTCAGGCTAAGACAAAGCTCCGTCAGCTGAATACCCATTACGGCAGCATTCGTTCTGTGCAAGCTTTCCGCCAGCTAAACGATCTGAACAAACTCTCGAAGCGCATCATCGGGATTGTCCAGCAGAACCCGAAAAAGTTCTACAACGTCGAGAAATTCTTCTATGCACACCTCGACTCCGCAGTTGAGCTTTCTTCCAAATATGCTCTTCTGGCAAACCAGCCGACGAAAGATCAGGAAATGAAAACAGCGCTGGAGGACACCCGCGAAACTCTCATGGACCTGAATGTCGAAATTCGCAAAGATGTTAAGCGCGCGCTTGCGACCGACCTCGAATCCCTCAGGTTCGAGCTGGACTACGCAGAGGTCCTGACGGGTAAGGAAAAGAAGCAGCTCGAGATGCAGGAAAGAAAACAACTCGAACAGCCCGGGCAAGCGCCGGTGAAAGGAGAAGACACTGATGACAGAAAACAGACCCCGTGAAACGGCAGACCTTACAATGGACGACCTGCTCGATAACCCGTTCGACCTGAAACCGCAAACCTCACTCCTCCCCGACGAAATGGCGAACCAGGCACCTGCAAAGCCGGGTGTCAAGCTGATGGAACGCCTAAGCGAGGAAGAGCAGCAGAAGGCACGAGATCTGGCCAAGCAGATTCCCGAAGGAAACTATGAGGCCATCATCACATACGGAGCGAACGCACAAAATCAGCTGTCGACGTTCTCCCATAAGATGCTCGATCATGTCCAGTCCAAAGACATCGGCCCTGTCGGAGATGTCCTGAAAGACCTGATGGGGAAACTGAACGAAATTGACCCCGAAGACTTGTCGGTCGAGAAAAAGACCGGTATCCGCAAATGGTTCGGACGGGTACAAAAATCCGTCCAGGAACTCATGACCAAGTACCAGAAGCTCAGCACCCAGATCGATAGGATCGGCATCCAGCTGGAGCACGCCAAGCGGGGCCTTATCGAGGATGTCCAGATGCTTGACCAGCTGTACGACCAGAACAAAGCCTACTTCCAGGCGCTGAATGTCTATATCGCCGCTGCCGAACTGAAACGGGACGAAATCGTCACCGAGATCATCCCTGCCATGCGGAAAAAAGCCGAGGAGTCCAACGATCAGATGGCATTCCAGGAAGTAAACGACATGGCACAGTTTGTGGACCGGCTTGAGAAACGCATTTACGATCTTCAGCTGTCCCGTCAGATCACCATCCAAAGTGCTCCCCAGATCCGCATGATCCAGCAAACAAACCAGACTCTGGCCGAGAAGATCCAGTCATCGATTATGACTTCGATCCCATTGTGGAAAAACCAGATTGCCATCGCGCTGACCCTGAACCGCCAGCGGAAAGCGGTAGAATCACAGCGGGCGGTCACAGAAACGACAAACGAGCTCCTCCTCCGCAACTCCGAAATGCTGAAGATGAACAGCATCGAGACAGCCAAGGAAAACGAGCGCGGCATCGTCGAAGTCGATACGCTGAAAAAGACGCAGGAAAATCTCATTACTACAATCGAAGAAACTCTCGCCATCCAGGCAGACGGCCGCGCCAAGAGAAAGGCAGCGGAAGTCGAGATTGCCCGCATGGAAGAGGAACTCAAGCAGCGGCTGATTGCCGTCGCCGAAAAAGCGGAAAACCGTCCCCAATGAGGACGGTTTTTTTCTTACATATTTCCTGAGGCCAGGACGAGTAGCTTCCTGAGAATCCGCTGGGTCTCATCTGAAAAGCGATCGATCGAATCCGCCGATACTGAACGGCTGCCGAACATCATCCTGAAAAGTTCCTGCTGCCTTGCGGTGGCGGGTCCGGATGAAAGGAACAGATGAATGACCGTAATCCCCTTTTTCTCGGCCTCCCTGACAGCTTCTGCCGTGTCAACGATTCCATTCTGGCCATAGCCGAATGCAGAAGGCTCTCCGTCCGAGAATACAAGCAGGAATCGGTGGGCCTCGGGTCGGCGGAGGAGCTGAGATGACATCCAGCGGACAGCAAAGCCGTCCCGGTTGTCATCCCCCGCTTCCATTGAAAAGATTCTTTCACCGTCATCCCTGCCGGCATCCCGGAAACGGTGGAGCCATTGAAATGTATTGGGCTGGCGCTTTTTCGTCGCAGCTGCGGAATCCTCCTGGTACACGGCAATGCCATGCGCCGTATCCAGCGAACGCAGGATGTCATGAAACAGGAGGACCGCCTTTTTCGTTTCATCCAGCTTGTCCGCCATCGATCCGGATCCGTCCACCAAAAGGCCGAATACGGCATCCAGTCGCTTCGACGGACTTTGTTTCCGAAAAAACGGCCGAGGACGCTCATCCGTCAGGACAGATATCGGATTTTTGGAAAGCCGTCCTTTCGGGAGACCTTCCCTTCGCTCTTCCCTTTTCCTTTCGATCCGCTTCTGCATTTCTTTGACGATGGCCCGCACATGGGGAACGGTTTCATCGCGCCAACTAAGAATGCGTTCATGGGCTTCCCTGCTGCTGTCAGGTTCGGCAAGCAGTTCGCGGTAAACGACCGATTCATTGGCCGGGCCAAAGCCATCCGCCTTCATCCAGGCTCCCGCGTCGGGAGCAGACGCTTCGCTGCCCGCCTCATGTGCGATACCAGTGCGCTCATCCGCAGACGACTGGCCGCGGCCCGTAGACGTGGCTTCCGCCCCCTCACGGCCTTCCCTGGCACCGTCGCCGTCGCCCTCCCCTATCCGGCCATGTTCCAGCTCGTAATTCAGGTGCATGCCTTTCTCGGAGCGGTTGGCTGCATGCCATGTCGAGAACAATTCCCCGACCGACTCTTTCTGCCCTTCTTCCCCTTCTTCCCTGTCCTCAGTTCCCCTGTGGTAATGGAAGTCAGGACCCGGACCCGTCAGCCCGTCACCTACCGCATAATAGGAATGCCGAAGGTCTTCATCCAGCCGACCGTGAAGCAACGGGGCAAGGCGCTCCGCAAGACGGACAGCATCCGCAGTCGAACGTGCATCGTACACACTGAAGAGGACCGGGTCAACGAGCTCGGCCAGTTCTTCGCCGGACGAACCGTATGTATCCGAAAAGCTGTGCAGTACTGCATACAGATGATTAAAAAGTGCGTCGGCACGGAAACCCCTGCGAAGATTGACCGGCTGCTGTCCGGTATGAAACTCACCATACATCCGTCTCCTCAGTGAGAATGCGGCTTCTGTACCTGGCCGTTCCGAGATGACTGCGTCGGTAATGCGCAATTCCTCAAACAGCAGGACAGCCGACCGCAGGAATTCCCGGAGAGGATGATGTTCCGTAACGGACCGGTATTTTTGCCATACTGGAAGATCGAACTTGGACCAAAATCCCGCGGCCAGCAGATATAGGTCGGACAGTCTGCCCTGTTCGGTCACTTCCGGTTCCCTGTGACGCCAGAAGACACTCATGGCCAGCTCATTGGAGGCAGGGTGGAACTCGATATGCTGCCTCTCAGCCAGGCCGATATCAGTCATGCCGGTTAGCGCTCTTGCCAGGCGTTCGAGTCTGAGCCGTTCCCCTGCATCGATCAATTCGTCGTTAAAGTCGATAAATCGGTTAATCGATGTCATTGCCAATCACCGGATCCACGTGGCGGCGAGGTCCATGACAAGCTGCCGTTCGCCTGCGTCCTCGAGTTTCTCCGCGATGGCATAGCGCACGGCACGCTCCGGCCCGATGTGGAGTGCCAGTTCAGTGGCGTCGATCAGGCTTCGTATCGATGCCGCTTCATCAGCCAAGAGGCCACTTTTCGCCTGATCCTTCAGATCCTCAGAGATGCTCAGCATCGTCGTGATCAGTGTGCGGGGTGCATCGGGGAATTCCCTCTCGAGGAGTGCCTTTGACTGTTCCTGACCGAGATATGGCACTTGGAATGCGATAAAACGGTTTTTCAGCGCTTCGTTCATCGGAACCGTCCCGACATAGCCCTCGTTGATCGCGGCGACAACGGTGAAATCAGGATGGGCATGGATAACTTCCCCGGTGAACGGGTTTGTCAGCATTCTGCGGTAATCCAGCACACTATGCAGGATCGGCAAGGTTTCCGGTTTCGCCATGTTGATCTCATCGATATAAAGCACATGGCCCTCCTTCATCGCCGTCACCACCGGCCCGTCCACAAAGTCGATCACCGTGTCCCCGTCCTGGCGGATGATCGTCTTGAACCCGATCAGTGATTCGGCATCCAGGTCAACGGAACAATTTACCTGGTGCATCGGCTGGCCGAAAAATGCCGATACCGACTCTGCAAGCTTCGTCTTCCCGGATCCCGCAGGCCCTTTCAGGAGCACGGGACGCCGAATGACCACCGCCGTCAGCACATCCTCCCACAGATGTTCATCAGGCGCCACATAGCCACCCTGGCCGATCAGCGCCGCCTCTTCAGCCGGATAATCTCGTCCATTCCGTTCTTTCCGCTCTTCTTCGATGATCGCCAGCATAAACAGTCCTCCCTCAATAAAAGGCCCGGCGGTTTTCCCGCCGGACCTCCGGTTCATTCAAAATACGTTTTATAGAATCCGCCGACTTTGCCCGTGTTGTCCACGACAAAGATAAATTCTTCGGTTTCGTTTTTCACTTCATACTCCTTGCCCGGTGTCAGGACATTCGACACCAGGTACTTATCCGCGTCCGTATGCTTGCACGTGACTGTGCGGATCGCCGGAGCGTCTTTCCACTGCTTAAAATCCATCGGCTGCCGCCTCCTTTATCATGGTTCCATTATAGACAAAATAGGGCCCTGTTTTCAACGATGCAGGAAGCGTGTATCGGTAAAAGTGAAGCAGCTCATGTTTAAGTGTGTCGCGGTTTCGTCATTCGAGTGAGAAGTTTCGTCATTCAGGGCTCCGGTCTCTGCATTCAAGCCCATAATCTCGTCATTCGTTCCAACCAAACGCTCCAATGACGAGATTACTCGTCTGAATGACGAAATCAGAAGGCCGAATGACGAAACTGAAAGGACAAATGACGAAATCGCAACAATCCACCTAAGACTCAAACCCAGTGCCCGAAAAGAGCCCAAACAAAAAACGCCTCATATAGAGGCGTTTTTCATCAAGATCCAATCAAGAACCGAGGAGAAGGTCTTCCGGATTCTCGATCATTTCCTTAACAGTCTTCAGGAAGCCGACGGAGTCTTTGCCGTCGATGACACGGTGGTCATACGAAAGCGCGACATACATCATCGGACGGATTTCCACGTTGTCGCCGACTGCCACAGGGCGTTTCTGGATGGTGTGCATGCCGAGGATACCGACTTGCGTGCCATTGAGGATCGGTGTGGAGAAGAGCGATCCGAAGACGCCGCCGTTTGTGATCGTAAACGAACCGCCGGAAAGGTCGGACAGGGCAAGCTTCTTGTCACGTGCCTTTGTTGCAAGGTTTGCAATGTCTTTTTCAATCTCAGCGAAGTTCTTGCGGTCTGCGTCACGAACTACCGGTACGACAAGGCCTTCTTCGGTAGAAACCGCGATGCCTACATCAAAGTAGTTTTTCAGCAGAAGGTCAGTGCCGTCGAGTTCGGAGTTCACGTACGGGTACTGCTTGAGAGCAGCGACGACCGCTTTCGTGAAGAACGACATGAAGCCGAGGCGTGCGCCGAACTTCTTCTCGAACTCATCTTTTTTGCGCTTGCGCAGTTCCATGACATTGGTCATGTCGATTTCGTTGAATGTTGTAAGCATCGCCGTGTTCTGGCGGACTTCCAGAAGACGCTTAGCGATGGTCTGGCGGCGGCGCGACATTTTCTCGCGTGTTACGCGGCCGGATTCTTCATCCGAGGAGGCAGCTGGTGCCGCAGGCTTGGCAGACTGTTGCTGAGGTGCCTGCTTCGGAGCTGATGCAGCCGCTTCTACGTCTTGGACGCGTACACGGCCCATCGGGTCAACCGGTGTGATCGAAGCAAGGTCGATGCCTTTTTCGCGGGCAAGTTTGCGTGCAGCCGGGCTTGCGATCGTGCGGTCAGCCGCGCCTGCTTCTTCACTTGCTTCAACAGCTGCAGCAGGTGCTGCCTGTTTTTCTTCTTTTTTTGCATCTGGAGCAGGTGCAGCTTCTGCTGCAGGCTTTTCAGACGGAGCAGCGGCAGCGCCGGAACCTTCGCCGACAACAGCGATGACCTGGCCCACTTCTACTGTGTCGCCTTCTTCTGCGAGCAGTTCCTGGACGACGCCCGCTTCTTCGGAGATGACCTCAACGTTGACTTTGTCTGTTTCGAGTTCGACGATGAATTCGCCTTTGTCGACAGTGTCGCCGGGCTGCTTCAGCCACTGGGCGACCGTACCTTCCGTGATGGATTCTGCAAGTTCTGGCACTTTGATTTCTGCCACGGTGGATTCCTCCTTATAATCAGGCAAATCTTAGGATTTGCTCAGTGCTTCCTTGATGATGCGGTCCTGTTCGATCTTATGCGACTTGCCGTCACCTTCCGACGGGCTTGAGCGACGGATGCGGCCGCAGTAGCGGACAGGCTTCTCTTGTGCAAGTTCTCGCACAAACGGTTCTGCAAACGACCATGATCCCATGTTCTTCGGCTCTTCCTGAACCCAAACGAATTCTTTTACATTCGGGAAGCGCTCGATAATCTCTGCGATGCGGTCAGAAGGGAACGGATAAAGCTGTTCGACACGGATCACATGAAGCCACTCGTAGCCTTCGCCATCTTTGATCTGTTCCGCGAGGTCAATCGCCATTTTGCCGCTGGCAAATGCGATTCGCTCAACCTTCTTCGGATCTTTCCCGAGACCCGGCTGCTCGATGACAGTCTGGAACTTG
The DNA here is from genome assembly GCF_059758705.1 of Bhargavaea sp. GQ12. Taxonomy (NCBI): domain Bacteria; kingdom Bacillati; phylum Bacillota; class Bacilli; order Caryophanales; family Caryophanaceae; genus Bhargavaea; species Bhargavaea sp. GQ12. The sequence goes on from NZ_JCAXEU010000007.1 coordinate 69,144, forward strand.
CCGGACGTCAGATCTTCGACATCTGCACCTACGAGAGGATGGCGCAGCAAGGACTTCGGCGACATCATGACGAGCGGGCGGCTGTATTCTTCACCAAGATGCTCTGCCTGGCGGCGGAGAATATGGAAGTAGTTCGCTGCGCTCGAAAGGTTTGCGACCGTCCAGTTGTTTTCACCCGCAAGCTGAAGGAAACGCTCAAGACGTGCACTGGAGTGCTCCGGTCCTTGTCCTTCGTAACCGTGTGGAAGAAGCATGACAAGTCCTGAAGTCTGTCCCCACTTCGAAGCGCTCGAAGAGATGAACTGGTCAAACATCATCTGGGCCATGTTGGCGAAGTCGCCGTACTGGGCTTCCCAGAGGACGAGAGCGTTTTTGTTCTCGAGAGTATAGCCGAACTCATAAGCCACGATCGATGCTTCGCTAAGCGGGCTGTTATAGACCGCAAAAGATGCGTTGGCATCACTGATGTGGTGGAGCGGAACAAGTTCCTTGCCATCCTTCTCATCGTGAAGGACGACGTGGCGATGGGCGAATGTCCCACGCTGGGAATCCTGTCCGGTCAGGCGGATCGGATGGCCATCCTGAAGAATCGAACCGAATGCAAGTGTCTCAGCATGTGCCCAGTCGATCTTGCCTTTGCCGTTGAATGGCTCTTCCCGTCGCTTCAGGATGCGGGAAAGCTTTTTAAAGACATTGAAGTCTTCCGGATAGTTCAGCAGTTCTTCGTTCATCTTGCGAAGACGGTCTTCGGACACACCGGTCTCAACACCCGGATAACCGTTCATGATGGCTTCCGGTGTGCTGTTGTCCATTGTCTCTTTCTTGGACGTCTCCTTCACCCTGTCATAGGATTCCTGGAGCAGCGTAAATGTGTCTTCGTCTAATTTTTCAACTTCTTCCGGCTTGACTATGCCCTTGTCAGACAGTTCTTTGCCATACAGCTCACGGACTGTCGGGTGTTGATGTACTTTGTGATACATCATCGGGTTGGTCACGAGCGGCTCATCCATCTCGTTGTGTCCATAGCGGCGGTAGCCGACGAGGTCGATCAGGATGTCCTTGCCGAACTGGTTGCGGTATTCAAATGCAAATCTTGCGATGGCGATGACCATTTCCGGATCGTCCGCATTAACATGGATGACCGGTACCTCGTAGCCTTTGGCCGGGTCGGAGGCATATCGGGTCGAGCGGGAATCGAAGAATTCAGTCGTGAACCCGATCCGGTTGTTTGCGATGACATGGACCGAACCGCCCGTCTTGTATCCGTTTGTGCGGCTGTAGTTCATTGTCTCCATATTGATGCCCTGTCCGGCGAATGCGGCGTCCCCGTGAACAAGAACGGCCAATGCGTCTTTCTCATTCAGTTCCGGAATGCCGGGCTGGCCGGTTTCTTCTTGAGCCGCACGAGTCTGGCCGGTAATGACCGGGTTGACGACTTCAAGGTGGGACGGGTTATAGGCCAGTTTGACTTTAAGTCCGTCCGGAGCCGTGTAAGTGGCGCCCATATGGTACTTCACATCACCGAACCAACCGTGAGTCAGTTCCAGGGAACCATCTTCAGGAACGAATGGTTCTTCATCAAGGCCTGCGAATTGGGCAAGCATGACCTCGTACGGCTTGTTGAGCACATGCGTTAGGACGTTCAGCCGGCCGCGGTGTGCCATGCCGATAAGAACTTCTTTCATCTTTTCTTCATGTGCGCTATGGACGAGCTCGTCGAGAAGGACGACAAGAGAATCCAAGCCTTCGATGGAGAAGCGTTTCGCACCGACGAATGTACGGTGGATGAATTTTTCGAATCCTTCGATTTTCGTAAGCCTGTCAAGCAATTCCTGGCGTTTGCTGTCATCCAGCCCAGGCTTGACCTTGCCTGACTCGATGTACGAACGCAGCCATCTGCGTTCTTCCGGGTTGATGACCTGCGTGAATTCATACGCCGCCTTGCCCGTGTAGATGCGCGTCAGATGGTTGATGGCATCAAGGCCGTTCGATACACCTTCCGGAACTTGTTCATGGAAGAAAATCGATGCCGGCATCGATACGAGGTCCGCTTCAGTAAGGCCGTAAGCGGAAGGGACAATCCGGGAATTATCCAGTTCTCGGTCCTTGAGCGGGAAGATGTTCGCGGCAAGATGGCCGTTGTGTCGGATAGAATCCGCCAACTGCGCTGCGGCGACGATTTTTCCAAATTGTACCGGCGAAGCGCCTGTTGCCGCCTCGGCTGTGCCTGCAGCGGAGTCCGGCAATACCGGAGCACCATAACTCCTGAAAAGTTCCGCCAGATCAGGGTCGACCTGATCCGGGTCGTTCTGGAACAGGTCATACTGTTCCATCACATACCCCAGGTTAGGCCCGGAGAAAGTTCCCCAAGGCGAACCGGGAGCACCAAAATTGTTTGACATGTAGATACCCTCCACTTTTTACGCTGGCATCGTCTAGCTCTATTGTAATGGTCCGCATCAATTTTAGCATGCCGTTCCTGACACTTAAAGCAAACGGCATATAAGGCAACGCCTGCGTTTTTGTCCAATTCAATCTTACTACTGTACCGACAAAATACAATCTTTTTTTACAAAAAAACAAGGCATGTCCGTTGTAAGCGGATACATGCCTTAAGAATACCAGAGAACCGGCATCACTAAACATTTTTAGCCGGATTCAGTCCTTTTTGCCGGAATGTGAAAGGATCAGTTCAGCCATCTCGCCGGGTGTTTTCGGAGGCTCTGCATGTTCCATCCTGAGAATGATATCCTGAGAACTGGCTTGCAGGGACCGGACGGATTCGAGGAATGATTCGCGCCCGACCTCCTCTTCCTGCAGAACGATTGCAAAACCTGCTTTATCAAACAGTCTTGCATTGAGAATCTGGTCCCCCCTGCTTTTCTCAGCAGACAAAGGGATAAGAAGCATCGGAATGCGCAGGGCCAGAAATTCGAAAATAGAGTTCGAACCTGCCCGGGACACGACATAATCAGCCGCCTTGAGCAGGTGGCTCAATTCATCCGTGACATATTCAAATTGAGCATAGCCCTCCATCTGCTCAAGTGCCGTGTCAAGATGGCCCTTACCGCAGAGATGGATGATATCGGTCGTTTTCAAAAGCTCGGGCAGACCCGACCTCACCGCTTCGTTCAGCACTGCCGACCCCTGGCTGCCTCCCATTACGAGAAGGACCGGCTTGCGGCCGGTAAATCCGGCAATGCGGAGCCCCTCATCCTTCGACCCTTCGAAGAGTTCCTGGCGGATGACCGGACCCGTGCAGGTCGCTTCCGCTTTTTTGACATGCGGGACCGTTTCCGGAAACACAGTGAATACATGATCGGCAAACGGCATCGCCAGTTTGTTGGCCAGGCCGGGCGTTACATCCGATTCGTGGATAACCACCGGGACTCCTGCCATCCGGCCGGCCAGAATAACCGGTACGGAGACGAACCCCCCTTTGGAAAAGATAAGCGCCGGTTTCAGCTTCCGGATGATCCGGTACGCCTGAAGCACGCCCGCTCCCACTTTGAATGGGTCGGAAAAGTTCTTCATTGAAAAGTAGCGCCGAAGCTTTCCGCTCGAGATCTCATGGTAAGGAACGGAAGGGAAAGAACCAGTGATGAGATTCTTTTCAATTCCATCCCGGGAACCGATATAATGGACGTCGTAACCCTGTTCAGACAAAGATGGAATGATTGCCTGGTTCAGAGAAACATGTCCGGCCGTCCCTCCGCCCGTGAGGATGATGTTCGGTCGTTTCATGCTATTCCCTCAATTCATTTACAGTGTTTCATACATATGAACGCATTATCCATCCTAACACAGCTGCACGCAAGTATTTTAACAGACAGGAGGTCGGGCAGGATGGAAAAACAGAAACCGCTTCGCCTGAAAGCGGGCATCATGGCAAAAGTCATCGGGCCGATCCTGATCACGCAGGTGGCCATGTACCTGATGACGTTCTTCGATATCCTCATGACCGGCCGATATGATTCCCAGCATCTTGCCGGTGTGACGATCGGCTCCTCCTTCTGGAATCCGGTCTATACCGGATTGGCAGGCATCCTGCTTTCTGTGACACCGATCGTTGCACAGGCCATCGGTGCGGGACGGAAAGAAGAGGCGAGGCCGGCAGTTCAGCAGGGATTGTATATCAGCCTGGCACTGTCTGCAGTGGTTTTCATACTCCTGCAGGCGGTCATTCATCTCGGACTGGGACAGATGCCGGTGGAGGAACAGGTGCGTGAGGTGGCATCGGGCTATCTCACGGCGATGAGCGCCGGACTGGTACCGCTGTTTGCCTACACGGTCATCCGATCTTTTATCGACGCACTTGGCGCGACACGCGTCACGATGCTGATCACGCTCATTTCCGCTCCGGTGAACATTCTGCTTAACTGGCTGTTCATCTTCGGAAAGGCAGGTTTTCCTGAACTCGGCGGCATCGGTGCGGGAGTCGCCTCTGCTATTACATATTGGCTGATCCTGGCTATCGCGATATTCGTCTCCCATAGGAACCGGCCGTTTCAGCGGCACCGTCTTTACCGCGGATGGCAGCGGATCTCACTCCCCCGCTGGAAGGAGATCATCTTCCTGGGAGTTCCGATCGGTATCTCGATCTTTACTGAGACGAGTATCTTCGCTGTCGTCACTCTTTTTATGAGCGGCTACTCGACCGAGACAATATCCGCCCACCAAATCGCGCTCAATTTCACTTCGCTTCTTTATATGATCCCGCTCAGCCTCTCGATGGGTGCGACCATCCTCGTTGGCCAGGAAGCCGGCGCGGGCAGATGGAAAGAAGCAAAACAGTACAGCTGGCTCGGTGTGGCGATGGCCATTTTCTTCAGTCTGATATCCATCTTCATTCTCGTCACGTTCCGCGAAGGGATTGCCTCTCTATACACGCAGGACGAAGCCATCATCCGGCTTGCGGTCCAGTTCTTCATCTTCGCCGCATTTTTCCAGCTCTCGGACGCGGTGCAGGCACCTGTCCAGGGAGCACTCCGCGGCTACAAAGACGTGAATGTCACGTTTATCATGGCGATCATCTCTTACTGGGTTATCGGCCTTCCGGTCGGCTACCTGATCGCCAATAACACAGGACTTGGACCGTTCGGCTACTGGATCGGACTGATCACAGGTCTGACCGCAGGGGCGATTACGCTTTCGGTACGCCTTCTTATAATCCAGAGAAAAAAACAAAGAATCCCTATCGCTTAGCTTATACCGCACTCAAAAACCCACGGAGGCTGCTCATCGTCTCCGTGGGTTTGTTTTGGCATTAAAGGAAAGTCTGGGGGCCTATCAGTTTAAAATTCCAGTCCTCCTGATAGTGATGTTTGCATCGACCGTTATATCCAGCTCAGAGAATGTATCGTGCCAATCTCCTTTTTTCCAGAGTTCGGGGTGAAACGCCCGCACTTGATAGCCGAGTCCTATCGCATCACTGCCGGCCCCCTGCAAGATCTCCAGCAGATTTTCCATATCGGCAGTAACGAGTTCAGATAATTGTTTTTCGGCTGTTTCCATCCGATCCTTTTCCAAAACGGCACCATGCGGAAACTCTTCAATCTCAACTTCGATGTCATAGGACATCCTGACCTTTTCGCCTTGGATGTCCCATTTTCTTTTGCCGCTTACATACTCGACGGTCATGAAAAACTCTTCACCTTCCAACTCCACTTCATAGGTGCCTCTCAAGAACTTTCCCGGGTTCTGCTCCATGATGGCCAAAATCTTGCCTTCGCTGGTGGTCAGCATCGTTCCGGTTGCGGATTTCCCTTGAAACAATGCGGTTCCTGCAATTTCTGGATGCCCGGAATCTTCGCCAATTTTCAGGACCGGAAGTGCCAAATCTTTCCCCTCTGCGAACAACAGAGTACAGACTTCCTGGAGATCATGGTTGACGGTGAGTGAGTAATCATCACTTGTCTTCAACAGGTGTGTAATAAAGTCCGGCACATTTTTACCGATCCCCTTTGATTTGTTTTGCGTCATGAACGCATCCATCTCCCCCTGTACCAGTGCCACATTACTGCTTAGCCTGTTGCGTGGAGTTCTGTACAAATTATCCAAGCTGTCATAAAGGTCTGTCCCTGCAGTTTCCTCAGAGATCAAAAGGACATCAAGCTGGGAAATGTCGATGACTTCGCTGGTCCGCACATTGATTTCATTTTTCGCATTGGCAAATGAATACCCCTGTGCTTTTGCAGTCAGATACTCAACCTGGTCATCAGTATGCGCCGGAAACGTAAAATGGATGGTAACATCACCCTTCTCCCCTTCAATCCCGATCAGGGTCACCACCTGCAAATCCCGAAAGCTAACCTGATCCCAGCATCCTGCAAGAACTGGGATACAGAGCACCAGACAGGTCATCAACTTTTTCATGCCGGCTTTCCTCTCCTTTTTCTGCTGAGAATCCTGCTGACCAGAATGACAACAAACGGCAATGCGATCGCAAAAATAAGGTGAGCATATAGAAGGAGGTTGCCATTAAGGCGCACGGTCTCCTTCGTCCCCAAACGAGATCCTACAGCCAACAAAAGAACACAGAATAAAGCAGCACTTTTCGTGCGGTGTTGCTTCATTTTTTTCGGCAACAGCTGCATGACCGAGAAAGCATAAACCCCCAACGTCACAAATGACCAGGCCAGCCAGATATAAACGAACAGCAGATCAAGCCGTTCCATAAATCCGACGTCCTGGGATTTCAGCATAAACATAATCGGCTCCGGGACCAGCCTGAATTCTTCCAGCGCGAAATACACAAGCGGTATGATCAGCATCTGCATAAAGAACAATAGCCAGACCCCACTGTATACTACGATTTTCCACGCGTTTAACTTCCCTGGAACAAACGTTCTTAATAGGAGAAACAATTCAATTCCGATAAACGGCATCTGAGCTTTTAACGAGCCTTTCTGAAGTTCCTGAAGACTTGCCTCCCCGACAGGGAAAAGATTGGTCCATACCGCATGGTTAATCCCCATGTAAACGAACAGCATAAACAGCACTATCATCGGAAGCAATATCACTCCGATATTGACGGCTGTTTCACCGCGGCTGCTCATCAGATAAAAAAGGACGATAACGACGAGTAACAGGATGATGAATGTTGGTGTCTTCGGATAGGCCCATGCATTCAACGTATAGCCGATGTAACCTAAAAAACTCGCCATCACAAGAAACCAGTAAGCGCCATATAGAAACGCAATAGGTCCTTTCCACTTGAAATCTTGGTAATACCGGTTAAACAGCCAGAGATGAGGAAAAATAAGAATCCCCTGGACCAGAAAAAGCCACCAAGCGTCTCGCCCCACAGCGATGATCAGTTGTGACTGGAATGAAACAAAAACTGTACCGGTCATGGCGATAAAAAGCATCAGAAAAAGCTGTAAAGAAGTAATGTGCAGTTTCATTTTGCCTTTTTCCCTCCCAGACGGAAAAACGGCTGTTGCCTGTCCGGCCGGTAATAGGGCACCCGAAAGAACACATCCTTGAAGCGCGTTGGATCAAACGGAATCACCGGAGTCAGATACGGCTGCTTCAGAGATGACAGGTTCAGCAAGTGGACAAATAAGATCAGTGTCCCGATCAGCATACCCAGGAAGCCGAATGTGGCGGCCAGCACCATGAACGGGAAGCGGAGCATACGGATCACCATATTCAGTTCAGGGGAAGGAACAACGAAACCTGCAATTGCGGTCATCGCAACAACAATCACCATCTGGTTCGATGCAAAACCGGCACTCACGATGGCATCCCCGATTACAATCCCTCCCACGATCGCTACGGTCTGACCGATCGGTTGCGGCAGCCGGATGCTTGCCTCACGGATCAGTTCAATAAATAATTCCAAAAGCAATGCCTCGAAAACCGGCGGGTATGGGATGTCCTTGACACTGGCCTTCACTTGTGAGGTCAGTTCAACGGGAAGGACTTCGGAGTGGAAGCTCATGACCGAAACATAAAATGAAGGCAGGAGAATGGCCAGAAAAAACGCAAGCAGTCTGACAATCCTGTAAAAGCTTCCAACAAGCACGCGGCTTGTATAGTCATCCGGTGATTCATAAAATGTAAACAAGTTCACCGGTCCAAGTATGACTGTAGGTGAACTGTCTGTAAAAACAGCAATCTTCCCTTCCAGAAGATTATAAGTGACTCTGTCCGGCCTTTCTGTAGTCAAGAATTGAGGAAACGGCGAAAGGATCCGGTCTTCGATATAATCTTCCAGTTGCCCGGACGAGTAGAATTCCTTATGAGGGACATTTTCCATTCGTTCCCGGAGTTCCTGCACGACCTCGGGTGCGGCCTGATCTGCCAAGTAAACAATGTTAAGCTTGCTGACGGTTTTCTCCATCTGGAAACTTTCCACGACAAGATCGGAACGTTTCAGTTTGTTCCTTAGAAGACCAATATTCGTACTGAAGTTCTCTACAAATCCGAGATGCGCCCCCCGTACCACTTGCTCATTGACGGGTTCATCCGGAGAACGTTCCGGAACAGCGGCAGCTTTGATTTCGAGCATCAGGTTAGATTTGGGAAAAACCAGCACGGCGCTGCCTTCGCAGATGGCGGTAACCAGCTTTTCTTTATGAAAGGCTTCGGCTGACGTGGCAGCACTGCTTCCCCAACCATTGGTTCCCTTCTCCACTCTTTCCTCGAGCAGCCTTAGCTGCCTGCTGACGATTTCAGCATCAATCATCGTGGAGTAAAAGCAAAGAAAGGCGTCAACTCCTGCCAATTCAACTTCTTTCACCAGAAAATCAGCGGAGTTTTTGAATTCATTTTTTATGATCTGTATCGTTTGATCGTCCATGAATCGAATCACCCCTTCCCGTCAGTATCATCCACAGGCAGGGATTTTTATTCAAAAATCCTGCACCGTAAACACTCAAACACGGCATAAGAAAAGAGCACCCGGGCAGGGTGCTCTTACTGTATCTATTACTTTTGGATGAACATCTGAGTCCAATAGTGTCCATTAGAGTCATATCCGATACCGATATGAGTGAATTCCGGCGTCAGGATGTTCTGGCGGTGGCCAGGCGATTCCATCCAGCCTTTCACGACTTCTTCAGCAGTCCGCTGACCCATGGCGATGTTTTCTGCAGCTTTCTTGTAGCTGATTCCGGCTGCTTTCATCTGGTCGAACGGGGAACCGTGGACCGGGCTAGTATGCGAGAAGTAATTGTTCTGGCGCATGTCTGCGGATTTTACCCGTGCCGCATCCATCAGTTTCGCATCTGCAGCAAGCGGCTTGAGACCGGATTTGGCACGCTCGGCGTTTGTCAGGTCAAGGACTTTCTGTTCTACCGCGCTCAGGCCGGCAGTCTGCTGTGGTGCTTGCTCAGTCGGCTCAGCCGATGGTTGGGACGGTTGCTGAGGAGCTGGCGCTGGGGCAGGTGCCGCAGGCTTTTCCACCTCAGGCTTTTGCTCTGCAGGCTTTTCAGGGGCCGGTGCAGGCTTTTCTTCTTTAGGCTGTTCCGGTGCTGGAGCTGGGGCAGGCGCAGGTTTCGGCTGTTCAGCTTTTTCCTCTTCTGCAGGAACCACCGGCTTTGCAGTTTCAGGCTTTTCCAGTCCGGCATTCTGTGCCGGAAGCTTGTAGCCATATTCTTTAAGGATTTTCTGGATCAGGCTTTGGATGTCCAGCTTGGACAGGTCTTCGCCGTTATAGCGGATTACCTCTCCGGCAACATATGAGTGCAGGGACACCCCTTCCACATTGATCTTCTGGAATTGTTCGCTTTCTGTTGTCTGCTGTGCTTGCGCAGTGAGCCCCGGCGTAAGAAGTGCCGCGCTCATGGCGAGAACGGAAATCGTTTTTTTCATTCTCAATTCCTCCCTTCGGCACCATCGTACACGCAGGCCGTCATGCATATCGTTCCAGCACTTTCCTTAAAGACCAACCACTCCCGAAACCTTTGAAAATAGGCATCCCAGCGGATGATTCATAGGAAATCTCCGCCAGGACGCCCTACTATTTCATTTCATGTGCGGTTGACATCAGGGCATCAGAGACTGATAAAAGCGGATCAGAATATCTTGGTCCGCATCGGAAAGTGAGGAAGTCCGGATGCGTTTTTCTATTTCTGCCAGCTTGGATGGACGGTCTTTCCTCAGCCGGGGATGGGTCAGCCTGTCCGACAACTCGTCTTCGGCAAGCTTCCTGACTTCGTCAGAGGAAGTGGCATTCTGTGCCGCTGCCCTCCCCGGCCAAAGCTTGCGGTAAGCCATGACCAGTTGCTCCTGCTCATTCATGATGAGTACCCGGCACACGGATTTCAGAGAGGCCCTCACCGATCAGGACAAGGTTTGCCGGCATGTTCATATACTCGGGGATCCACTGGACCATCCCGTAGGCATACTGGAACAGCGACGGGTATTTGTTTCCTTCAAGCGGTACATATCCTTTTATCCGGTACACCGTTTCCGGAAGTGTGCGGACCCAATTCTCAAATGCTTCACGGGCAACCGGTTCGCTGAATGTCACAAGTCGAGTGCCGATCGGGAGGTGGCTGCCGATGCCCGCACTCTGCACCGGAATACCGGACCGTTTTTGTGCCATGCTGCGGAGTGTGGCCAGGGAAACCTTACTATTCACGGTTTCGATGATTTGTGTACCGGGGTTCAGGGACTGGATGCCCATCACGGCTTCCGCCTTTTCGGAATCCGACAGAAGATCGCTCTTATTCAGGAGAATGAATCCCGCATGACGGATCTGTTCGATAAACAGCATCCGGACTTGAGGAGTCATGCCTTCAGCGGAAAGATAACGCCTTCCGTCCGCCACGGTGACGATTCCCTTCACATCCAGTTTTTCTCCAAACAGCGGCGAGTGGACGGCATCTAGGACTTCCACCGGATGCGCGGCTCCGGTCGTCTCGATAAAGATGATATCAACATCTTCATGGAGCAGCGCCTGCATTTGGGATTCCGTCTTCTCCGAGCCGGTGCAGCAGATGCACCCGTTCAAGATTTCTTTTAGAGGCACCCCGTCCTCCACCGCTTCCGAATCAAAAGCGAGTTCGCCGAGTTCGTTCATGATAACCCCCGGCTTCAGCCCTTCCTCTTTGGCCTGCCTGATCAGCCCTGTGAGCAGGGATGTTTTCCCGCTCCCGAGAAAACCGCTGAGAATATATACTTCTGTCATGATTGATCATCCTTTCAATGAAGCGGGCGGGATCCTTTTGGATCCCGCCCGATGTCGTCATTTCAGTTGTTCGTGGAGAAGTTCCGCCGCCTTCTTCAGCATCGGGTCGTCGGTTTCGATCTTTTCACGGAGCTTGTCCATGAGAGCGAATGTCGTGTCCCCTTCAAGAATGCCGCTTTCCTCAAGGCCGGCATCAGATTGAAGGTCGCGGACCGCATCCGTTGTCGATTCGTCGAACACTCCGTCTGCTTCACCCGGATCAAAGCCGACCGCTTCCAGCATCTGTTCGGCGGAGAGGATCGTCATTGACGTATCCCCGTCCTGCATCGGTTTTTTCGGATCAATATATGGAAGCTTCACATATTCCGGATAGGCGACCGGGTCCGTCGGCTCGACCCCTTTTTCGTGGATCCAGTTACCGTCAGGCGTCAGCCATTTGGCTGTCGTCAGCTTAAGGTTCGAACCATCCTGGAAGTCCTGCGGCGACTGGACGGTGCCTTTACCGAATGTCTTCTCCCCTACAGTGCGGATGTCGGCGGACTCCATCAGAGCGCCTGCCAGGATCTCGGAGGCCGATGCGCTGCCGCCGTCAATCAGCAGGACGACCGGCAGCTTCACCTTATTGCCGCCTGTCGCGTAGGTGATCTGCGGCTTTTGGCTTTTCTCTTCAATCTGGAACAGGCCTTCGCCTTCCTCGATAAAGAGGTTCGAAATTTCAATCGCTGTGCTGAGCAGGCCGCCCGGATTTTGCCGGACATCGATGGCCATCGCCTTCATGCCTTCTTTTTCCATTGCCGTAATGGCTTCAATCAGCTCATCGAATGTGTTCTCCGAAAAACTCGTGATCTGGATGTGAGCAACTTCATCATCAACCATCTCGGCATAAACCGTTTCGATCGGGATCACGTCACGGGTGATTGACACATCAATCGGCTCTTCCAGCCCCGCACGCTCGATCTGCAGGGTGACTTCCGTCCCTTTTTCGCCGCGGATGAGCGTGACTGCCTCTGTCGATGATTTGCCCTGCAGGCTTTCGCCGTCTACAGCCATGATGATGTCATCCGGCTGCAGATGGGCTTTTTCTGCAGGTGAGTTCTTGATCGGGGAGACGATCATGATCTGGCCGTTCCGTTCCTGAATTTCTGCGCCGATCCCCTCAAAACTGGATGAAATGCTTTCATTCAGATGCTGAGCCTCGGTCTGGTCCAGATAATCGGAGTAAGGATCACCCAAGGCGTCAACCATGCCGTTGATCGCCCCGTTCACAAGCTCCTCATCAGTGACATCCTCGAAGTATTGCTTTTTCACCGCGTCGTACGCGTCGTAAAGCTTGCTGAATTCGCCCCGCTCGGATTTGGGAGAGACGACCTCGACCACTTTGTCTTCTCCGACAGTCAGCGCGAAAAACGTCACACCCGCAGTCAGGAGAACCAGGCCGAACATGAGCATCAGCAGGAAAAATGGCTTGATGCGAAGGTAGCGCCCAGCAGGTGTCTCTTGCTTGTCTTCATGACCGTTGCCATTTCGATTTTCGTTTTCGTCCATGTTGATTCACCACTTTCAACCAAAAGCCCGCTGCGTTTGCGGCAGGCCGATATACGGAAAAGACCGCCACCGTACGATGGCGGTCAATCCGTTTCATTACTGGATAGCCGCTTCCAGGGCGACTTCGATCATTTCGTTGAATGTCGTCTGGCGCTCCTCGGAGGATGTCGCTTCGCCTGTCAGGATATGATCGCTCACCGTCAGGATTGAAAGCGCCTGACGACCGAATTTTGCAGCAAGCGTATAGAGTGCAGCCGATTCCATCTCGACGGCCAAGACGCCGTATTCAGCATATTGTTTGTGATCCGAATCATCACTGTAGAAGAGATCTTCCGTAAATACGTTGCCGACTTTCAGGTTCAGGCCTTTTTCCTGTCCTGCTTCGTAAGCTTTGAGCAGGAGATCGAAATCTGCCGTCGGAGCATAATCGATACCCTTGAAAGTGATCTCGTTAAATTTGGAGTTCGTTGACGCGCTCTGTGCAATGATGACGTCACGGACCTTGACATCTTTCTGGATCGCACCGCATGTGCCGACGCGGATCAGCTTCTGTACGTCATACTCCTGCATCAGTTCTGTGATATAAATGGAGATCGACGGTACGCCCATCCCGGTACCCATTACGGAAACCCGCTTTCCATTGTAGGTTCCGGTGTAGCCGAACATGTTCCGGACTTCGTTGAACTGCTCGACATCTTCCAGGAATGTTTCTGCAATGTACTTTGCGCGGAGCGGATCGCCCGGCAATAGGATCGTGTCGGCGATATCGCCCTTTTTTGCATTGATGTGTATGCTCATTTAGTCAAACCCCGCTTTCACAAATTCTTTTCAATCATATCGTGTTTTGCTACCGCCCGCAATCACAACACAGGCGTCCGCTTGATACGGACGCCAAATTTTAGTCGGTCTCCCGGTATTCTTCCCAAAGTTCATCAAATACACGCGACGGCATATCCGGGTCCGCGCGCACTTCCAGATAGCGCGACAGCGGGTCGAAACCTGTTTCGTCCTTCGGGAATTCATGATCGAGAAAAGCCGCTTCCGCGAAAACCGCGCGCGGGTCGTCCTGCGGGCCTCCCCGGTGGGACAATAGGAATTGATAAAATGTCCGCCTCACCGGACCACCGCCTTCCTGAATGTTTCATAATCTGATATCAACCGGGTACTTATTCCCCGAACAGTTTCAGATAGTTGCCGTACCCTTCTTGTTCCAGCTTGTCCTTCGGTACAAACCGGAGAGCTGCCGAGTTGATGCAGTAGCGAAGTCCGCCCGCCTCCATCGGCCCGTCCGGGAAGACGTGCCCCAGATGGGAGTCGGCACTTTTACTCCGAACTTCCGTGCGTCTCATTCCGTAGCTTGTATCAAAGTGCTCTGTGACTTCGGTGTCCTCGATCGGCTTGGTGAAGCTGGGCCACCCGCAGCCCGCATCGTACTTATCTTTTGATGAAAAGAGCGGTTTTCCGGATACAATATCGACATAGATCCCTTCATCGAAATGTGCATCGTATTCGTTCTGAAATGGCGGCTCAGTGCCGTTTTCCTGGGTGACCTGATACTGCATCGGAGTCAGCTTCTTCTTTAGTTCTTCTTTATTCATCATGTCACTCCTCCCACATGGTTTCCTGGAATGCTTTTCTGCCCGATCCCGCAAAGTAGCGATTGTAATGGGCAGGGTTCTTCATGTAATAGTCCTGGTGCTCCTCCTCTGCCGGATAAAATTCTTTGGCGGGAAGGATCTGTACGGCGATCGGCCCGTCGAATTTACCGGCTGCTTCAAGTCCTTCTTTGGACTGCTCGGCCGCCGAGCGCTGGTCCTCGTCAAGATAGAAGATTGCTGTCCGATAAGAGTCTCCGCGGTCGAAAAACTGGCCGCCGGGATCGGTCGGATCGATCTGCCGCCAGAAAATATCAAGCAGCTCTTCATACGAAATGACTTCAGGGTTGAAGGTGATTTCAACGGCTTCATAATGGCCGGTCGTTTCTGAACATACCTGCCTGTAAGTCGGGTTTGGGACATGGCCGCCCGTATAACCTGAAATGACTGATTCCACCCCTTCATACTTGTGGAACGGTTTCACCATGCACCAGAAGCAGCCCCCTGCAAAAATCGCTTTTTCGGTTGCCATACGATGCCTCCTATTTTCGCGGGATGAGAATTTCAAGTTCGATATCATCCTGCGGAAGATTGATTTCTTTTGCCCTCACCTGGATGCCGCCCGAAACCGGCAGCCTGGACAAATCGATAAACAGTTCTTCTTCTTTCGGCCGGACAACCATCCAGGCGGGCAGTCCTACTGTATCACCCAGAAGTTTCAGGATGGTGGATGGCGGAATCGTCAAGTTGCCGACTTCCACCGATTTCTGTTTAAGCGTCAGGTTGCCGTCGTCAAGCACCTCCGGTTCAAAGTGCATCGTGACCGGCAGCTGGACGGCAAAAACCGTCAGTTCGGACACGAGGAGCACATCATCCTCAAATTCAAGCTTGACCGGAATCCGGTCATTGTTGATGGCCTGCCTGATATACGTATTCGCGATTCCCTCCAGATCCTCGCGGGAGGCGGTCACCGTGAGCCTGTCTGCCCCGTCAGCAGCCGGAGCGGCCAGCGGAAGAGGGGTTCCCTCGACCGGCCGGCTGATCCAGAACACAAATGCCAGGGCGCCTGTCACGATCAGCGCCGCCAAAAGAAAGAAAGCGAGTTTCCATTTATTCACCGGCATCCACCTCTCAAAATTCCAATTCCCCTCCGGACAGCCGGTTCAAACCGCACCGTGAGAGTGCGTCCATGATCCTGTCCGTCATCCTGCTGTACCCCTTGCCGTTCGGGTGGAAAAAGTCCGTATGATAAACAAGATCACGGTTGGTGATGAACAGGTCGTCCACAGGAACATAGCAAGCCCTTCCATCTGCCACCGCGGCATCTTCAAGGACCGCATTCCAGTCGGACAGAATTCCGTCAAATTCACTTTCCTCGTCAGTCACGACCGTCAGCGGGTTGTAAAGACCGAGAACGATGAGGACCGCGTCCGGATTTGCCCGCCGCACCTGGAAAAGCGAAGTTGAGAGACGGTCCATGAACGGCTCCAGTTTCCCTTCAAACGCTTTCGCGTCCAGGCTGAACAAATCCTCCTTGACGACCTTCATAAGATCGTTTCCACCGATCGTCAAAGTGAGAATGTCCGCTTCGGCAATGGTTTCACGAACCCTGGGATCTGACAGCTGCTCTGCAAGCTGATCACTCCGTCTGCCTCGTTTTGCCAGATTATGGACCACGACACCCTTTACACCTTTCCATTCCTCCATCTTAACCGCGAGACGGCCGACGTATCCTTCCCGTTTCCGGTCGTCACCGACACCTTGAGTAAGCGAATCCCCAAGGCCGACCAGCACGACCGTTCTCGGAGCGAAAGTCGGAGGCACTTCGTATTGCCCAAAGCCGCGATCCTCCATTGTGCCGAAGCTTACGGGGTCACTGCCCGGTAAGCAACCGGTCAGGAAAAGGGCCGCCGCAAGAATCCAAATCCTTTTTTTCATCTCTATTTACCCCTTTTCGAACCAAAAAGCGGGGAACCCCAGGCTCCCCGCCATCCATGCTCAATCCCAGTAGTACATGAATCCAATTGCCCCGGGACCGGTATGGGTGCTGATGACGGGAGATGTGAACATCAGCTTCACGTCCTGGAATCCGTCTTCTTCGATCATCTGCTTAAGCGGTGCAGCCATCGCCATGCCATTGGCGTGGGAGATACCGACCGCACGCAGCTTCCGGCCGACCGTCTGCTCCTTGAAGTCCTTAAAAAGCTGACGGACAACCTGCTTATGGCTTCTCGCCTTGCTGACGGGCGTGTAGACACCTTCTTTCAGTGCTGCGATCGGCTTGATATTCATAAGGGAACCGATCATCGCCTTCCCCTTGCCGATCCTGCCTCCCTTGACCAAGTTCTCAAGTGTATCCACTACCACATACAATGCGGTGTTTTTCCTGACGGTGTCGACACGCTCAAGAATTTCATTGAAGTCTTTCCCGTCCTTCACCATCCTTGCGGCTTCGAGCACCTGGAACGAAAGTGCAAAGGAAATGAATTCCGAATCCACAACGGTAACATCGGCATCCGCCAGTTCCGCTGCGGCCCTGGCGGATTCTACGGTTCCGCTCATTCCGCCGGTCATATGGATGGAGAGAATCTTTCCTCCATCTTTTCCAAGGGACTCGTACAGTTCCTTGAAAACACCGACAGGCGGCTGTGAACTTTTGGGCAGTTCTTCGTTTTGTTTCATCATGTCCAGGAACTCTTCCGGGGACAGGTCGACCCGATCGACATATGTCTGTCCTCCGATCTGGATGGAAAGCGGCACGACATGGATGCCGAGCTCGCTGACGGTCTCCTTGCTGATATCTGCTGTTGAGTCTGTTACGATATGAATGGTTGTCATATTGTCGCCCTTTCAGATTTTGCTGATTCGCTTGCTGTTATTGGTGGTAAAAGAAGAATAGAATTCGGCGGACAGCTAAGTCAAGGAAAGAGAGGTGGAGGCGTTGGCCTTCGATTATAAAAACAAAAAGGAAGAATTATGGAATGCGATTACACACGGACTCGGTTTTATCCTGAGCATCCCCGCACTGGTCTTCCTTATCCTGAAGGGCAGCAAGTACGGCTCCGGACTCCATATCACTGCGTATACCATTTTCGGCGTCTCGATGCTTGTGCTGTACCTCATGTCTACATTGCTTCATAGTATGCCTGTCAAATATAAGCGATTCTTTTCAATCCTCGACCATTCATCGATCTACATTCTGATTGCAGGAACATACACACCGCTGGTCCTGACGTCATTGGGTGGCAAGCTCGGCTGGACCCTGTTTGGTATCGTCTGGGGACTTGCTATCCTCGGAATCCTGTTCAAGGTATTCTTCATCCACCGTTATGAAGCGGTATCACTTGTTTTCTATATCGCGATGGGCTGGCTGATCGTATTCGCGCTCCGCCCGCTGCATGCCGTGATCGGGACAGAAGGAATTGTACTGCTTGTCATCGGAGGGCTGTTTTATACCTTCGGTGCCATCTTCTATGCATGGCGCCGCATCCCGTACAATCACGCCATCTGGCACCTGTTCGTGATTGGAGGAAGTGCCGCGATGTACTTTTCCATATTGCTCTATGCCTGAGCGGCAGCCGGATATCCGGCTGTTTTTTTAATGCGGCTTACGCCGTTCTGATGCTGCGGACCGGATTCAAAGTGTCTGCTTCCTTTCATAGATCCGGTAATCGTAAGGAACCCCGTCGTCGGACTGGTGTTCTTCGGACTGGGAAACCAGGACCCAGCCGTCCTTGTATTCAGGGAAATACGTATCCCCTGCGAAGGACTGCTTCACGAGCGTGACATAGAGCCTGTCGACCTTGTCCATCAGCTCATTAAAAAGACCTGCGCCGCCAATGACCATCACTTCCGGGGCATATTCCTCCGCCCGGCTGATGGCGTCTTCGACTGTGTTTACCACAACAGTTCCTTCGGCTTCATATTCAGGATTGCGGGTGACGACGACATTAAGGCGGCCCGGGAGCGGACGGCCGATCGATTCGAACGTTTTGCGTCCCATCACCATCGCTTTGCCCATCGTCTGTTTCTTGAAATAAGCCAGATCACCCGGCAGATGCCAGGGCAACTGGTTGTCTTTCCCGATCACGAGATCCGGATCGTGTGCCACAATATAGGAAATCATCATTTGTCCTCCTTTGGATCAGACCGCAATCGGTGCTTTGATTTTCGGATGCGGGTCATATCCTTCAACTCGGATATCCGCAGTCTCCAGCTCGAAGATCGATTTTCCGTCGGCTTCAATTACAAGTTCCGGCAGCTTTCTCGGCTGACGGGATAGCTGCTCGCTCACCTGGTCAAAATGATTGGAGTAAATATGCGCATCGCCGAGTGTATGCACAAACTCACCCGGTTCGAGACCTGTCTCGCGGGCAACCAGATGAGTCAGGAGCGCGTAAGAAGCAATATTGAACGGCACACCGAGGAAAACATCCGCACTCCGCTGGTAAAGCTGGCAAGACAGCTTGCCCTCCGCTACGTAGAACTGGAACAGCGTGTGACAAGGCGGCAGAGCCATATCCTCAACTTCTGCCGGATTCCACGCACTCACGATATGGCGGCGGGAATCGGGGTTGTTTTGGATTGAACTGATGACATTCTTTAGCTGGTCGATCGTCCCTCCGCGGCCATCCGGCCAGGAACGCCACTGCCTGCCATATACCGGTCCCAGATCTCCGTAGTTTTCCGCGAATTCGTCATCCGACAGGATCTTTTCGCGGAACTTGTCCATTTCCAGGCCGAGGACTTCCTTGAATACAGGATCCTTTGCTGCCCGCCTGCCGAAGTCTGTCATGTCGGGACCGCTGTATTCACTGCTATTCACGTATTTTTCGAATGCCCACTCATCCCAGATCGGATTGCGCTCCGCGATAAGTGTCCGGACATTCGTGTCTCCTTTGATGAACCAGAGCAGTTCCGAGACGATCAGGCGGAATGCCGTTTTTTTCGTCGTCATGAGCGGGAACCCTTCACTCAGGTCAAACCGCATCTGGTGCCCGAAAATACTGCGTGTTCCGGTTCCTGTGCGGTCCCCCTTGTCCGTCCCGTTATCCAAGATTGTTCTGCAAAGCTTCAGGTATTGTTCCATCCCGTACGCCTCCTTATGATTTCTTTGATTCGCCGGGTCATCTATGCATTCTTGTTCTACCCAATTCTAACACGCCCGCCACGCTCATTCTATTTTAGAAACACCAAGACCGGCATGGATGTCGAAGTCCATGCCGGTCTTTTAGGAAAGCCATTTTGGGGGTGTGTTCTTGGACCAGAAAATATCACCGAGCTCGATATGGCGGCTGTAGCCGTCTTCTGAGGTGTGGTAATGGAAGTTGAAGTAATAGCCGTCAAGGGGCCGCTTGTCCGTGCGCACATGGAATCGGATCAGGTCTTTTCCGCTTTCTGTGTCAAAAATGTGAAAGATTTTTTCTGAGTATCCGCCAGCGGGCTGTTCGCTTATCGAAAGTGAACGGCCTCCATCATCTCCGATCGAAACAAGCGTTATCTCGATCGCTTCTTCGATTTTCGGGAGGATGACCTGATCGAACTCATCCGAGATGGCCGGGCCGATTTTCGAACCGAACTTCTCATAGGCCCGGTCTCGTGCTGTTGCCTTAGCCAGTTCGGAAAATGGCGCATCTTCCACTTCTGTAAACGTTGTTGGCAGTTCAGCAGCAACAGCTGTTCCGGTGCTGCCCGCAATCTCCTTCTGGCCCCGTTCGTCCAGGAACTGATCCCAGATTTCATGGCTCGGTGTGATAAAACCGAGCGTGACAAGCGCTACGGCAGCCATCAGAGATTTCTGGATCCAATTTTTCATGATCTTTCCCCCCGTTTGATCAATCAATCGGCGAAACCGCCGTCTGTATGTATAGTGGTTTTCTTCTCGCTGGTTTCATTGTACAATAGACGGGGACTCAATATAAATAGTTCCCAAGCTCCAAAGGAGGTACTATGATGGACGCAAGCATCTGGATCGGAATCGGCTTCCTCGGGCTTCTTGCCTATCTGAGCTACTTTAACTTCACGCACTGATCAGCATTCAATCCCCTTCCCGGGGGAAACCGAGAAACTCCCTGAGCGATAGGCTCAGGGAGTTTCTTCATGCTTCTCATCGGTATCCGCTTGTTTTCCGATAAGCCGATGATAGGCATTTTCTTCTTCTGACAGCGCGGCAGAAAGGATCTTTTGGGTTGCGGACAGATATGCCGCTGCAGCCTCAGCATTTCCCGACTCTGCTTCCTCAATTCCTTTAGGAATCCGTTCAAGGAGCAATTCCATCTTTGCCCTCGTCCGCTCCCGGGCATCATGAATCTAATTCAGGCGTGCAATTTCTTGTTCGAGGCGGTCAGTCATACCTGTGATCTCCTTCAGGAGACAGCCGGCTGTATTTGCACGGCAACTCTCCAAGCTTGTAATACTTTGATTATACAAGAACGCGTAGATTTGTTTACACTTTTTTGATTTATCTTTAGGACTGACGTTAAAACTGCCGCACGGACTATCCGTGTGGCAGTTTTAATAATAATCAAATCTCGATAAAGCCGTAATGAAATTTTGTGTTGGGCCGTTCGATGCGGGTGAACCCATACCGGTCGAATAATTCCGACCTGAAGTGGGCTTTCAGCACAACACGCCTCCGGGCGACCCGGACAGCTTCCCGGAAGAGCCGGTCATCCGGCAGATCGTGGACGCCCGCTGAACGGAGCGGTGCAAAAGCGGCCGCTTCCTCGATCGTCTCCTCAAACATCGGATCAAGATAAACGATGTCGTAGCTCTTGGCATTACAATTTCGCAGAAAATCGGACGCCTGGGTATTCTGCACATCGATCCGCCGCATGGCATCCAGCACCTCTTCCGGCGAGTCGCTGTAGGTTGCCAATCCGTGACCCACGATATAGGTGACCATCGGGTCGGCCTCGCAGGCTGTCACCTGTCCCGAAGGGCCTGTGACAAATGAAGCGACGGTACTGTCAGAGGCAAGACCCATGGTACAGTCAAGAAACGAGTCGCCCGGCATCAAGCCGCTCACATCGACCATGGCGTCATTGCCGCCATTCTGCAGCCGTTTGATGCGGATGGCAGCAAGGCCCGGATGGAAGAACAGCGGCTTTACATCAGGGTCGGTATGGTACTCGTACCGTTCCTTCCCGGCCACGACGACCGTACGGCCGAATTCCGCAATCAGCTTACGGACGGACCGTTTCTTCCGCGGCACAAAATCTGCGCCTAGCTCCCCGGCCACGTGCTGAGCCAGCCGGACACTTTCTTCGTCCGGATGCTGGCCGGTGGTCACAATGGGCAAGTTCACTTCACCATCTGGCGGAGAACGCCGGAAAGGTGTGCCTGAACTTGCTCCAGGTCATGGTCCTCAATTTGTTCACGCGGAATGAAATATTTGAGTTCGGAGCCTTCCAGCACAGCGATCGAAGGAGAACTTGGCGGCACTTCCTCAAAGTAGCCCCGCATCCTTTCGGTTGCCTCACGGTCCTGTCCGGCGAATACTGTAACGAGGTTTTCCGGTTTCTGATCAATTTCCTCAAGTGCTGCTGCCACTGCCGGACGCGCAAGCCCCGCCGCGCATCCGCAGACGGAGTTGATCACAACAAGTGACGTGCCTTTTGCGGACGACATGAAAGTATCGACATCCTCCGCAGTCGTCAGTTCACGGAAACCGTTTTCCGTCAGTTCTCGGCGCATTGGCTCCGCCACCTGCTTCATGTATGCCTCATATGCTTCCATTGTTCATTCCCCTTTCGATTTTGTTCTCATCTCGGTCATCTGTTTCCACATCGACCCTTTCGCTTCCTCCCCGCCTGCGATTCTGGCCGCGGCCATTTTCGCCTGGAGCTTGACCTCGAATTCCGGATCGCCTTCCATCTCATTCAGGGCAGGCAGCGCTTTTTCCGTGCCGGTTTCGTACAGATACATCGCTCCCCGCCAGCGTACAATCTTGCTTTTGTCCTTGAGCGTGCGGATGGCGAGGTCTTCGAATTCCGTAAAGCCGAGGTCGCTCATTGCATCTGCAGCCGTTCTGCGGACCGGTGCGCTCTTGTCCTCCATCGCCTTTTCGATATAGGGGACGACGGCAGGATCTTCGATCATGCCGAGATAAACGACGGCCAGACGGCGGATCGACATCTTTTCGTCTTTCAGTGCCTCCATCAGAAGCGGCACATCGGACATGTCCGGGTCAGGCAGCTGGTCCAGAAGCCGGAAGCGTTCTTCCCAGCTTGCGGCCGCCTGGTATTCCTCCAGTGTCACCCTGCGGCGGCCGAGGACCGGTGCCTCTTTCGTCTCGCTGCCGGCTTCCATGATGGCGTCCAGCCGCTCCTGTGGGTAGGCCGCTTCAATCTCCTTAACGACCTCTTCGCCGATTTCCTTTTTGTCTCCATACCGGATGCCGTAATCCGCCCATTTGCGCTGAAGGATGTAGTTCTCGTCATCACCTTCCATGAGCGCATTCATGGCGTCGACAAACCGCTGTCCGAGTCCGAATCGTTCTTCGCCGCGGTCATCGAACACTTTCACCTGGAGAGGGACGCCCTTATATTGCTGGACATGAATGTACACCTCACCAAAGTGCTCATCCGCTTCTGCGGCTTCCGTGCCGGCTTCCTGTTCCTCGCCGAACACTTCCCGGACTCCTGCAAGGATCGGCTCCCAGTCATATTTGCCGTTGCGCTCGATGGCCAGGAAGTCCATGACGTGATAAATCCCCTTCACGCCTTCGATTCCGAAAATCTGCCGGATAAAGTCCGGGGCTTCGTCCAGACTGTCCGGTTTATAGTTATATGCCTTTCCGAACGGCAGTTCCCTGTCGATGACGACTTTCATCGAGTTCGGACTCGGCGTCGGTTCTATAGTTACAATTTTCATGTTCCCATGCCTCCTGTGTCAATCATGCTTCGGCAATTTCTTCAAGATAACTCCACCGCTCAATGAGGGCCTCATATTGCTGATTCAATTCATCCAGCCGCGCGGAAATCTCACTTACTTTCCCGTAGTCGGCTCCGGCATCGGCAAGCGCTTGTTCAGCTTCCATGATTTCCTGTTCGGTTGCCTCGATCTTGGCGCCGATCTCTTCCCATTCTTTCTTCTCACCGACTGTCATCTTCTTTTTCTTCGGCTTATCCGGCTGTTGTGAAGGCTTTACTGCACCGGCAGGCGGAACGGCAGATTCTTTATCTTTCGATGCCGCTTTTTCAAGGTAGTCGGTGTAGAGTCCGAGCTCCTGCGTGACCTCCCCGGATCCATCCAGAATCCACAGCTTGCGCGAAGTGCGGTCAAGGAAAAAGCGGTCGTGGGAAATCGTGACGACAACTCCCGGGAATGAATCGATGAACGTTTCAAGCACCGACAGTGTCTCCAGATCCAGATCGTTTGTCGGCTCGTCCAGAAGCAGGACATTCGGCTGCTCGATGAGCAAGCGGAGCAAATATAGCCGCTTCCGTTCGCCGCCTGACAGCTTGCCGATCAGCGTCCCGTGGACATTCGACGGGAAAAGGAACTGTTCAAGCATTTGGACAGCAGAATACCTTGTGCCGTCCTGCCTGCGGATGTCATTTGAGGCTTCCGTGACATAAGAAATGATCCGCTGGTTCGGATCCATCTCGGGCAAATGCTGAGTGAAATGAGCGATTCTCACGGTTTCGCCCCGGATGATCTCTCCACTGTCCGGCTCGATGGATGCGGCAAGCAGATTCATGAGTGTGGACTTACCCGCTCCGTTCGGGCCGATGACCGCCACGCGGTCTCCGCCCTGGAGAAGGAACGAAAAGTCTTTGATGACCTTTCTGCCGCCGTATCCCTTAGTCACACGCTCCCCTTCGAGCACTTTCTTTCCGAGGCGGGAAGCAGCGAGCGACAGGTCGAGCGGATCAGGACCGTCATCTTTTTTCACTTTCTCGGACAGTTCCTCAAAACGCCCGATCCGTGCTTTCTGCTTGGTCGATCGGGCTTTGGCACCTCTCCGGATCCATTTCAGTTCGTTCCGATAGCGGTTCTTGTTTTTCTCGAATGTGGCTGCATCCTGCTCGATCCGTAGTGCCTTCGCCTCCAGGAAGTCCGAGTAGGTTCCTCTATGGCTGTAAAGCGTCCGGTCGGCCAGCTCATACACCTTGGATGCGACCGAATCCAGGAAGTAGCGGTCATGCGTGATGAAAAGAATGGCACCGCCAATCTGCTTCAGGTAATCCTGCAGCCACTCAATCGATGTAACATCCAGGTGGTTGGTCGGTTCGTCAAGAAGCAGAAGATCCGCAGGCTCGAGCAACACCCTGGCAAGGGCCACCCGCTTCCGCTGGCCGCCTGAAAGACTGCCCGCTTTCGCCTCATAATCGGTGATTCCGAGTTTTGAAAGGATGGTTTTTGCTCTGGCGTTCAGGTCCCATCCCCCGTCTGAATCCATCCGGTTTTGCAGGGCCGTGAAGCGGTCCTGTGCCGCAGCATTGTCCGGATTGTTCCCGAGCGCGCGCAGCACTTCCTCATATTCCCGGTTCAGCCGGATCAGCGGGGAATCCCCGCCAAAAACAATCTGAAGCACATTAAGTTCAGGGTCCGGACGCGGATCCTGCGGCAGATGAGCGATCCGGTAGTCGTTCGGATGATCGAACGATGCTGAGTCCGCATCGAGTGATCCGGCGATGATCGACAAAAGCGTCGACTTGCCGGTTCCGTTGATGCCGATGAGACCGATCCGGTCGCCTTCATTAATGGTAAAGCTAATATCGTTGAACAGTGTCTTGTCGCCGACGGTCTTCGTCAGGCCCGACACGATGAGATGTCCCATGTTACCCACTTCCTATCCGGTATATAGACAGTTCCATCATACTAAAAATAGAGGGCCTTAACCAATCCTGCTGTTTTCGTCCCTTTTTACAGGGAAAATTTTCAGAAACTTAACCTTTCCCGGGAGCGATATTGATACAATGGTAGCAAGTGACGATTCATCTCAAGGGGGGAACGACTTGAAATTCCGGCTGTCTAAAGAAGAGAAAAGCTGGGCGTTCTACGACTGGGCCAACTCCGCCTATTCCATTATCATTACAACCGCTGTTTTTCCGCTGTTCTATAAAGCCGCGGCTACCAATGCGGGAGTCAGCGCCACCGACTCGACGGCCTACCTCGGCTATACGATCTCGATCTTCACATTCATTCTGGCGCTGCTCGCTCCCATACTCGGCACAATAGCGGACTATCGGGGCATGAAGAAAAAGTTCTTTACCGCCTTCTTCATCCTTGGGACCGGGGCCACTGCCGCTCTTGCTTTTATTCCCGCTGATAACTGGCTCATGCTGCTAGTCGTCTATACATTTGCCGCGCTCGGGTCGACCGGGGCGAATGTGTTCTACGACTCTTTCCTTACAGATGTATCAACCTCTGGGCGCATGAACCGCGTATCGGCATTTGGCTATGGGATCGGGTATATCGGGAGCACGATCCCGTTCATCATCTCGATTGCCATCATCCTGCTGTCGCAGTCCGGAGTCATCCCGCTCTCCGTGACGAATGCGAGCCGAGCCGCGTTTCTGATCACCGCAGCATGGTGGATCCTTTTCTCGGTGCCGATGTTCAGGCATGTGCACCAGATCCACTTTATCGAACCGGATCCGAAACCGGTCGCCCAGGCTTTCAAGCGTCTCGCCAATACCTTCCGTGAAATCAGGAAATACCGAGGACTGTTTTTGTTCCTGCTTGCCTACTTCTTCTATATCGACGGCGTCGGCACGATCATTTCCATGTCGACCGCCTACGGCTCAGACCTCGGCATTGACGCCAACAGCCTGCTGATCATCCTTTTTGTGACTCAGGTCATCGCCGCTCCGTTTGCCATCCTATATGGCCGGCTTGCCGACCAGTTCGGCACGAAGCAGATTCTGTACGTCGGCATAGCCGTCTACACATTCGTCTGCATCTATGCCTATTCGATGGATTCCGTCGCCGACTTCTGGGTGCTGGCGATGTTAGTCGGTACTTCCCAGGGCGGCATCCAGGCACTTAGCCGCTCGTACTTCGGGCGGCTGGTACCGAAAGAAAACTCCAACGAATTCTTCGGCTTCTACAACATCTTCGGGAAATTCGCATCGATCATGGGACCGCTTCTCGTAGGTGTAACGGCACAGATGACCGGCAACACAAACGCCGGTGTCTTCAGCCTCATCGTGCTGTTCATCATCGGCGGCATCATCCTATACTTCGTTCCGGACCCTTCCAGATATGAGCCGGTACCGGAGAATTAAAAGATTAAAGCGGACGCTCCGGAGCATTAGTTTCGGTGCGTCCGCTTTTTGGTTCAGTGCGTAGAGGTTTTTGCGCCGGCAACTCGAGATCTCGCGCCGACAGCCTGACAATTCGCGGGAACATCTCGGGTTTATGGCGATACTTAAAGGGGGTCGCCGTTTCATGAACTAATATTTTCATTCAATCGAAACGATGTTAATATTTAAGTGTTAGAAAATTCTAACGTTACTTCTTGGAAACATGGGAAAGTATCCTTCCAAGCGAAAGGGGAATAGCCTTTGAATCAAACATTACTGATCATTGATGCCCAACAAGAGCTGATTGAAGGAAATCAGGAAGAAAGCGCTGTTTATAACAAAGAACAGCTGATCGAAAATATCAATTTAGTCATCGAAAAAGCAAAGCAATCAGAAGTTCCCATTGTCTTTGTAAGGGACTTGGACGTCGCAGAAGGACAAGGAAAAGGATTTCAGGTTCACGAAGAAATCAATGTCCCGGCGGATTCAAGATTGTTCGATAAAACGGCAACCAATTCTTTTCATGGAACAGGGTTATTGGATCACCTGCAATCACAGAATGTTGAACATGTCGTCATCATGGGGTGTCAGACCCAGCATTGTATTGACAGTGCAGTCCGAACAGCAACGATTAGCGGTCTGGATATCACATTGGTAGGTGATGGGCACTCCACAACAGACAGCGAAGCGTTAACTGCAGAACAGATCATCCGGCACCATAATGAAACGCTTGACGGCCACTACAATGTTGAACACTTCTCCGTTGTCAGAAATGCAGAAGAGGACCTGTTTCAGCCAACTCACGATTCATATAGGTGAATGATTAAAAGTGCCTTCATCCGGAAAATGCGGATGAAGGCTTTTGATCGCTTATATGGATGTGAGTTGCCCACTTGGGTTAAGGGACCTTAAAAACAGCCGGTAGCAGGTTGTATACGTCAAGGGATGACTAGTCTTTCCAATACACCCGCAGACCGGTGAATGCCATGGCAACTTCTACCCCGCTTCTCACATCGAACCGGACAAGCTTACCGGTTCGGTCATTTTGGAATTGACCCGGTCCCACCGGCCGCAGATGGTCAGTGCGCCCATCGGTCAGCATCACCAGTCCTCTTTCACTCACACCGATCCGGAAGCCGTCCGGATCTTCGTCGTTTCGGTAATGTCCGGTGAATGTCTTCAGTTCATCCGGTGATACCTGAACATCTGGAAGACTGACTGACGCTTCCTCAGGAGATCGCCCGAGCGCCGTATAGATGGCTCCCTTCATCAGCTTTTCCGCAGATACACCCGTCCGGTTCGTGAGGACAGCAACTGTGATTCCCCGATCGGGAAGGAAGCCGAATGATGAGGAGACACCCGGCTGGCCTCCTCCGTGGTGGACGAGGACGGCGCCTCCGAAGTCCGGCGTGACCATCAGTCCATGACCGTAGAATGTGTTTTCATCGACCATGGCGACATGTTCTTGCATCTCCGCTGTATCAACATTCCCGATTACGGACTCTCGGAATGCACGGTCCGTATACAATCTTCCGTACAGGAGCAGATCATTCACCGTCGACCGGATGCCGCCGCCGACTGCATAGTTGCCGAGTGACGGCCAGTCCACCGGCAGAAGTTTCTCCATGTATTGAACAGCGGTGTTCGAATGCACTCCCTGACCGGGCGGCGTGAAAGAGGTTCTCTTCATACCGGCAGGCCGGACAATGCGCTCCATGACGAATTCCCGGTAATCCATGCCTGACACCCGTTCGATGATTGCGCCAAGCAGCAGGAATGCGTCATTCGAATAGCTGATCCGCTCGCCGGGAACACCGATCGGTTCAATGTCCAGACTTTCCAGGTATCTGATATGGTCACCGAATCTTTCTATGTCTTCACGCCGTCTCACCGGCGGCATGCCGGTTGTATGGGAAAGGAGATGCCGGATATCTGCGCTTCTGATAACAGGAATTGATTCTGCTTCTGGGAGATACCTGACAACCGGGCTAGTAAGCGAAAGCTTTCCTTCCGCAGCCAGGATATGTACCGCAAGCGACGTGAACGACTTGGTCACAGACGCCGTTCCAAATACCGTATCCGGGGTCACGTTGACTGTGCCCCCAGCTTTAATTGTGCCAAGACCATTCACATAAATCGCTTCCCCGTTGTGTGCGACACCTATTGCCACTCCGGGAATATCTTCTTCAGCCCGGATCCTTTCTGCAAACTGTTCAAAAACCTTCCAATCCATGCCTACTCCCCCTTCTCTACTCTTATTCGACTGATGCAACCGGTGTCCTCCCCCAAATAGAAAGAAGCCTTCACCCGCACAGTGCAGATGAAGGCTCCTCCTCACTTCAATACAAATTCGGTCGAGCTGTGTCCCGCCTTGGATTTGCTTACTTTAAGGACCGCCGGCATGGCGGATTTAAGTTCCTCGACATGCGAGATCACGCCGACGACGCGGCCATTCCGCTGCAACCCGACCAGTGCTTCGATCGCTTTTTGCAGCGATTCCGGATCAAGTGAGCCGAACCCTTCATCGATAAACATCGTATCGACACGGATGTTCCCGCCAAATCCTTGGATGACATCCGCCATCCCTAAGGCCAGGGAAAGCGACGCATTGAACTTCTCGCCCCCGGAAAGTGTCCGGACGTCCCTTGCCTGTCCCGTGTACGCATCATACACATCAATGCCCAGGCCGCTCTGCCGCCCGCGGGCTTCCTGACGGTCGCTCCTAAGCAGTTCGAACTGGCCATTAGACAGTTCCTTCAGCCGTTCGTTTGCCGCAAGCAGAATCCGCTCCAGGTATTCGATCTGAAGGTAACGCTCAAATGACAGCTTATCGGCGTTTTGGCCACGGACGAGGTCATGGAGGCCGGCCACCTTGCCGAGTTTTTTCTCGAGCGCTTCCGCTTCGGTTGCGGCTTCCCTCATGGAGGCAATGCCTTTTTTGACCGTGTTCAATGTATTTCGGGAATGGATGAGCCTCTCCTGTGCATGGTCATATGCGCTTTTTGCTTCTTCCGCAAGCTGCCTGAGCTGTTCCAGGTCCGCCCTCTCACTACCCTCCAGAGAAGCGGCAAGTTCACTTTCCCTCACCTTCACGGCATGGAGGTCATTGTCAAACGCACGGATGGTTTCCTCCGCCTCATCCGCCAGATGATCAGCCATGAGAGCCGCGCGATAGGCCTCCGCGGAGCTGAAGGTGGAAGCGGCAAGCTTCTCCCGGAAGGCGGCTTCTGCCTCCCGGAGCTGGTTCTCCGCTTTTTCACTTTGACTGACAGCGAAAGTCAACGACTGTTCCGCCGCCTTCCGTTTGTCCGCCGCTTCTGCAGCGGCTGTTTCCAGCTTTTCCTTCAGGCGGTCATGCCTTCCGATCATTTCGAGGAGCTCTGTCAGAGCCTGATCAAGTGATCGGACATCACCGTAGCCTTCCGGAATCGATCGCTCCAGGCCACTGATGGTCGCTTCGAGGGAGGCGATCCGGCTTGTTGTGCCCGCCAGCTCCTCTGTATGCCGTGTCAGCCTGCCTGCAACTTCTTCCGCCTTTTCCCGGCGGGCTTCCTCATCCTTCCGCAATGACGAAAGGCGGTTTCGGCGTGACTTGGCAGTGGAGATTTCACCACGCAGCCGCTCTGCTTCTTCCTTTCTGCCTGCCAGGATGTCGGCGGAACCGGCTGCTTCCAGCCCTCGTCCTTCCAGGCGATCTGCAGATTGCTCCAATAGGCCGTTTTGAATCTTAAGAGCGCCTGCAGAGCTGATTGCATTTGACTGCGCTTTAAGAAATGCCGATTCGGCCTCTTCAAGTGCTGAGTCATCAGGGCCGTCTGCAGAATCAGCCGGTAAAGGATGTTCGGTGCTGCCGCATACCGGGCAGGGCGAACCGTCATGGAGGTGAGCAGCAAGTGATGCTGCCTGGCTGTCCCGAAGCTGCAGTTTTAGCCGTTGCAGCACGGCTTCCGCTTCATCCTTCCGGCGCTCGTCACGCTCTGCATCCTTCCCAGCTTTTCTGACAACCTCCAGGAGACGGAGATGTTCCTCCAGCAGTTCGCAGTCGCGCTCGGCTGCCGTGAGCTGTTCATGAAGTTCATCTGTTCCTGCAAGGGCTTCTTCAAGGGCCGTGATTTCTTTGCGGAGGGAGTCCTGTCTTTCCCGGAGCTTTACGGCGCCCGCGCGGAGGGAGTCCGTCTCTTCCGACAACCTTTTTTGGCCGGCCTGAGCAATGGCCAGTTCACGGAGAACCTGTTCACGCTCATCCAGGCGCGGCCGTGCCTCCTCAAGACGCTCCGCTTCCCGGCGCTTGGCATCGATCTGTGGTTCTTGTTCCCTGACTTGCAGCATCCGTGTTGAGGCTTCTTTTTCTGATTCCTTTGCCGTGGCAAGCGACAGCTCTGCATGCTCCACAGACTTTTTCGCCCGTGTTCGTTCCCGCACCGCATCAGACATTTTCTCTTCAGCAGGTCGGATCCTTGCTGCGAGGCGTGCAAGGTTAACGGCCCGGCGTTTTTTCTCCATTTCCGGAAGACGACTATTCAGAGCGGCCAATTGCCGCTTCTTCTCTTCCCACTCTTCCAGCCGGCTGTTCAGCTCTTGAGCAGTCGTCAGTCGCTGGTTGGCTTCCGTGAGACCGGCCTCCAGCTGTTCCGATTCTTTTGTCAGCCTGTCCGTCTCGGTCAGCCGGCGCTCCTGTTCACCGAACAGCCCATCAATCACTTTCCCCGCGTTCGGGTGTTCATCGGAAAGGCTCGCTGCCAGCTCTTCACTGAGGTCCGGGAGCGTATCCAAAAGATGCTTGGCCTGCCAGGCAATCCGGCCCGATGCTTTTTTCCATTCCGCCTCGACGGAAGATTTCCGTTCTTTCAGGACCGCTTCCATGTCTTTGTATTTCTTCGTGCGGAAAATCTTCCGGAAGATCTTTTCCTTGTTTTCTGTATCGGAAGTGAGCAGTTTCCGGAACTCACCCTGTGGCAGCATGACGATCTGGCTGAACTGGTCGTGGCTGAAACCGATCAGCTCGGCCACCTTCGCGTTTATCTCGGTCGTCATCTGACGGTCGGTGACGGGGGTTTCCGATTCCCCGTCGACCTTAAACAGTTCGATCCGGTCACCGGTTGCGCTTTTGTTTCCTGCCTTCACATGGGGCATGCGGCGCATGATCCGGTAGGTGTCTCCAGCCGATTCAAACCAGAGCTCGACTTCCGTATGTACTTGGTCGTCCGCAAAGTCGGAGCGGAGGCTCCGGTCCTCGCGCTCTTCTCCGCTCGCCTTGCCGTACAGGGCATAGCAGATGGCATCGAAAATTGAGGTTTTCCCGGAACCGGTCGGACCCGAGATGGCGAACAGCCCACGGTCCCCCAGTTCCCTGAAGTCGATCGTTTCGCATTCCTTATACGGTCCGAATGCCGTCATCTTCAGCATCAGCGGCTTCATCGTTTCACCGCCTCCTTCACTGTCTCGCGCTCATCCGCCAGCAGCTCATCCAGCACGCTTCGGAAGAGCTCTTCAGTCTCCTCATCAGGCGCACTGCCCGTGATTTCCTCGTGGAATGCCCGGAACATGGCGGCATCATCCATCTCTTCCGTGCGTCTGCCCGGCTTGTCCGTTCCGTCACGGCGGACAGGCATCAACCGGGATACATGGAGGGCGTTCGGGAAGACGGAACGAACACGTTCCATCGGATACAGGACGGGCGTCTCATCGAGCAGCCGGACAAACACATAGTCTTCCGAATGCGTCATCTCAAGAATTTCAGCCAGCGTCCCCTCCACCGTCCTCATATCACGCCGAGGGTTCAATGGACGGTGTTCAACGGATATCTGCCCCTCACCGTCCAGTTCCACGCAAAGGAAGCCCTTGTTGTGGGTTTCCTCGGAAATTGAATACTTCAGAGGGGATCCGGAGTAGCGGACCACCGGGTTTCCGACAGCATGGGCACGGTGAAGGTGGCCGAGTGCCGTGTAATGGAACTTGCCGAAGCGCCCCGCATCCACGTATTCCGCCCCTCCGACAGACAGCGGGCGTTCAGATGTGCTTGTGTTCTCCTCAGGTTCCGCGTTGGGTGTCACGAAGGCATGTCCGATCAGCACGTGGCGTGCTGCAGGATCAAGATTGCAGCAACGGCGTTCCAGCAGGCACCGCATCGCCTCATCATGGTTCGTAACCGAATCGTCTTCATACAGCACCCGGACGACCGATGGGTCGGCAAACGGCACACAGTGGAAATGAACTTCACCGTGCTCGTCTTCCAGGATGACCGGATCGGCATCCGGTTCCAGTATACCGGTCATATGAAACCCTTTATCCTTCATAAAGCCGCTGCCGAAATGAAGGCGGTTCGGGCTGTCATGGTTTCCCGCGACTGCAATGACCGGAATGCCAAGACCGAGTACGATTTCCGAAAGGACGTCATCCAGCAAGCGGACCGCATCGGTCGGCGGCACAGCCCGGTCGTACAGATCACCTGCGATGATAATCGCATCCGGCTGTTCAGTCCGTGCGGCTTCGGTCAGTTGCTCAAGGACATGACGCTGATCCTCCGTCATATGCACCCCCTGGACAATCTTGCCCAGATGCCAGTCGGCCGTATGGAAGAATTTCATCTTTTTCCCACCTTTTCATCCGAGTCTTTTCTATTAAATGATTATAGACCATCTCAGGCCTCTCGCACAGAAGCGGTTTTCCTGTTCAGACAGTTTCCCCGGACAGCAGGACTTCCGCCTCGAGACCGATCTCGACATTCCCTTTGATGGCCCGGCTGATCATGCATGACGTCTCCGCCTTTTCCGTCAGGCGCCTGGCAAGGGGGAGCTTCTTCTCGTCTGTCCCTGCAGTAAGTACCAGCCTCGGCTTGTGCACAATCCTCTTATAGGTAAAGACCCCATTTGTCACATCCACGGTCGCCTCGGAATCCATTGTCAGCGAATCCTTGTCGATGCCGGAGCGCTCCAGCATCGCCGCAAGCGTGATGATATAGCAAGTCGCCGCTGCCCCCAGAAGCATTTCATCAGGATTCGTCCCGACTCCCGGGCCATCCATTTCCGGAGGGATGGAAATCTTCGTCTTCAAATTCCCCGACTCGATGACGCCGACATCGTTCCGGAGACCCGGCCAATCCGCTTTCAGTTTGAAAATATGTTCTGCCATGGAATCACCTCTCTTATTCTTCATGGTAGAACAGATGTGCGCACCTTAGCAAGAGTTATTGGAACAAGCCAGCACCCAAACAAAAAAACACCCGCCATCCATGAATGGCGGGTGTCACTATTCAAATACCGAGCGCTTCAGTCTCGCCTTTCGTAAAGGCGCGGGATCTGGAGAGGAATCTCTTCCCCTCCACCCCTTCCAGGGAGAACATGCCTCCCCGTCCGTCGACGACGTCGATGATGACCTGGGTGTGCTTCCAGTAGTCATACTGGTTTTTGTTCATATAGAACTTGGCGCCGCCAATTTCGCCTAGGAGGACATCCTGGCTGCCGATCAGCAGGTCGCCTTCGGGGTAACACATCGGGGACGATCCGTCGCAGCAGCCGCCGGACTGGTGGAACATGACCGGTCCGTGTTTTTCCTGCAGTTTCCGGATCAGTTCGATTGCTTCATCCGTTGCGGTGACGCGTTCGACCATGCGGAATCCTCCTTCTTGATCAGAAGAAGCCCTGTTTGTTCTCGTCGTAGCTGACAAGAAGGTTCTTCGTCTGCTGGTAGTGCGAGAGCATCATCTGGTGCGTTTCGCGGCCGATGCCGGACATTTTGTATCCTCCAAATGCCGCGTGTGCCGGGTAGGCATGGTAGCAGTTCGTCCACACACGGCCGGCCTGGATGCCCCGGCCCATCTTGTAGGCGGTATTCATATCACGGGACCATACGCCCGCTCCGAGGCCGTAGAGCGTGTCATTAGCGATTTCAAGTGCCTCTTCGGCATCCTTGAATGTCGTGACAGCCACGACCGGCCCGAAAATCTCTTCCTGGAAGATGCGCATTTTGTTGTCGCCCTTGAAGACGGTCGGCTTGACGTAGTAGCCTTCGGCGAGGCCGTCCTCAAGTTGGTTGCGCTCGCCGCCTGTCAGGCATTCCGCACCTTCTTCTTTGCCGATCTTCAGGTAGGAGAGGATCTTTTCCAGCTGCTCATTGGATGCCTGGGCACCCATCATGACATCAGGATCCAGCGGATTGCCGGTCTTGATCGCTTCGACGCGCTTGATGGCACGCTCGATGAATTTGTCATAGATGGATTCCTGGATCAGCGCACGCGATGGACATGTGCACACTTCACCCTGGTTGAGTGCGAACATGACAAACCCTTCAACCGCTTTGTCGAGGAAGGCATCGTCTTCATCGAACACGTCTTCAAAGAAGATGTTCGGTGATTTGCCGCCCAGTTCCAGCGTGACCGGAATCAGGTTCTGCGATGCATACTGCATGATCAGGCGGCCGGTTGTCGTTTCGCCCGTGAATGCGATCTTGCTGATGCGCGGATTGGACGCGAGCGGCTTTCCGGCTTCAAGGCCGAATCCGTTAACGACGTTGATCACGCCCGCAGGGAGCAAGTCTTCGATCAGTTCGACCAGCACCATGATCGATGCCGGTGTCTGCTCGGCCGGCTTCAGGACGACGCAGTTGCCTGCGGCAAGCGCCGGAGCGAGCTTCCAGACCGCCATGAGAATCGGGAAGTTCCAAGGGATGATCTGTCCGACCACGCCGAGCGGCTCATGGAAATGATAGGCTACCGTATTGTCGTCAATCTGGCTGATGCCGCCTTCTTGAGAACGCAGTGCTCCCGCGAAGTAACGGAAATGGTCGATGGCAAGTGGGAGATCTGCATTAAGCGTCTCTCGGACCGCTTTGCCGTTGTCCCATGTTTCCGCAACCGCCAGCATTTCGAGATTTTCTTCAATGCGGTCCGCGATTTTCAGGAGGATCCTGGACCGTTCCTGGACGGAAGTCTTGCCCCAGGCATCCTTGGCGGCATGCGCAGCGTCAAGCGCCTTCTCGATATCCTCTTCCGTGGAACGCGCCACTTTTGTGAACACCTGGCCCGTCACCGGGGTGATGTTGTCGAAGTACTCACCTTTTGCAGGGGGCACCCACTGCCCTCCGATATAGTTATCGTACTTCTCCCGGAAGTTGACTTTCGCACCTTCCGTGTTGGGATTTGCATAAACCCGGGACTTGATCACTTCTACCATTTGTTCATTCCTCCCATTCTTGTATGCGCTTTCTTCTTGCTATTATCTATATTGTCAGAAAGCACAGAACTTTTCAACCTCTATTTCTTCTTTGGTGGAAAGCAGGGTTGCCGCGCACCAAGAAATAGAACCGCAGCCCTTATATACATATGAGCGGCGGTTCGGTTTATGACAGAATCTATTAAAGTCGTAATATTCAGTTCAATCAGATTTCTATCTCGAAGTATTCGGTCAGGGGGAGTTCCCTTCCCTCTTCGTGCCAGCTGTTGTACTTCTTGAACACCGCATGTGCACTGCCGTTCTCCCGTTCCACCAGCTCACTGACCGCAAGAAAACTGCGCCAGTAATCAAACATGATCGAAGGCAGTTTCCCTTCATAGGATGCCGCCCCAAAGTCATCAAGCGGATGCTTTCCGTAACGATCCTTCAGTGCATCGTATAGGACCCGCTCGACAGCTGTCACTTCTTTAAAGTAAGGGTCTCCAAGCAGATGGCGCCGCGGCAGGTAGAAGCACATGCCTTCCTCAAACCAGATGGCGTCCGTCCGTTCATCCTCAAAGTCGTCGGGGAACAGGTCGAGGTGATGGGTCAGTTCATGGGCGAGGATATCCAGCAGCTGGGCTTCTCCGACCGATTCATAAAACGATCTCACTTCCGGAAGGTCCACCCCGTCCATCTGTTCAAACATGATCTGCTTCCATTCCTCCTGATCCGGGCACATGAAAATTAGATCTTCCCGGGTATAGGCAGGAATCGGAACATTACCGAACACATCCCTTGCCAGGTCCCCGCTTGTCCACACTACGGCCTTTGGCACTTCTGTGAGGCCGAATGCATTGCGGAGAAACACTTCGTAGGAACCGAGCCGCATCATGAGCCGTTTGGCTGTTGTTTCGTAAGCAGTCCCTTCTCCAGGTGTTTCAAAAGCGAAAACTGATTTCACTCTTTCACCACCTCTTTATCCAGACGCAGTTTCATGCCTTCATGCGTCGGCCTGAATCCAAGGCCTTCATAAAACCGGATGGCATCCGGACGACTCTTGTCAGTGGTCAGCTGGACGAGCCTGCACCCTCTTTCTTCAGCAAGCCCGATGGCGTGCCGGATCAGTTCTCTTCCGATTCCCCTGCCCCTCAAGGTTGAAGCGGTCCTGACACCTTCGATCATCGCCCGCCAGCTTCCCCTGTGCGTGATGGAAGGAAGAAGGGTGAGTTGCAGGACTCCCGCCAACTGACCATCCGCTTCAGCCACAATCAGCTCATCATTCGGGTCCTCGCTAATGGCGAGGAACGCCTCTTCGTAAGACCGTTCCAGCGGCAAGGCCGGATTTTCCCTGTTCCGGCCCAGACTGTCGTCTGCCAGCATGCTGACGATCCCCTCGAGATCGGCACGCACGGCAGGACGGAATTTCAGATTTTCATCTTTCATTGAAAGCCCCCCTTTCCTTCAACGATACTGGAATGCGGACAAAGAAAAAAGCACGGAAAATGAATTTCCGTGCCGTTGACGTCAGGAGACGTCCTTTTTGATTTGCTTACTGCGGAGCTGCCCGCATGCGGCATCGATGTCAGTGCCCTGCTCAAGGCGCACACCGCATTGGATGCCCCTGGACTTAAGTGTCTTTTCAAAGGCAGCGATCGCCTCAGGGGTGCTGCGGCTGTAGCGGTCATGCTCTTCAACCGGATTGTAAGGGATCAGGTTGACGTAGCTGAGGTGCTTTTTGTTCTGCAGGAGCCTGGCAAGCTGCTGAGCTTCCTCGACGTGGTCGTTTACGTCACTAAGAAGGATGTATTCGAACGTGATGCGGCGGTTTTTCTTGGACAGGAAGTAGTCGATCGCATCCATGACCTGTTCAAGAGGAAACGCCTTGTTGATCTTCATGATTTTCGTGCGGAGTTCATTGTTCGGTGCATGGATCGAAAGCGCAAGGTTGACCTGTAGGTCCTCATCGGCAAACTTGCGGATGCCCTTCACGAGGCCGCTCGTCGAGACAGTAATGTGACGCGCTCCGATTCCAAGCCCGTTACCATCGTTGACGACACGGAGGAAGTTCATCAGGTTATCGTAGTTGTCGAACGGCTCCCCGATGCCCATGACGACGATATTGGAAACCCGCTCGCCTCCGCCGAGTGCGTCAAGATGTTCCTGAACGTTCATGATCTGCTCGACAATTTCACCTGCGTTCAGGTCACGGCTCTTGCGGAGCAGCCCGCTTGCGCAGAAACTGCAGCCAATGTTGCAGCCGACCTGGGTAGTCACACAAACCGATTGTCCGTAGCTGAAATGCATCAGAACGGTTTCAATCAGGTTGCCATCCGCCAGGCGGAACAGGAACTTGACCGTACCGTCATTGGATTCCTGCTTGACGGCGATGTCCATTGTCCTGATGGTAAACGCTTCGTCGAGAAGTGCCCGCAGATCCTTATTGACGTTTTTCATTTCATCAAACGATTTGACCCTCTTTTTGTACAGCCAGTCCCACACCTGCGCGGCGCGGAACTTCTGCTGGCCCTGGTCTGCCATCCACTGCTGAAGCTGTTCGAAGGTCAATCCGTAGACCGATTGTTTCATTATATATTCTGCCTCATTCCGTTGAAAATTCTTTTCTTATCCTAAACGATACCGGAAGATCCGACAAGTATTCAGACTTGACTCTTCCTTCCGGTCTTATTGACATACATGGCATGGTCGGCTGCATCTACCAACGCCTCCAGATCTTTGCCGTCTGTCGGCGAGACCGCAATGCCGAACGACACGCCGATCGACCTGCCACCGGCATATCCGAGGGAGCTCATCCGTGCCGAAATTTCCTCGGCTCCACGGATCTTGAAGTCCTCATCTGCTTTACGGAAAATGGCGAGGAATTCGTCCCCGCCCCATCTCGCGATAATTCCCCGGTTTCCGACGAACTCTGAAAGAGTTTCCGCGAAATCCCGTAGCACCGCATCACCGGTTTCATGTCCCCACGTATCATTGATCTCCTTAAAGTCATCAAGATCGAACAGGACCACCCCGTATCCGGGATGTCCGGGTAACTGAAGCTTTCTGACATATTCGATCAGCGAGCGACGGTTGTAGGCGCCGGTGAGCGGATCCCGTCTCGACAAATAGTCCGCGCGGTCGAACTGATAGCCGCCGACATAAGCAATTGCAAGAAAGAACACTGTCAGCAGGAAAAAAGAAGTACCGAACGGAACATCCAGATAGACATGATAATAGAAATAACGCACGATATTAAAGAGCACGACGATCCCGGCTGCAGCCAGCCGCCCCTTCCAGCGCATGTGCGTCCCCCCGATTCATAGTGCACAATGTTAATTATCATACCATAAAAAAAGGAAACCCTGCTGAAGGCGAAAAAGACTGAAAGCGGCTGTTTCCTGCATAGCCGAAACTTTTATATGTCTGTTTCCGTATAGAGAATATCGCTTGAAAGGAGCCTGGCCATGACATCAACGAAACCATCAAAACAGGACGGACTAAAGCCGTTCATCCGCCTTTTGCGTACGACCGGTATTCCCAAAGCCGCATTCGGCTTTGGGATTGCAGGGTTCCTTATCACAACGCTTGTCGGTCTCGTCATCCCGCTTCTCACTAAAGAATTGGTGGACGGGTTCTCCTTAGAATCTTTAAGTCCACTGCTTGTTGCGGCCATTGTTGCGGCTTTCCTTATACAAACTGTTATTGATGGCTTTTCGACTTATCTGCTAAGTTACACCGGCCAGAAACTGGTGGCGGAACTGCGCGGGAACATGTGGCGAAAGTTGCTCCGCCTTCCGGTCTCGCACTTTGAAACGGAGGCAAGCGGCGGTACAGTCAGCCGTGTCGTCAATGATACAGGCATCGTGAAGGAACTCATCTCGAACCATGTGCCGCAATTCATCAGCGGCTTGATTTCCATCATCGGCGCGATCATTCTTCTACTGATCCTCGATTGGCAGATGACTCTCGTCATGCTGGTCTCAATCCCCGTCACAATGGCACTCATGATTCCTCTCGGGCGCAGGATGGCCAAAATCTCCAGAGGGATGCAAGATGAGACTGCCGCTTTTAGCGGCAGCATCCAGCAGACCATCAGTGAGATCCGCCTGATGAAGGCGTCAAACGCCGAGGTAGAAGAAGAACAGAAAGGCGTGGATGGCATCCGGCGTCTGTTCGACTTCGGACTGCGGGAAGCGCGTATCAATGCTGTCATCGGGCCGCTGATGGGACTGATCATGTGGGCAGTTATTGCCTTCATCATCGTGTATGGGGGTGTCAGGGTGGCGGATGGATCGATGTCCACCGGAACACTTGTCGCCTTTCTGTTGTATCTTTTCCAGATTGTCTTTCCCGTCACGACATTTGCCATGTTCTTTACCCAGCTTCAGAAAGCGAAAGGCGCGACAGAACGGATTATCGAAATTCTCAGCCTCGATCCGGAACCGGGACAACAGGGAGATACTATGGACGTATCCGGTCTTCCCATCACAGTGGAAAGCGTCAGTTTCTCCTATCAACCTGGAGAACCGGTACTGAATAGCATCTCCTTCTGTGCAAATCCGGGTGAAATGATTGCTTTCGCCGGTCCGAGCGGAGGCGGTAAATCCACAATGTTTGCTTTGCTTGAACGATTTTATGAGCCTGATCACGGCACGATCCATGTCGGAGATACACCGATTTCCGCCCTGTCGCTTGAAAATTGGCGGAGCCAAATCGGTTATGTTCCACAGGAAAGCGCAATGATGGCCGGTACCATCCGTGATAATCTTCTATACGGGATTGAGCAGGATGATATTCCTGAAGAGAAGATGTGGCAAGCGGCCGACATGGCATTTGCATCGGAATTCATCAGGGGCTTCCCTGAAGGGATGGATACCGAAATCGGCGAACGCGGCATTCGGCTTTCCGGCGGTCAGCGACAGCGAATCGCCATCGCCCGGGCGTTTCTCAGAGATCCTAAGATCCTCATGATGGACGAGGCTACGGCAAGCCTTGACAGCCACTCTGAAGGTATTGTCCAGGAAGCCCTGCAGCGGCTCATGTCCGGGCGTACGACATTCGCGATTGCTCACCGGCTGTCCACAATTGTCGATGCTGATCGCATCGTTTTTATCGAAGGCGGCCGTGTGACCGGGATCGGTACCCATCAGGAATTATTTGATTCGCATACAGTGTACAGAGAATATGCTGAGCAGCAGTTGATCTGAAACCAATCTCTTGACTATGTTTCCTGTATCTGTTAATATTAAAACTTGTGATGATTCATTTTGAACGGAATCGGTTTGAACTGGCGTCCATTCGCATGATGCGGAGGACACTCATTCACGCTGGCGCGGCTATAGGGCCGCAAGGACGCAATAGCAGGTAGGGATTGCGTTGCTTGGGTTAGCATGTGAGTGGATTCATACCGCGGCAAAGAACCCCCAGAGCAAAACGGGGGAGAAAAACGGAAACGATTAGCTTCAACTGAACATTGCCTATTAAAAAAAGGGATGCTCCGCTACTGCGGACGCATCCCTTTTCCAATTCCCATATACGATTAGATGAACATGCCGGCGATCGATGCGCTGAGCAGTGAGGCAAGCATACCTGCCGCAACTGCACGCATCCCCATGCGGGCGATATCCGGACGGCGTTCAGGCGCCATTCCGCCGAGGCCGCCGAGAAGGATTGCAAGCGAGCTCAGGTTGGCAAAGCCACAGAGCGCAAAGCTGACAACCATGGCCGTCTTGTCTGAAAGCTCATCAATTTGGGGAGCAAACGAAGCGTATGCAACAAATTCATTCAGCACAAGCTTTTGACCAATGAAGCTTCCCGCATGAACCGCTTCCTGCCAAGGAACACCGATAGCGAATGCCAATGGCGCGAACACATAGCCCAGAATGCTCTGGATTGTAAGATCTTCGGCACCGAACCATGATCCGATTCCGCCAAGAAGACCGTTCAGAAGCGCGATAAGTGCGATGAATGCAAGAAGCATTGCGCCGACGTTGAGCGCGAGGCTCATTCCGTCCCCTGCCCCTTTTGCCGCGGCATCGATGACGTTAGTTGCGCCGGTGTCTTTTTCCATAACGAATTCATCATCTTTCGGCTTTTCTCTTTCCGGAATGATGATTTTCGCCATGATCAGGCCGGCGGGAGCAGCCATGAAGCTTGCCGCAATCAGATATTCAAGAGGAACACCCAAAAGCGCATAGCCCGCAAGCGTGGAACCGGCTACGGAAGCCAGCCCGCCCGTCATGACTGCGAAAAGTTCCGAGTTGGTCATGTTCTTCAGGAAAGGCCGGACAACTAATGGCGCTTCCGTCTGACCAACAAAGATGTTCGCCGCGGCGGACGTGGACTCCGTCTTGCTCGTTCCGAGCAGCTTCGAAAGGCCTCCGCCCAGCAATTTGATGATCCACTGCATGATCCCCAGGTAATACAGAACCGAAATCAGAGAAGAGAAGAAGATGATGATGGTCAGTACCTGGAATGCAAATATGACACCCAATTCTCCATTGCCGTCGGCGAGCGGTCCGAACAGGAACGATATTCCTTCCCCTGCATATCCGATTACATTGTTGACTGCATCGGTCACATTCAGAAGTGCTTTCCTGCCGATTTCCGACTTAAGGACGATAAATGCAAACAACAGCTGAAGTGCCAGCCCGCCGATGATTGTCCGCGGGTTGATCGACTTTTTCCCTGTCGACAGCAGAAAAGCGATACCGAGCACGACAGCCATACCCATCAGGCCCCACAAAATATTCATGGCTAATCCCCTATCATTTCAGATCCGTCAATCGCGGGATGGAAGGCGGATCGTTTTTTGTTGTCTGACCTCAGACATTTTCGTTATTAAAGGTATCAAATAGGCCATACGATTGTAAATGCATAATGTCCTACTAATTCATTTCCGCAATTGCGTGAACCATCGGAAAGTGTGACAACTTCAACATTCCCTTCCTAAGAGCGCCATAAACAGGAAAAGCCGGCAGTCCGGTTTCCTTTTGGGAAGCCTATCTGCCGGCTTTATTCGTAAATCCGTTCCTTCGAAAAACCATGGCCCAAAATTTCAGAAGCGTTCACGAAAATGACAAAAGACGATGGTTCTTTTTCATTCAGCATCTTTTTCAAATACACCGCTTCAGCCTGCTCCGCTACACAGAGGATCATTGTCCGTTCCCTGTTTGAGTGACCGCCTGTCACCCGCAATTTAGTAAGCCCACGATCGATTTCGTCCCGGATGATCGTCCTGACCTCTTCCTCCCTTTCAGTGATGATCAGAATCAGTTTCTGTGGAGAGGTCCGGAGCTGTACAAAATCGATAACCTTACTTGTCACATAGATGGACATGAGGGCAAATAAGGCAAGTTCAAAATCAAATATAAGCGCAGATGTCAGTACGACGGCCCCGTCAACGATCAGTTGGGCAAAGCCACTGGAAATCCCCGTGAACTTCCGCAGAATCTGCGCGATCAGCGCTGTTCCCCCTGTCGAACCATTTCCTCTATACACGATTCCCAGGCCAATCCCGAGAATGATGCCGCCATAAATGGATGACAGAAGAGGGTCTTGTACTCCGAGTTCAAGACCGCCTGTCAGCCAGATCGTAAATGGAACAAACATGGTCCCTACTAGTGACTTCATGCTGAAATCTTTCCCGGCAAGAATGATTGCCAAGATAAACAGCGGAATGTTCACCAACCACTGGATATAAGCAGGATTGAAGCCATAGAGCTCATAAGTGATGGTGCTGATTCCGGACACTCCTCCGGCCGCCAGCCTGGCCGGAAGCAGGAACAGATTATAGCTCAGCCCCACCAGTACCGAACCGAAAATGATCAGCAGGTAGTCATTGGATATTGCTTTCTTCAAGTCAGATCCCCCCTGTTGCACTTCCTCCATTTTATCAGCATCAATATGTTTGGAAGTTCTGAATTCCTTTAGTTATCTGATGGGATAGCAGAATGTGTGGTCCTCAAATACAACAAACCGCACTACCAAGTGGCAGTGCGGTCTGTTGCTGTATCAGGATGCTTCCTGTGGGCTCTCCTTCACAGGAGCCGTATCTTTTTGTACCACCGGCAAAGTTGCTTTAGAGGGTAACATATTGAAGACAATGTTCAGCAAGATGGCTGTAAAGCTTCCGGCGACGATCCCATTGCTTGTCAGCAGCTGCACGCCCTGCGGCAATGAGCTGAACAGGTCCGGTACGACGGACACCCCAAGGCCGAGACCGACCGAACAAGCCACGATCAGCGCGTTTTCTTGTGATTCTCCCATGCATCTGCTAAGCATCTTAATGCCTTGGGTTGCGACCATTCCAAACATGGCAAGCATCGCGCCTCCGAGGACAGAGGTAGGGATAACGGTCGTGAGCGCAGCGATTTTTGGGAGGAAGCCGAGCGCGATCAGCATGATTCCTGTAATCACAATCACACGGCGCGTCTTGACGCCTGTCATCTGTACCAGGCCGACATTCTGCGAAAACGCCGTATAAGGGAAGGCGTTGAAGAAACCACCGAGCATGACTGCCAGCCCTTCCGCCCGGTATCCGCGAGACAGGTCTTTCCTTGTGATCTTTTTTCCGGTGATATCGCTCAGCGCATAATAGACGCCGGTCGATTCGACGAGAGATACGATGTTGACAAGGCACATCGTGATGACCGCAGGCCAGACAACGGATGGTGTGCCGAAGTAGAAAGGTTCAATCATGT
The DNA here is from genome assembly GCF_059758705.1 of Bhargavaea sp. GQ12. NCBI lineage: Bacteria > Bacillati > Bacillota > Bacilli > Caryophanales > Caryophanaceae > Bhargavaea > Bhargavaea sp. GQ12. The sequence continues at coordinate 113,529 of NZ_JCAXEU010000007.1, forward strand.
GGAACACGGAGGCTTCACGGACATTCGTGAAACTGACCATTCCCATTGCAGCCGCCATGAGTGTTCCGGCAACCAGGCCGAGCAGGATTGAAATGGCGCGCACAAAGCCTGTCGAGAATTTATAGATCAGGATGATGATCATCAGTGTCGCGAATGCAAGGGTGATGTTAGTGGCGGAACCGAAATCCGCAGCCCCCTGGCCACCGCCCATATTATTGATCGCAACAGGAATCAGTGTCAGTCCGATGATGGTGACGACTGTGCCTGTGACAATAGGCGGGAAGAACTTACTCAGCATACTGAAGAAAGGACTGATCAGTACGATGAATAAACCGGACAGGATAATCGATCCGTAAAGTGCGGAAATTCCGTATTCGCCGCTGATGGCGATCATCGGCCCTACTGCAGTAAAGGTGCAACCGAGCACGATCGGCAACCCGATTCCGAAAAAGCGGTTGGAAGCAAGCTGCATAAGCGTGGCCACGCCGCTCAGGCAGATGTCTACCGCGACGAGGTATGTCAGCTGTTCGGCGTTCAGGCCGATCGCGCCGCCAACGATGAGCGGAACGAGTACCGCCCCTGCGTACATAGCAAGAAGATGCTGGATGCCTAATGTAGTCTCGCGGATTCCTTGTTTCAACGGACTTCACTCTTCTCTCGGAAAGATACTTTTCCGTCTGCGAGCGACTCGATGATGGCGAGCGATTCAACACGCACACCCTGATCACGGAGCAGTTTGCCGCCGTTCTGGAAACCTTTTTCAATGACAATCCCGATACCGGCCACCGTGGCACCAGCCTGTTTGGCGATATCGAGAAGTCCTATCGCAGCCTGTCCGTTTGCAAGAAAGTCATCAATGATGAGTAGTGTGTCATCAGCAGTCACATAATCTCCGGAGACGGAAATGGTGTTCACGGTCTGTTTGGTGAACGACTTGACTTCCGAGCTGATCAGCCCTTCCGTAAGCGTCAGGGATGCGCGCTTGCGGGCGAAGACGACAGGAATTCCCATCGTGAGACCGGCCATGGCCGCAGGTGCGATTCCCGATGATTCGATTGTCAGGATTTTTGTAACTCCGTCATTCTTAAACCGTCGGGAGAATTCATCTCCAATTGCCTGCATGAGCTTGGGGTCGATCTGGTGGTTCAGGAAAGAGTCCACTTTCAGCACTTCCCCGGAAAGCACACGGCCTTCCGAAGCGATTTTTTCGCGAAGTTGTTTCAAAACGATTCCTCCGTTTGTTTACCACGGCGCTCAATCCGGCATGGAACAAAAAAACCGGCGGCCGCCCCCATTTGAGGGGCACGGCCGCCGGCAGATCTGACTCCGGTGGAAAAGGAAACAAGACGGGGGCATTCCCCCATCCCTGTTTTCCGCTGCCTCTCATAGTCGGCCCGTTTACGGCGGGCCGGTAGAAACTTGCAGGCCATATTCCTGCGATTATATGAGCGTCTGATATTGATTGGGCTAAGTATATCATGGCATCGGAAGTTTTCAAGCAAGTCATAAATAGACGAAATTTCGCGACTACGGTAAACGTTTTCCTTTATTGTTTTCTGCCAAAAGGAAGACTCTCATCCATATTATGCCGGTGCAGAAAGACGTTCATCCGGAAGATATAGAGAGACTAAACCAAGAATAGGCAGGAGGCTGATGACGATCATCGTCGTATAGACTCCGGCATAATCCATGAATGCACCGATTGCGACCGAGCCGATTGCCCCCATGCCGAATGCGAAACCGACGGTCAGCCCGGCCATCGTTCCAATCTTGCCCGGGACAAGTTCCTGGGCATAGACGACTGCCACTGAGAAGCTCGACATTAGGACGAATCCGATTATGCCCAATACCGGCCCGACCAGCCAAATTGGCAGGTGGGGCAGTACCGCAGCGAGCGGGATCGGAATGAGCGCAGAGGCGGCAATGACTCTTTTCCGGCCGTATCTGTCAGCGAAGGGCCCTCCGAAAAATGTCCCCGCTGCACCAAGAGCCAGGAACATGAAGATGAAATACTGCGCCTGCCGCACAGTCAGTCCATATTCTCCGGTCAGATGGAAGACATAATACCCCTGCATATTCACCACATAAAACGATCGCACGAAAATAACCAACATGAGCAGCATGAGACCGGCTTTGACTCTGCCCGGTGTCAGCCCAGAAATACCTGCAATCTGGCGTTTCTTGCCCTTTAATGCGTTTTCTTCACTGAGTCTGGCATTCATCCAGCGGGCAACCCTGCCCAGGATCACCACTCCTGCCCCAGCGAGGATCAGGAACCAGGCAGCCCCTGCCTGTCCCAATGGGATCAGGATCAGTGCGGTGATGACCGGAGCCAGGGCCTGTCCGCTGTTTCCGCCGACCTGGAAAATTGACTGCGACATTCCCCGCTTCGACCCTCCCGCCATGAATGCCACGCGGGATCCCTCAGGATGGAAGATTGCCGATCCAAGACCGAGGAACATCGCCGCGACGAGCAGCATCCAGTATTGCGGAGAAAACGCCAGAAGCAGAACGCCGATAAACGCTAACCCCATTGCTGCCGGCAGCATCCATGGCCTGGGCTTTTTGTCGCTGATAATCCCGACGACAGGCTGCATGACCGACGAAAGCATCTGCAAAACAAAAGTGATGAGTCCCAACTGGAAGTAGCTATAACCGTTTTCTGCCTGAAGAATCGGATACATCGCAGGCACAACAGCCGAGATGGCATCATTTAGCAGATGGCAGCCGCCGATAGCGAACATGACCGGATAAACGGGATCCGGCGCCCGTTTTATGGTAGCGGCTTTGGCCGTCATGGAATTCCCCCTTATTCCCCGGTAATCGCCTTATCAGGACTGTACAATGACGGATCGATCGAAAGCGGCTCACCAGTCACCATCTTGGCGAGTTGGACGCCCAGATAGGGACCTACGGTAAGCCCCGAAGAACCAAGGCCATTCGCAAAGTACAGCCCATCGATTCCGCCGAGCAGGCCGGCTACAGGCAGATTATCCGCAGTGAACGGCCGGTAACCCACATTCACTTCCTCAAACACCGCTTCTTTTAGTGCAGGTGCTGTGACAAACGCCTTATCAAGCATTTCATGGATCGCCCCGGCAGTCGGCGTTGTCTCAAACTCATGCTCGTCCTCGTGGGTTGTTCCGACAATGACCTTCCCCCCATCGGTAGGCACGATATAGTGCCTGCGTGGCGGCATGATGACCGGCCACTCCCCGGTCGGTTCGCCTTCCAGGCGGAGGTGCAGGATTTGGGCTTTCTGTGCGTGGACATCCAAGTTAACCCCTAGCGGTGCTACCGCCTCCCGTGCCCATGCGCCCGCTGTAACGAGCACAGCATCCGCAGTCACCAATTTATCGCCGACCAGGGCACCATTTACCTTACCTTCTGCGGCCGAAACTGTTGCCGAACCGCTAAGCAGCTCCGCTCCGTGCTTTTGTGCCGCAGACAGCATGGCATCTCGAAGCTGACCGCCGTTTACCCGTGCTGCACCGCTGATCCAGACCGAAGCAAATCCCTCGCCCAGCATCGGGACGAATTTTCGGGTCTCTTCTTCGCTGAGTCTGCGGATCTCCCCGATTTCCGGGGCTTCTTCCCGACGCAGTAACGCGCGTTCTTCCGCGAGGTCGAGCACTGCAGAATCCGGATGGACACTGATTGCCCCGACACGGCGATAGCCGGTATCTTCCTCACCATCCTGCTCCAAAGAGGCGATAAGTTCCGGATAATAGGCAGCTCCGCCTTTGGCTAGCGCATACCATGCCTTGTTTCTCCGCTGTGACAGCCATGGACAGATGATGCCTGCCGCGGCTCCGGTCGCCTGGCCGGGCTCATGGCGGTCAATGACCGTCACCCGCAGGCCGGACTTTGCAAGATGGTAGGCGGCGGATGCTCCCAGGATTCCTCCGCCGATAATAATGACATGTTTCATTAGACTGACACCTGATTTCTGTTTGGATTCCTCTCCTATTGTATCCGAATGGCAGACACAGGCAAGCCGTCCAACCCCCGGCTCCGCTTTCCATGAAACATTTCGGGTATATAGGACGTATACAGGAACAGACAAACCGTACGGGGAGGATGCTTATGGAATCAAGACAATGGCTTGAACAGGAACTGGAACAGATTCATAAATGGGAGCGTGCCCAGGGAAAGGTGAGGATTTGGGACCGGATCGGACGGATCCCCTTCGCCCTGCTGGACAAAGTGACTCCGGACTTTATCCAGGACAAGCTAGGGAAGGCCCTGGATGAGCTCGGGAAGTTTGTCCAGACAGGCGGCGGCTACCTAAGCTCTGAAAAAGCGGTCGCCAACTACTTTAATAACAAGCAGGTCCGTACAATCGCTGATGCGGCGATGATGCCGGTCTCTGCGATGGATGAAGCCGCGGACCGCGTCGCCGGCACAAGAACGAACATCGCGACCGTACAGGGGGCTTCCACCGGATTCGGCGGCATCTTCACCCTCTCTCTGGATATTCCGGTCCTTCTCGGATTGCAGCTCAAGACTCTCCAGGACATTGCCATGTGCTACGGATTCAACCCCGCTGATCCCAAGGAGCGGCTCTTTATCGTCAAAGTCATGCAGTTCGTCACTTCAGACAATCACGGCAGGGACGCCATCCTTAAGCAGATGGGCAGCCTGGACGCAGGAAGCGAGAAAGCCAGAAGGGAGATGGTTTCGGAACTCAAGGGATGGCGGGAGGTCGTCATGTCTTTCCGGGACCGCTGGGGGATGAAGAAGATGTTTCAGCTGATACCTGTGGCAGGGCTCGTATTCGGTGCCATTACCAACCGGAGCACGGTTTCCGAACTTGCCGAAACCGGTGCCATCCTTTATCGGAAAAGAAGAATCCAGGAACGGCTGGCATCACTGGAACTTCAAGAGGAAGCATCCGTCAACCAGTAGCCTTTCCATGACACTTAAAAATGAAAACACGGGGCTGTTCAATAAGTCATTAATACGATAAAAACAGCAAACGGCACGGACTCTGGTCGCTTACCGCGGGCCGGCGCCGAGCCCCGCGTAAAGCGGGTCTCGACAGCCCGGCTTTTCCCGCAGGTGTCTCCCGGCGTCCGTGCCGTTTGCTATATCATGTGCTGATCCCACTTTTCGGACAGCCCCGTTTATGCTATCCGACGACATCCATATCGGGAATATCGGGTCCACGGCCGCTCAACGGGATAAGATGTTTGTGAAGGAGGAGCGAGAATGCAGAGGGAATTCAACAAGGTGATGGATTATATTGACAAGCATTTGACCGAGGACATTTCGGGAGAGATCATCTCCACGTTCACAGGTCTGTCCGACTATCATTTCAGGCGTATGTTTTCTTATCTGGCCGGCATGCCACTGCATGAATATATACGAAATCGGAGGCTGGCCGCGGCAAACACAGATCTGATCAATGGGGCCAGCGTGACAGAGGTTGCTTTTCTGTACGGCTATCAATCCCCCGATGGATTCTCAAGGGCATTCAGGGAATGGAGCGGCATGCTTCCATCACAGGCTGCCAAAACCGGAAGCCAGAAATCCTTCCCTAAATTCAGCTTCTTCCTTGATATTAAAGGAGGAGTTTCCATGGAGTTCAAAATCGAAAACAAGCCCGCCTTCAATGTGGTGGGTGTCAGCAAAAGGGTCCCCATGCAATTTGAAGGCGTCAACCACTCTATAGTGGAGCTGGCAAAAACCATCACGGATCAGCAGCGGAAGGAAATGCATGAATTGGCTGACCTCTACCCTCACCATGTACTTAATGTATCCTCTGACGCTGACGAGAGGTTCCTTAAAGATGAAGGCTATCTGACCCACATGATTGGCTTCGCGACTACAAAAGAGAATCCTTATGATGATCTGGAACAGATTACAATTGAGGAAAGTTTGTGGGCCGTGTTTCCAAACGAAGGTCCGTTTCCGACTACCCTTCAGCAAACCTACGCCAACATCTATTCGGAATGGCTGCCGTCTGCTGACTATGTACTGGCTGACATCCCGGTAATTTCGTTCACCAAGCATGGAGATCAACCCGGCTTGGCATACAGTGAAGTCTGGATGGCTGTCAAAAAGAAGTAGAAAGAAGCCTTGGAAAAGGAAGCTTTCTGATTCACGGCTGAAATCTCGTCATTCGTCCGGAATAACTACCTGAATGGCGAAATTAAAGGGACGAATGACGAAACTAAAGGCCTGAATGACGAAACCTACAATAGACGCGCAGCCGGATGCAACAAGAAAACGAGCCGTCACTCAAAAAATGAGTGACGGCTCTTGCTGTCCGACTTAGTCAAATACCCGCGGGACAGGCTGGCATTTTCATATGCTTCAGGAGGCGAGCCCATTAAGGAATGACTCGATTTCCTCTTTTGTCTTGCGATCCTTGCTGACGAAGCGGCCGGTTTCTTCCCCTTCGCTAAAAGCCACGAAACTAGGGATGCCGTAGACATCCAGTTCTCCGCACAACTCAATGTACTCGTCGCGGTCCACCGAAACAAACGTATACTCGGGATAATCCGCCTCGATCATCGGCAGGAACGGATCCACAAAACGACAATCCGGGCACCAGCCGGCGGTGAACATGAACACCACGCGTTCTTCCTTCTTCAGTTCATTAAACTGCTCAACTGATTTCAACTCTTCCATCATGATTCCCCCTCTTGCATCACTCGGCGATTGTAACGTCGGCCACCTGGAAGAAGCCGTTGCTGTCGATGATGACCTTATAGGCCCGATTCATCTGAGTTTCGGTGACCGTACCGTCAGCTGCGGTCGTCTTTTCTGTTTCGGTTGAATGCACGATTGCATGGTCATCCATGATCTCTACAGATGTGACGTCCTGACCGGCCAGTTCATACTTGACTCCGCTGCCGGCCAGGCCATTCGCTTCTTGTGTCAGTTTATCATAGGCAGGGCTTCCCGGCTGGACAAGATCGGCAACCCAGAAGAAATCTCCGGCATCTTTCATGAGCGTCTGGAAATGACCGAAACTGAGAATGAAGTTCTCAAGGGCGATTTCGTTGAAGGTGTCGCCTTCCCAGCCGCCTTCGAACTGGTCATCTTCTGGAGATGCCGCGCCGCCTTCAAACTCATCGTACGTACCGAAAACGCCTGCAACCTGTTCCGGGGACATCGGACTTGCCGCCCACTGATCAAGCAGGCCAGTCATGCTGTAAAGCGGAATGGCAAAGCCCACGAGGCTGTTGTCCTGCATGACAAGGGAGTTGATGCCGACGACTTTTCCTGTCTTGGCATCAATCAGCGGCCCCCCGCTGTTCCCGCGCTCGATCTTTGCATTGAACTGATAAATATTTTCATAGATGAAGCCCAGTTCAAGGTTTTGGTCATGGGCGGTCAGCGTACCCGTCGTGACTGTATTGGACAGACCATGCGGACTGCCGATGGCAATGACTTCCGCACCGATTGGCGTCACGCCTGTTTCCACCGGGAACGGTTCGATGCCGGCGAAGTCATCGACCTTGATCAGTGCAACGTCGGAGCGGTCTGAAATGCCGATAACACGCCCCTGGGATTCCTTGCCGTCACTATTACGGACGGTGACATCCGTATTACCGCTGACGACGTGGGCATTCGTCGCAATCAGTCCGCCGTTCTTATAAAGAAAACCGGAACCGATATTTTCATCAGTCAAGATCGTGAAAACCTTTGGAAGTGATTCCTTAATGATCTGCTGGGCATCACGTCCCTGTCCGGCGATTTTCTCCGGGAGGATGATGGCTTCCTGGGCAACTGCATTGTCTTCCTGAATCGCCCGTTCCACCGTACCTTCACTGACCACAGGCTCTTCCTCGGCCGGTGCCTCGGTTTCAGTAACTTCTCCCTCGGCTTCTTCCTTTTCTTCCTGAATCACTTCTGCCTCTTCAGTCTCCGGCATGATCTCTTCCTCCGGAGCAATCGGCTCGTTGGCAGCTTCCTCATCCCCGAGGAACTGCAGAGCCGCAAAAGTTCCGCCTGTCAGGATGAACAGCGTGGCGACGGTGCCTGCAATCAGACCTTTTTTCTTCTTTTTACGCTTACCCCTGGTCAGTCTTTTGCCGCACTCAGGGCAGGTTCCATCATATTGTTCCAATTCATGTCCGCAGTTCGGGCATTTCATCATTCGTTCACTCCGTCCGCTGATCGATATGTAACCATCTGTATATAGATTTACTGTTTATGTGTACGAGAATTAAGCCTCATTCTAACATGTCCCATGGGAGGATTACACGGAAAAAATGCAATTCCTAATTCTCGCCGATACGTTGTGCCTCCGATATAATGGACACAGATAAAGGGGAGATGTTCATGTGCCTAGTTTTATTTAATCAAGGCGAGCACCCGGTCTATCCGTTGATCGTAGCGGCGAACCGGGACGAGTTCTACGATCGGCCGGCAGCCCCGGCCCATGTATGGGAACAACCCAAAGGCCTGGTGGCCGGCAAGGACCTGACCGGAGGAGGAACTTGGCTGGGACTGACACATTCCGGCCGTTTTGCCGCTTTGACTAATGTCAGGAGGCCGGATGTTCCCCCTCCCCCTGATGCACGTTCCAGAGGCGGTATCGTCACGGACCTCCTGGATGATTCGATCTCAATGGAAGAAACTCTAAAACAGCTCTCCAGCCGGCAGGACCGATATGACCTCTACAATGTCATAGCAGGGACGCCTGGCGGTCTAATGTATCAGACGAACCAATCACCAGGAAGTTTCAGGGAGATTTCATCTGGTACTCATGGGCTCAGCAACGCCATGCTGGATACGCCATGGCCAAAGGTTCAAAAAGGGATCGAAGAGCTGTCCCGACTAGCAGATGATGTCTGCCCGATCGATCCGGATGTGCTCTTTGAAATCCTGAGTGAAGCGGAACCCTTCCCGGATAACCGACTTCCGGACACAGGAGTCGGACCGGATCTCGAGCGTTCCCTTTCACCGCTGTTTATCCGAATGACCGGGTATGGGACACGCTGTCAGACGGTAATTCTTATTGACCGGGAAGGCCGTGCCACATTCATCGAACGAACTTTTGCGGACGGAATATTCAAGGGCGAAGAACGCTTTACTTTCCAGATTCTCGGGTAAAGCTGATTCAAATACCGAGAAAACCGGCGGGCCAGTTGAAGGCCTGCCGGTTTTCTTACATCATGAATCCGAGAAGAATTGCGATAATGATGCCCGCGAGTGCTATCCACAACGCCGCCCATTGTGGCTTGTCCGTGTCATAAGGATACGGACGGCTATCCGGATAATGCTTCGCCAATACGGATCCCCTCCTGTCTGCCTGTCTTGTACGCCTATTTTTATGATTCCCCTGGCGCACTCAGTCGAAACGGCGTTACAGAAGGTTTTCAGGATTACTGAGCCGTGTAGCCGCCATCCAGGACAACCGCCTGGCCGGTCATCCCTTTGGCGTCTTCACTTGCGATGTATTTTGCCAATGAAACGATTTCGCCGATTTCGATTAAGCGTTTCTGAGGGATCAAAGGATAAAGCACTTCTCCTAATACTTCTTCCACCGAAACGCCCCTTGTCTTCGCCAGATCTCCCATCTGGTTTCTGACCAGTTCCGTATCTATGTAACCCGGGCAGATCGCATTGACTGTGATTCCGTCCTCAGCTGTTTCCAGGGCGGCAACCTTTGTCAGTCCGATTGCTCCATGCTTGGCGGAATTGTAGGCTGCTTTGCCGGCAAATCCGATCAGACCGTTGATGGACGCCATGTTGATGATGCGGCCCCATCCTTGTTTCCTCATATGCGGAAGTACGTGCTTGGTTGCCATGAACGGGCCTGTCAGCATAATGTCGACCAGCAGACGGAACTTTTCCGTCGGGAACTCTTCCAGATCCTCAACATGCTGCATGCCGGCATTATTGATCAGGATATCGATGCTGCCAAACCGTTCCACCGCGAAGTCTATCGTCCGGATAATATCCTCTTCGTTGGTAACGTCACACGTGATGCCTTCAGCCTCCCCGCTAAGCGTTGCCGCGGCAGCCTTGACGCCTTCTTCGTTCATGTCAGAGAGGACCACTTTGGCACCTGCTTCGGAAAAACCCTTTGCGATCTCATATCCGATTCCCCGTGCAGCTCCCGTGATCAGCAATACCTTGCCTTCCATTTCATTTTCCCCCTTATCTGATGACTGACTTTATAAATTGATCAAACCGTTCCCGGTCGTCCAGCCGCCTGTTACAGGCCATGCTGTCCGTGCAGATATAGTTGCCACGCTTTGTGTACGTCTCGCCTCCCGCATGGCGGGTTTCTGTCAGAAACAGCCCCGTCTCGTCGATGCCGTTGCAGATTGAACAGACCCCTTTTTTGCCGGATGGACGGAACTGCCCATATAAGCCCGTAAGTCCGTCTCCTTCTTCGAACACGAAATACTTCCTGTTCGTGCCGGGGTCGTTCCAACCGAGATAGGTCAGCTCCTTGCGCACGGCTTCTGCAAATTTAGGCATGCGAAGATTTTTCACCTTCGGAAAAAGCTTTTTGATATCCTTGTCCGTCACTTCTACCATCGGCCTGACATATAATAGCAGCCGTTCCCGGAACTCGTCATAGTCTTCCTTGTTTCTGACGCTGTCCATCAAACGTATTGTGCGCTTTAATTCATCCGAAACGGCTCCTGTCAGCCCCTCGGAGCGCTCGATCGCCATCAGGACAACTGCTGCAAGTACATCCTCATCTGCCGAATTGGTGTGACCGTTCATCACATTCCTTGCCTGGCGGAGGATGAAATGGTATTGAGAGCTTGTCAAAGATTGCATGGCCGGCACCCCTTTCTATATGAAAAGTGTACACATTATCAAGAGCTTTGTCCGGTCAGATGGCTGTCCAGCCACCATCAACTTTAATCGTGTCTCCTGTCACAAATGAGGACATTCCCGAAGCGAGGAAAAGCACCGCACCGTTGACATCTTCAGGTTTTGACGGGTGGCCGAACAGGATCCGCTTCCGGATTTCTTCCATAAAAGCAGGATCTTCCATCATGCCGCTCGTCATCTCTGTTTCAACGAACGTCGGTGCGACCGCATTGACATTGATTCGGTGTGAAGCCCATTCGATCGCAAGTGCTTTTGTAAGCTGGACAAGCCCGCCTTTGCTCGAGCAATACGCAGCGCGGTTGTAGTAACCGACAAACGCCATCTGTGAGGCGATATTGATGATCTTCCCGCCGCCCTGCCGCTTCATGTGGCTGCCTGCCGCCTGACACATGAAGAATGCAGACTTCAGATTCAGATCAAGCACCGTATCCCAATCCTTCTCGGTCACTTCAAAGGCAGGTTTTGCAATGTTGATCCCTGCGTTGTTTACCAGCACATCGATGGAGCCATACCGTTCGGCCGTCATATCGGCCACCCGCCGCGTCTCCTGGATATCAGACAGATCAGCCTGGATAGCACTGCTTTCAGGACTTTTCCCAACCAGTTCGAGGCGTGTCTGTTCCAAAGCTTCGAGATTCCGTCCGACAATCGTGACTTTCGCGCCAAGATCGGCAAATGCCAGGGCAATCGATTTTCCGATTCCTTTACTGCCGCCGGTCACGAGGACTGACTTACCTTCCAAATCACCAAAATGATTGTTCAACTCCCTCATCCTTTCCGTTCATCATCTTTTAGGAAGCGGATCAGCATGTTTTCGCGCTCTTCAGCGATTTCTCCACTGCGATTGCCGCTCCAATCGTAGAAGCCTTCACCGGACTTTACGCCGAGCTTCCCCGATCCGGCAAGAGAATCCAATGTTTTTCCGGAAGCCTTCAACGTACTCAAGTCGCTGAACAGGTAATCCGAGATGGACTTGAATACATCCAGCCCGCCGAAATCTGCGGACATGAGCGGTCCGGTTACCGGAAGACGCCTGCCGATGCTGTATGTTACGGCAGCGTCAATGTCTTCCTTATCAGCTACGCCTGCGTCAAGCAAAGCCTGCGCTTCCCTGAACAGGGCATATTGTAGACGATTCCCGATGAACCCCTGTATCTCCTGCTTCACGACAATCGGTTTCTTCTGCATGGCATACATCAGTTCCATGGCACGCTCTATTGTGGCATCGGATGTTTGCTTACCGCCCACCACTTCCACCAAAGGAACAAGATGAGCCGGATTCCAGAAGTGGGTCACGACAAACCGCCCAGGATGGAGCAGGCCGGCAGCCAGGTCAGACGGCTGTAGACCGGATGTATTGCTCGCAAGGATCGTTTCCTGCCCGATCAGTTCTTCCAGGCGGCTGTAGAACTGTTGTTTCAGCTCCAGGTTTTCAGGAATGGCTTCGATGACAAATGTCGCTCCGTCCACCACTGTTTCCAATTGATCTGAAATGGTAATCTTTTTCCTGATGGCTGCGGCTTCATCCAGACTGAACAGACCATTATCAGCCATGGTGCGCAGCTTCTGCACGATGCCCTGCTCCGCTCTCCGGATGTCTTCTTCGTTAGTTGCATACATTCTCACGTCCATATCGCGCCATGCCGCATTCAGCGCAATGGAGTGTCCCATCGTCCCGCTGCCGATAATCGATAATGTTTCCATAATTTCATCTACCTCCCAATAATAAATCCCGGCAGCATCGGATGCTGCCGGGATCAGTCAAATCAGATACCCAGTCCAAGAGAGAACAGGACAATGGCGAGAATCGAGCCGAGGATCGGCACGATGACCGTCATGGCACCCATTGCCGGATAAGCATCCTTGTGGGTTTCTCCCGCAATCGAACGGATCGTCGTAACGGTGTAGCCGCCGTGAGGCAGCGAGTCAAGCGACCCGGAGGAAAGCGCGACCGTACGGTGAAGGGCTTCAGCGTTGACACCCATGTCCAGATAGTGTGGCCCGAGCAGCGGCAGTGCAATAGCCTGCCCGCCCGATGAAGACCCGGTCAGGCCGGCGATAACGCCAACTGCAACTGCGCCGCCAATCAGAGGGCTGCCCGGAATGCTGGTGATGCCGTCAACAACCGTGGCAAAGGCAGGAGTCGTTTTGACCACCCCGCCAAACCCGACGACGGCTGCCGTGTTGGCTATCGCCACAATGGCACCGATCGTCCCTTCGGAAACGGCATTCCCGAAATTCCTGAAATACTTTCGGTTCAGAACATATGTGGCGATGACACCGCCTGACAGTGCAAGAATCAGTGCGGATGTTCCGAGTGAATCGTGGAACCCGAAGGACACAAAAAGAACGACGAGCAGCGGAATCGTACTGAGGAGCGGGTGAGGAAGCTCTTCTCGCTCCTCACGGTGGTCCGATTCCCTTGCGATGAAATGCTCACCATTGGAAACGGCCTTTCGGATCATCTTGCGGAGCCACCAATAACCGAAGACCATCATGAAGACAGCGACAATCAGGCTGACTTCCCATCCGGCGAGCGGCGTAGTTCCCAGGGGCTCGACCGGAATCCAGTTCTGGATTTCAGGAGAACCCGCAGATGTCATTGTGAACGTTGTGGATCCGAAAGCAAGTGCCGCCGGTATGAAGCGTCTTGGCAGGTCGGCTTCTTTGAACAGGCTGACCGCCATCGGATATACAGAGAAAGCGACGACGAAGAGGCTGACCCCTCCGTACGTAAGGACCGCACAGGCTGCGACGACCGCAAGAACGGCCTGTCTCATTCCAAGCTTATCAACAATCCATTTGGATACCGCATCGGCGGCACCGCTGTCTTCCATCACTTTACCAAAGATGGCGCCTGCCAGGAACATCAGGTACCAGGACATGATGAATCCTGAGAATCCTTCCATATACCCTGTCAGGAAGTTGGCCGCCCCTTCCTCCGCAAGCTGCGGGAAAAGAGGCAGACCGTTCATCAATGCAACAAACAATGCCGCTAGCGGCGCGACGATCAAAAGGTTCATTCCGCGCATCGTCAACCAGATGAGCAGAACCAGGCCCCCGATCATACCTATCATTCCGAGCATGAACAAATCCCCCTAATTATGTACTCCGGCCGCCGGGTCTGAAGATCCGGGGCCGGAAAAAATGTGTTATTAGTTTTTCTTCTGGTCGCCATATCTGCGGACCCTGAGCAATGCCTGCTCGGCATGTCCGGCAAAGTTTTCAAGCTGGCAGAGACGCGCTGCGTATTCACCGATATAGGCGCTCGCTTCAGGCTTTACTTTCTGATAAGTGACCGTCTTGATGAACTTGCCGACCCACAGACCGCCGGTGTAGCGCGCTGCGCCTTTAGTTGGGAGGGTATGGTTGGTTCCGATCACCTTGTCGCCATAAGCTACGTTGGTTTCAGGACCGAGGAACAGGCAGCCGTAGTTGGTCATGTTCTCAAGGAAGTAATCAGGATTCTCAGTGAGGATTTCAACGTGCTCGTAAGCCATCTCATCCGCCACTTCCCGTGCCTCTTCGATCGAATCAACGACAATCACCTGGCCATAATCGTCCCAGGAAACACGTGCCACATCAGCTGTCGGCAATACTTCCAGCTGGCGCTCGATCTCTTCCAATGTCTCATATGCAAGCTTCTCGCTTGTCGTCACGAGTGCACCAGGAGAAGTCGGACCGTGCTCCCCCTGTCCCAGAAGGTCGGTCGCAATGATTTCCGCATCCGACGTTTCATCAGCAACGACCAGTGTTTCAGTCGGGCCGGCAAACAGGTCGATGCCGACACGGCCATACAGTTGACGTTTTGCTTCAGCGACGAACGCATTGCCCGGTCCTACGATCATATCGACCGATTCGATTGTTTCAGTTCCGATTGCCATTGCGCCCATAGCCTGGATGCCGCCGAGAAGATAGATCTCGTCCGCGCCTGCAAGGTGCATCGCTGCGACTGTCGCTTCAGGAATTTCTCCGTTGATCGGAGGTGTGCACGCGATCACTCGCTTAACACCTGCCACCTTGGCAGTTAAAACGCTCATATGTGCAGAAGCGACCATCGGGTACCGGCCACCCGGGATATAACATCCGACACTGTTCATCGGAATGTTTTTGTGGCCGAGGATGACGCCCGGAATATTCTCGACTTCCACATCGCTCAGCGAAGCCAGCTGTGCTTCAGCAAATTCACGGATATTCTTTTGTGCAAACTTGATGTCTTCGATGACTTGTTCCGGCACGCGGCCGACAATTTCAGAAATCTGCTCTTCGCTCAAGCGGAACAATTCCGGCTCCCATTTATCGAAGCGCGCCGACATTTCGCGCACTGCCGCATCGCCTTTTTCTTCAATATCGGAAAGTGCCGCAGCTACCGTTTCTGATACCTTCGCGTCACTTTGTTTAACTTCTTCAGAGGATTTTCCTTGCTTGATGAATTTCATAATGGTTGGACCCCTTTCAATATCCAGGATTTTGAATACGTATGCAACATTGTGTGAATACGTATGCAAAAACGCTTACAAAAAGTACATTACTTAAAATTATCGCAACAGTCAAGACTATTTTTCAAGTTGTTCCGCGGAGTTTCATTTCACCGGGAAGATAGTGGACATTTCCATCAGCATTCCGGCTCCGCTCAGGATAAAGAAGAAGCTGGATGGCCAGTGTCACCATACGGTCCACCGGCTGCACAAAAGTAGAAAGGTTGTACGCGGGCCATGAAGACATCTCGATATCATCGAAACCCATCAGTTTGACCTGTTCAGGTACACGGATCCCCCGCTCACGGAATGCATCAAAAATCCCGTAAGCCATAATGTCATTGGCAGCAAAAACCGCATCTGTGATCCGATTAGTTTCGATCATTTTTAAAGCTGCCCGGTAACCGCTGGCATGCGTGAAATCTCCCGTCATGACATTGCATGTGAATCCCTTGTCATTGAGTTCTCCGGTAAATCCCCTCATGCGCTCAATATGTGTGGAAGCCCCTTCTCTCCCTCCCACGTATGTAAAGGACTCGCATCCCCGATCAATCAGCAGGCGGGCGATTTCCCTGGCGGCCGATTCATTCTCACAGCTGACCGAATGAAGACCAGCAGCCGGAACCACCCGGTTAAATAGCACCGCAGGAATCCGGAAACGCCGTAGCATCTCGGCGGTCTGGAAAGACGCGGTAGCATCCATAATGACGACGCCGGCAACGTGATATGAAAGCAGCGCATCTATATCCTGCATCTGCAATTCAACATCATCGGTATCGATCAAAAGTACGCTATAACCAAGTTTTTTCAGTTCGGAAGTAAACTTTTTCACTGCATGCGGATAAAAAGGATTGGAAACGCTCTTCATGACAAGACCGATCAAACTCGATTTTCTCGTGATCAGGCTTCGGGCATACTCATTTGGCCGATAGCCGAGCTGTTCGGCGGCTTTCAGGACTTTTTCTCGGGTTTTCTCAGATACACTCGCTCCCTTTGTAAAGACACGGGAAACCGAGGATTGTGAAACCCCCGCCAATTTCGCGACCTCGTGTGCAGTAATTTGGTTTTCCACCGTATTCACCTCCTCTTATTTCCGGATTATACATTGAAGGGGAAAAGAAGAAAAGTTGTGCTCAACAGCTTTAAAGCAGAGTGGCGGTCTTAAACAATCAGTAAAATGCCGCCACCCCGAATGAGAAGTGACGGCATGTTGCAGATTATGGACTTTTCTAACTCAGCGGATGGACTGTTCGAAGTACGCTTCTTTTGGCACTGAAGATTCTTTACGTTTTTTATCTTTAGGATTCTGGTTATCGAAGCGGGCTCTGTCATATACGGCAGCTGCCACGATTTCAGCTACATCCAGAAGCTTCTCCTTGCTGATCTTGTCAAGAGTATCCTCAGGGGTATGATACCAAGGCTCCAGCGGGCTGTGGATAAAGAGAGCTGCAGGGATGCCTGCCTGGTGGAAAGGCACATGGTCACTTGAACCGCTTCTTCCGCGTGTTGTTGGCTCCCCGTTCAGCTTTGTGCTCGCCTTCTGGGTCAGCTCCGTCACAAGGTTCGGTTCACCGTCTACGGACGCGACAATCAGATCGCCCGCATCGCGGCTTCCGACCATATCCAGGTTAAAGTTTGCGATGATGCGGTCCTTTTCTGTTTCAGACAGTTCGCTGACATAATGGTGAGATCCGATCAGGCCCAGTTCTTCTGCTCCGAAAGAAGCAAAACGAATTTCAGTGTCTGACGGCAGATTCTTCATTGCACGTGCAAGTTCCAGTGTCACTGCAGTACCGGAAGCATTGTCATTTGCACCAGGTGCTCCCGGAACAGAGTCCATATGGGATCCGATTACGATTACTTCACCGGTGTCTTTCTTTTTGTTAGTCGGATGCTTTGTCGCAATCACGTTGTGGGAAGTGTGCTCTCCTGTTTCAGCCCCTTCCACCAAGATCCGTGCCTCTGCATCCGGATTTCCGCTCATATGCTGGAGGAGGGACTGTCCCTGTTCCTGAGAAAGCGAGACGGCCGGAATGAAACGGTCATCGTGGCCGCCAAGGGTTCCGTTCAATGCGCCGGGGCTGTTATTGTAGATGACTACTCCGGCGGCACCGGCTTCAGCCGCATTTACAATTTTCTCAGCAAAGCTGAACTCGCCTCGTTGGATAACGGCAATCTTTCCTTCCGCATCGATTCCTTCAAAATCCGCCGGTGAGCCGATTCCCGCATCGACAAGACTGGCTGTCACATCACCAGAAATGCCATAAGTGAAATTACCCGGGTTCAGCTCACCTTCATGACCAGGTACAGCGAGTTCAATTCGGGTCGGTTCCGTATAGCCGACATAAGTGAATGGCTGAACTTCGACATCATAACCGTAAGACTCGAACTCATCACGGAGGTAATCAACAGCCCGGTTCTCCACATCTGTACCGGCCACCCGAGGAGCTTCCGAAAGCGTGGCAATGTGGTTGTAGATCCGGTCCACATCGATTTTACGTATCGCTTTCTGGTCAAACTGATCAAGCGCTTCCTGGTATCCCGATTCGATCGGCTGTGCAATGACGGCTGTCGGTGCTGCGACGCCTGCTGCCAGCATGGCAGCCAGTGTGAGTGCAATTGCCTTGTTTTTCATGTACTTCCTCCTCACTTAAAGTATTCAGACATATTAATCATAGCAAGCGCCAACACGATTGGAATCCGGAGAAAGTTATGGTTCATTTGTCTTGAATTCCAGCCTTTAAAGCCAAGGTTGTTGGGCAGTAAAGCCCGGTTATCGATAAAGAGTTCCCTTTCAGAAAAAATCATTTAAAAAGGGTTGCGCACGTTTTTCTCGAATGATATAATTTCATTTGTCATCAAAACATGGAGATGTACCCAAGAGGCTGAAGGGGACTGACTCGAAATCAGTTAGGGCGTTCACGCGCCGCGGGGGTTCAAATCCTCTCATCTCCGCTACCGGCACCGGTTTTCCGTTTGGAAATCCGGTGCTTTTTTGTATAGTCTGATACGGATTCCACACCCTATACCGATCATGATTTTTAGGAGTGGAATCGCTTGGACGAATACCTGGTGACCATTTTGCGCTCACTGTTCGCTTTTTTTGCCCTTCTTCTCCTTACTAGGATCATGGGCAAAAAACAGATGAGCCAGCTGACTTATTTTAATTACATCGCAGGAATTACGATCGGTTCGATTACGGCCGACCTGGCTGTCAGACCTGCAGGCAATGATACAATTCATGACCTGATTGCCCTGATTGTCTGGTGCGCTGCAGTTATCCTCCTGGGGTTTGCCGGTTTGAAGTCCAAGAAAACCCGGGTACTGACCGACGGCGAACCTTCCATCCTTATTCGCAAGGGAATCGTACAGGAAGAAATTCTTGCTCAGCTCAGGTTGAACTTGGATGATCTCTCAATGTTGCTGCGAAGAGAGCACGCTTTTTCGATATCCGGAGTGGAATATGCCATTCTTGAGCCAAACGGCCAATTGAGTGTCATGATGAGATCCGGACATGCTCCCGTCACAAAAGACGATTTGCAGGTTCCCCAGAAACCACACAGAAATCTGCCGACCACTGTCGTTATGGACGGTCAACTGGCCAGTCACGAAATGAACGAACTCGGTTTATCGCCGGATTGGCTGATCAGTGAGCTGAGAAAGCAGAACATCACATCTGTTTCGGATGTGTTCTACGCGGAATACTTACCTGACGGGACATTGGCCGTACAAAGGAAAAAGGGGCGCTGATTGCGCCCCTTTAGTATGTGCTATTAGGATTGTTTGCCTTCCGTCCTTTTCTTCCCTTCATCCGTATAGGCAAACGAACGAGTCATTTTCTTGATATCTGATGCTTTCCGGAACCGCAATGCGGACCAATCGTCGTCAATCGCAACCTGCCGGACCGGCTCATAGCCAAAATCGGAGGGAATCTGTGAGACCGTTTCCCTGCTGCAGTCTGACTGATATGCTTTTGAGGACTTTTTAGGATAGTAAAGCCAATATCTTCCCGAATCTCCCGGTTGTTTGCGCCGAAAATCTGGATATAGCTATATACACTTTCTATTGGCTGCTGATCGACACGGGATGCAAAACGCCTCCACCACTTGGTGATACGAATCAGGAGCACCGAGAATGAGAACTGGATTCACTCAATGAGTTCCTGCTTCCAGGCTCAGACGTGCTGAAGCTCACTTTTCGTTTTTGCCGGTTCTTTCATGCCGCCCTCACCTCTGCCTCCGCCTTCTATCTTGGCAATTGTGAGTCCTGTATAGGCATAAATGATTGAAATGACCGGACAGAGCAGATTCAACAGGGCGTACGGACCGTATTCAAGCACCCCGACGCCAAGTGTGCCAAAGATGAACACCCCGCATGTGTTCCACGGGATGAAGACTGATGTGAGCGTGCCGCCGTCTTCCAGAGCGCGAGATAGGTTCTTGGAGGCAAGCCCCATCTTCCTATAAGTTCCCGCAAACATCCTGGACGGAACAACGATCGATATGTACTGTTCCGCACAAGAGGCATTCGTGAGGAACGCTGCCCCGATTGTTGAAGCGATCAGCGATCCCGTGCTCCGGAGCAGCTTCAAAAGCTGATTCATGATGGCTTTGAGCATTCCGGAATACTCAAGAATTCCGCCGAACGTCATAGCAACGATGGTCATGCTGACGGTGTACATCATCGAATCCAATCCTCCGCCATTGAACAGAGCGTCCACCAGGGCGTTGCCTGTCTCAATGGCATAGCCCTCCTGCAATGCCGTGAGAGCTGCCGTGGCATCATCCCCCTGAATGTATACCTGAGAGAGAAAGCCAAGCACAGCCCCGATGACAAGAGCGGGAACAGCAGGGACCTTGAGCGCCACCATACCGATGACAATAAGCGGTACGAGGAGTAGCCATGGAGAAATCAGAAAACTCTCCTGCATAACGGAAGCGGTCTGTGCAATTTGTTCAGTGTCAATCGCTCCGCTCACATTTGAACCGAGAAACGCATAGATTCCGAGTGCAATGATGAGGGCCGGGATCGTTGTCCACAGCATGTGCTTGATATGGTCGAACAAATCGGTATCCGTCAGTCCTGAAGCAAGGTTGGTCGTGTCCGATAGCGGCGACAGCTTGTCGCCAAAGTAAGCGCCGGAAATAACCGCACCTGCGACCATACCCGGTGAAATCCCCATCGCCATCCCGATGCCCATGCCTGCGACACCGATTGTTCCCATCGTCGACCAGGAGCTGCCGATTGCCAGTGAGACAATCGAACAAATCAGACAGATCGCGACAAGGAAATACGTTGGGCTAAGCAGTTTAAGACCATAGAAGATCATTGTAGCGACGATTCCCCCGCCCATCCACGAACCGATGATGAGTCCCACGAGAATAATGATGACCACTGCCGGCAGTGCCAGCCGGATCCCCTTATACATCATTTCCTCTACTTCTTTCCAGGAAAATCCTGTCTTTATCGCTACTAGTGCGGCTGTCACTGTGCCTACAATCAGCGGGATGTGTGGTCCCTGTTTGAGTTCGACAACCGTGTAAAGCATGATTCCGATCATGACTACCAGAGGCACGATTGCCCAGAAAAAGCTAAACTCCAGCTGCTTGCTGTTGTCTTCATGATGTTGGTCTGCTTTTCTCAACTGAATTCAGCCCCCTTATGAGAATGAAATGTAAGCGCTATATCGATCATAATCGAAACATTTTTTCTGGTAAATGCAAAATTACTCGTGAGATGTCAGGAAATTTTGCATCTTTCCATTTAGTAATATCAAGAATTCGTTTATCTTGATGCCTCAAATCAAATCGATCTTTCCGGTTCACATGTAAGACTGCACAAAAAAATTTGCCCTTTTGCATTGGCAGCTGAATCGTGTATAATGGAAAACGTCGCAAGCACATGTCCTGGTAGCTCAGCAGGATAGAGCAACAGCCTCCTAAGCTGTAGGTCGGGAGTTCGAATCTCCCCTGGGACGCTATCTTAAAAAGCCCGTCGTAGTCTGCGTTATTAACGCTGACTATGACCGGGCTTTTCTTGTTTTACGTAAGCTGTAGGACATCCAAAGGGGAAGCCGTCGAACTAAATCGGAGGTGGAACCCATGTCAAAACGTAAATTTATCGGAGAAAGACGGATAGGTAAACCAACAGACTCGGCTCAAGTCCGACAGTCCTTTGATGACCAACTACCGCTAAATAAAGCGCTCGAGATCTTCGTACACGCGAAAGAGGCTCAAGGTTTACGGCAACGGACATTAGAAGAATACAGAAAACACATCGAGTACCTTTCGGAATATCTTCGTGACAGGCACGGCTTAGTCAGCCCCCTGGTAAGCGATTTAAACCCAGAGATTATTCGCGGGTACATCTTGTATCTACGGAGTGAAGTCACGCGCTACAAAGGCGTAGAGGGCCGTGAGAACGGCAGTGTTGAAACCGATAAACTAAAAGTGACCAATTTCGAAAAATAGAATAGAGCCACTTTCCAACCAGAAAAACTCCTTCTGTATACTGGGAACAGTATTCGGAAGGCAGGGATTGGAAGTGAAGAAAATGGAACTGTATTACAAGATGAAAGACTTAGAGGGAAAGGGATTTTCACAGAGACAGATTTCTAAAAAGCTGGGAGTCGGAAGGAATACGGTTAGTTCATACTTGGGCATGTCTTCAAAGCAGTTCATCGAGTATATCCACACTCTCGAGACGCGGCCAAAGAAGCTGGATCCCTATCGGGAGCACATTCTCGGATGGCTTCGGGAACATCCAGACCTTACCGGCGCCCAGGTCCACGATTGGCTGATTGAGCGGATGGAGCTGAAAGACGTTACCCAGGCAACGGTCCGGAGCTACGTGAAGGATATAAGGGAGCGTTATGGGATTCCGAAGGTGAAGAACCAGCGGGTCTACGCCGCGGTGCCAGAGTTTCGGCCGGGCCATCAGGCCCAAGTGGATTTCGGACAGTTGAAGGTGCTTACGGTGGACGGAAAGGAAAGAAAGCTGTATTGCATTGTCTTCATCCTTTCCCACTCCCGCTTTAAATACGCGGAGTGGTTGGACCGGCCTTTCAGGACAGGCGACATGATTCGGGCCCACGAGAATGCTTTCCACTACTTTGGGGGAATGCCGGAAGAAATGGTCTACGACCAGGATGCCATCCTCGCGGTCAGTGAGAATGCGGGCGACCTGATCCTGACATCGGAA